>NC_016620.1:2400000-2745311 GCF_000210915.2 Halobacteriovorax marinus SJ
CACCTCTATCGTCCAGAGGTTCAAAGTGCCCTAAAAAAAGGAATTGGAACATCAAAGCGCTATAGTGAGAGTGCCGAAATCGATATGATCTACGGAGCGATGAAGTTTAAAACGGATAAGTCCTATATTATTAGACAGGCCGTTCCTCTAAAGCAAGTCTCTATTGCCATGAGAACGCTCGATAGATCGATCATCATCTTCTTCATTCCCCTATTGCTCTTCACTTCTCTACTAAGCCTTTGGACTTCGTTACAAGTGTCGTTTCCACTTAGGTCATTAATTAAGAAAATTTCAAATTTAGAGAACTTGAAGCTAACTCCCAAGGGTCTTGAGTCCGCCATGGCCATAGACGATGAGTGGCATCTCGTCGAGAGAACCCTTGACCGCGCAGAGGTTGAGCTAGCAAATTATATTGAGGAACTACAATTTGAAAATAAGAAGTTCTCAATTCTTATGGAAAGTATCTCGGATGCCATCTTGGCCATTGATATCCATGAAAATGTTCTCTTTATAAATAAGAGATTTCAAAAGAGTTTTCTAAATGAAAGAGAGTCTAACTCTAAGAGTGCGAAAGGCTTAAAACTAGTTGAAGTCTCCAGAAAGAAAGAGGTTCACGAACTACTTAGAGAAACAATTAAAGATAGAACAAGTAGTAAGGTTAGAAATATTGAAATTGAAATGTCAGATAGAACTGAGAAAGGCTGGTTTGATATCTCTACAAGCCCTCTAATTGCTGATGACGGCCAAATACTTGGGGCCATCTGTACATTTAGAAATATTTCCCATAAGAAGCTAGCTCAACAAATGAGAGAGGATTTTGTAACAAATGTCTCCCACGAAGTGAGAACACCTCTTACAGCGATGAAGGGATACGTTCAGATTCTTCTAGGAATGAAAGAGCTTACAGAGAACCCAACGGTAAAAGAGTCTCTCAGCAAGATTGAACACAACTCCAATCGCCTTGCGATCCTCTTTCAAGAAATACTGAATCTATCTATG
Organism: Halobacteriovorax marinus SJ; assembly: GCF_000210915.2. Classification (NCBI taxonomy): domain Bacteria; kingdom Pseudomonadati; phylum Bdellovibrionota; class Bacteriovoracia; order Bacteriovoracales; family Halobacteriovoraceae; genus Halobacteriovorax; species Halobacteriovorax marinus. The sequence goes on from NC_016620.1 coordinate 2,401,000, forward strand.
ATTGAGTCTAGACATAAACTTGATCTGGTAAAGTCATCTACTCAAGATATCACCCAAAATGTATTGATGAACCTCAAACAAGTTCACAAGAACTCCAATAGAAAAATACATTGTGACTATAGTGCAAAAGAAGTTCTCGTCGATAGTTCACTAATTGAACAAGTTCTCACAAACTTAATAGATAACTCGTATAAATACGCTAATCAAGATGGCGAGAGTTTTATAAAGTGGGAGCAAAACGAAAGTTCATTCACTCTCTTAGTGGAAGATAATGGTCCGGGTATTGAAGCAATTCATCAAAAGAGAATCTTTGAAAGATTCTATAGAGTCGACTCTAGTAGATCTAGAAGCCTGGGTGGTACAGGGCTTGGTTTAAGTATTGTTAAACATATTGTGCAAAAGCATAAGGGCACAATCTCTGTTTATAGTAATGACCTTGGAGGTGTTAGCTTCAAGATCATTATTCCAAGTGTGTAGATAAATTACTCTGCGTCTAAATCATTTAGGTTATTAAAGAGCTTTCTCTTTTCCTCTAAATGAATCACTTCCTTATCATCAGATAAGCAAACAGAGTGGTAATTATGTGACATAATATCTTCAAAATTATTGTCACCGATAGAGATATTATCTTCAATGGTCGTAAAGGCCCAAAGCCCTTTTAGATTAATTTCCCCATCAATACGCTGAAAGATAAGTGCTGGCATTGAGCTCACTTTCTCAAGCCTTCCACCATCATAATTGGCCATAAATATACTGGTAGGAGCAAGATACAGATTACAATTCTGTTCTACATCTCTCACTTTATAAACTTCGCCAAATGATTTCGCGCAGATACATAGAAATACTAATAGTAGTAAAGCTCTCACATTTATCTCCTTTTATGAAAATATAGCAAGAACTAATCTTTAATTTGAATTGAGTGTAATAAAAATAGAGGCCGTCAATTTTTTAGACACGTTTTGTCTTACTCTCTAACACTGTCCACTCGACGCACCAAGGTTACAATTCTTTAGACTGATATACAAAAAGCTATTTTTAGAGAGAGTACACCTATGAATTAACAGCCACTCTTGTACGCGTAGTAATAATTTGGCCTCTCTCCTTTTTTGTAAGGAGTATACCAAAATTCAAGTTTTTCAGTATAACTGATCCCCTCTGCACCACAAGACCCTTTTTCACTAGAGAGCTTTACCCATAGAACTCCATCAATCCACTTATATTCTTTTGGTAAAAAGTCTACCTTCTTAGTTCTATTTTCTGAATAACGCTTTAAAGAGTCTGGAATGGTAAAAACTTCACCTCCAGGAGTTTTAAAAAATTCTATTTTGTTAACATTCGCAGTTATTCCCCTAGGGTCTAGGATTAAGTTTTCAACTTTAGTTATCCGATGATAATTTGATTTGTGTGTCCAAAAGTATTCACCTTTATAGAACACCTTGTAGAAATCTCCTCTTCTCTCTCTACTATATATTCCCATGAATTTGTAAACCCCACTCTTATCATCAAATAGCTCATAAAAGTCCGATTGATATTTACTAGATTCGTTCATGTACTCCACTTCATGCAGGATCGGAGAATTTCTATCAGGATCTTTATATAAAACCAATGATTTTAATTTTAGAGTTTTCAAAAAAGTGCCTTCAGCAGTACCAACATTTAACTCAAACAATTCATGAAATGCCTTTGTTGGTCTTGTTCCATCTGCTAGTGCACTACTAAACACTAAAGAAAATATAAGAATCGATAATATAGATCTAGAAAAAATCATAATTTAATCCTCTTTAATTATTAATAAGCATAACAGCTTCCGTACTTTCACAATTTTAGCATCTACGTAATATTAAGTCCCCAAGCAAAAGCAGCGTGAATATGTACCTTAAATTATCCTCTATAATTGAAGAACAACCAAAATTATTTCTATCGAGAACTTTACCTAAAAGAAATGAGGCAGTTAGAGTAGTAACTATCAAGGTTTCTAAAAGAGTGACTTTTGTACTTTAAGTTACTGAAGTTAAGAAAAGAAATCACCAACAACCCCATTAACAAAGGATTTCAGAAGGTGGCAATAAATTGTGGAACTGTCTCTCTATTTCTCAAGAAATCTTAAACAATTTAATTATTAGGGCCACCCTCCCATGAGAGAGACTTGGGAGGGAGGCAGAGTAATGAGCACTCTAAGTACGAAACGATCTAATCTCGTGTGAGAAGATTAGAAGAGATTGGCATGTTTTCTATGTAGCCTTTGCTCATACTTTATCTTTCTAGGTAATGAGCTTTTCATTTTTCTAAAAACTTTTAAGACAGAGGCGTAAGCGTTACCTGCCTTGCCCTCCATTTTAAAAATCTTACCACTGGCCTTAAATCGAACTGCTGCTTTATAAAGTCCGCCTTCTCTAGAAATGTCCCAATTAATGTTTGAGAACTTTTCCTTGTTTTGAGAGAAATGCTTCATCTTCTCTTCAACAAATTCATTTAAAGCATTTGATTTGTCTACGTGATGATAACTAACTTGCATACATAACCTCCGATGTTTGATAAGTTTCTATCTTATCTAAGAATTATATTACCCCTTTAAATCGAAAATCTGTCGTAGCTTAGTCATAACTTTGTAAAGATTAAGTAAATTAAACCCGACTATTTTACTACCCTTAAAATGACACACCTCTACCTTATAACTAGTTGCAAAAAATTCTCAACTTTAAGAGAATAGAAGGGATATTTTTATTGTAAGGAGAAATAATGAGAGTAATTGATTATATAGAGCAAGGCGGAGTAATAATGTATATTTTACTGGCCTTAAATATCATTGGGTTCGCTATAATGATTTCAAAGTTCTTTATCTTAACTAAAGAGTCAAAGAGATCATCTCAAGTAGCTAACGAATTAAGTGACAGAGTTAAAACTGTGACTAAAGATAGCGATACGAACACTATTATTGAAATTGCTAAGCAAGAGCTTTCTAACCACATTGCAGGGCTTGAGAAGGGTTTAAATACGGTTAAGATCATCGCTTCTATCTCACCTCTACTTGGACTTCTAGGAACTGTTATTGGTGTACTTGTTGCTTTTAAAGTTATGTCACAGACAGGACTTAATAACCCAGCATCTTTTGCTCAAGGTATTTCCATGGCATTAATAACAACTGTTGGCGGTATGATTGTTGCGATTCCACACTATATTGGTCACAACTACCTTATTGGTATGGTTGATCAATTTGAAACAAGACTTGAGAAAGAACTACTCTCCGACGTACTTTAAGGAGCACTCATGAAGAAAAGATCTAGAGAAGCAGCAGCTCCTGATATCACTCCAATGATTGATGTCGTTTTTCTCCTACTCATCTTCTTTATGGTTTCGACTGTATTTAAAAAAGATGAGATGGCACTGCTCTTAAATCTACCTAAAACAGAAAAGGGAGAGAGTGTTCAAAAAGAGCAGAAGACAATTTACATTGAGTTATCAAAAACAGAAATTGCTTACAATGGAGAGAAGACAACTCTTGAAAATATAGAGGGATCACTTAAGGCCATTGTTAAGAAGACTATGCCAATAGATCTTCGCATTGATAAAGATGTTAAATACGATCGTGTCGTTCAGTTAATTGGTAAGCTTAAGAAGTATGAACTCACTAATGTTTCACTCATCACAGATGAGTAGTATAGAGATTCATTAAGTCATTGGCAGTATTCTTCCAATGAAATTTCTGAACAAATTCATGGCCCTTTTGGGCCATTTCTTTTTGAAGCCCCTCATCTCTTAGTATATCCAGCATACCTTTAGAAATATCTTTAATATCGTAAGGGTCTACATACCTTGAATTCGGCCCTCCAGCTTCCGGAAAGCACCCACCTTTTGAAGTGACCACTGGCGTTTTTGAAAAGAGTGCTTCTATAATCGGAATTCCAAAACCTTCATAGAATGATGGAAAAACAAAGAGCTTGGCCAATTGAAAGATGGCGGGAAGATCTTCATCTATCGCCTCGTCTAAAATGCGAACTCTATTTGAGAGGTTTTTCTCTTGAATATACTGAATAACTTTTTGCTTATACTTCTTACCTCTCCCTATAAGAATTAAATCCTCCTCAACTTCAGAGTGAATTAACTCATAGGCCTTAAGTATTCCTAAAGTATTCTTATTCTCTTCCATCGTTGCGATATGAAAGATAAATGGTTTTTGTATTTTATATTTCTCTTTAATTCTAATGAGATCATCAATAGATTTATGATAATAGAATTTAGGAGAACAGCTTTGGTAGACGACGTGAATCTTATCAGGTGAAACTTTATAATGCTCTATAATATCAGCTTTAGTTTGTTCACAGATAGCAATAATAAGATCACTCTTCTCACAGCTATATGTAAATTTCTTGTGATACGTGAAACGATCTATGGCCGAAAAGAATTGAGGGAACTTCAAGTATAATAAATCATGAATAGTAACAACTTTAAGAGCATTGACTCTCTCGATACCAATGGGAAGTTCATGACTTAGACCATGATAAATATCGATGTGATTATTTTCAATTTCACTTGTGAGCTTAAAGCTTCTCCATAGACTTGGAACCTTGCTAGAAATAAAACCTTGAGGAGAGATTAAATGAGCATTGTCACCTAAGCCTTGGTACCAAGTTAGTAACTCTTTCTTTTTAGTTTCTGGGGAAAATAGATAGAGTTCATTATCACTATAATGCTCGTCTAAACTCTTTATTAATGTTCTACTATAATTTCCAAGACCTCTAAAGTTATGAAGGGCCCTCTTTGCATCAAAACCAATTTTCATAACTTCAGTCTATCTTAGAATGATGAACTTGCCTAGCTTTCACTAGGTATGATTAAACTCTGACCTTTATAGATTCTATGTCCTCTTAAATTATTGGCAACAACAATCTTTCTAATTGAAGTATTAAACTTTCTAGCAATAACAGTTAAGTTATCCCCTCTTCTTACTTTGTATCTACTGACAGTCATTGGTATAGATAACCTTTGACCAACCATGATTTTACTTCCACGAATATTATTTGCTCTTTTAATTTTTCTAATTGGTAAGCCAAATTTCTTAGAAATCCCTGTTAGATTATCTCCTCTCTTAACTCTATAAATAGAGCTAACCTTTCTAGAAATAGACTGAGAAACAGATCTTCTTGCAACTGGTCTCTTGGTGCTAAAGTTCAAGCTAGCAAACTTCTGAGAGTATCCTTTTGGAATTAATAATTTAAAAGGTCTTCTTCTTGTTACAGCTACCCAATCTTTCTTTACTTCAGGATTTAAGGTTTTCATATCTTTAAGACTAACTCTTAAACCCTTTGCAACTTTTGAGAGAGAGAAAGATCTAGTGGCCTCAACCTCTTCAACATTAGTGTAAATATCTGAATGAAATCTCTTTGCTCTTAGGCCATACTTCTTTCTATTTTCAAAAAGGTACTTAGCAGCAGCAACTTTTGGAACATAGTTTATTGTTTCTCTTGGAATTAATTTCTTTCTAACTAACTCTCTATAGTCCCTAGTATTCCCTCTTCTAATGGCGTTAATAATTCTATACTCTCCTGCATTATATGCACAAAGAGCAAGTTCCCAACTACCAAAAATATTGTAGAGATCTTTAAAGTAATTCGCCGCTGCGTGAGATGCTTTATAGATATTTCTTCTCTCATCTAAATATCTATCTATTTTTAATCCGTATCTCTTTCCTGTTCCCTTAATAAATTGCCAAGGTCCAACTGCCGAGGCGTGAGATCTAATATGAGTGTTATATCCCGACTCAATTAAACCAACATAAAAGAGATCCGCAGGGAGCTTATGTTCCTTTAAAACTTCTTTAACAATAGATTCAAACTTAACACCATTACTCATATGGCGCTGGAATCTCTCCTTCTCTCTCTTTGAGAAGTATTTCTTCCAAAAATTATAATGCTTTTCTTTGTATCTAAGGTTTAAACCTTTCTTATCAACAGATGAGACTGTTGCTGGAAATATTTTTTCTAAAAATGATTTTTCTTGATCAATCGGGTCAGTTGTTTGAACAACCTTCTTTTTTACTACAGATTTCTTCTCTACCTTAGGAGTCTCTTCAATATTAATTTTAACGCTATCGTAGCTCTTATTTGAAGTGAGAGAGGCGATACTTGATCTAGGCTGGGGCTTTATCTTTCCAAGCAATGGTCCAATATGAGAACAACTAGATGAAACAAGTAATACAAGTAAAATGCTCAAATTCTTCACGATACAAAATCCTTTAGTAGCTAATGAGTACTACTATTTTACTTAAGGATTTATTTTTTTCAAACGCGGAAAGAATTAGGGTTAAAAACCAGGATTGATTTTTATTAAAAAATCAAATTTTGTTTTGAGTCTAAGATTTGCTTTTGGAACGGCATCAACTTTAAGTCTTATATCAATTGAAAATGTTCTATTATTTTTTAAAATATCTTTAACCTTTCCATTATCAATTTTCATTCTAAAACACTTAAAATCACAATTCTCATCAATCTTTCCATCCCTCTTATAACTAAAGAGAATGGTAGAATCTTTTCCGTCGTATATAGGATTTGGATTTTCAGTGTCGAGATAAGTCGGTTTAACTTGTGTAATAGTTGCTGGAAGCTTGTCCACAATAAGAAAGACATCTAATGATTGTACGAAGCTCAGGTCTACAACTTCTTGTGTAGTGGCCTCACCATTTGCATCAACTTTTTCAACTACCGCTTCAGAAGTGTCAATAAGCCTTACTTCTGCACCTGTAAACTCAACTTCTTTTAAAATATTAAAGTCTATTTCATTTAGCTCAGGAAATTCATAGGTCATTGTCTCAAGCTCAATATACTGCCCGTCACCCTCTTGTAATTCAATATCGGCGAAGCTAGCTATAAGACGCTGAAGAATATCCCCGACATCTCCACCTATACCTCTGACTTCTGTTCCAAAAGCATCAACGTTTATATCATCAACATCATATGAGAGCTCCACTGCATTGTCCTCTAGCTGTGCCTCAAGGGTCTCTATTCCAAAAGCAGGAGTTATTTTCTCTTTTGAACAACCAAGAGTGCAAAGAGAGAGAATAAGTAGCAGTGATACAATTTTCATAAGTCTCCAGTCATTTACTAACGCAACCAGTCATACCAATAATCTCCATCACAAACAATATCTATGTATAAATTTCAGGAGGATAAATTTATAATAAATACAACAACTTAGCCTTGAGTATTTTTTTCATACAGACTATCAATTAAATATTTTTTAACTATAATGACACCATGCACAACAAACTAAAGCAAACGCTATTTACCGTGGCGATTCTCTTCTCTAGCGAGATGACTCTGGCCGCCAGCTACGACACTTTACCAAAGGGAGTGCGTCTAGGTGGATATCGTCATGTCTTAACTGATGGAATCAACTCTGACTATGGATCAAGTAGTACAGAGAGCCAGTACGCTTTAAAAGAAAGCCTTGATGCAAAAAATCTTGAATCAATTAACGATGCAACTAAGCAATACTTTGAGCAATTAAAAAGTATCAACCCAGGTGCCTATGATAGCTTTACCTTTGGAGAATACGCCGCAGATGCTGAAGGTAGAGTCTCTGTAAATGGCTTTGGCCTTGGTTGGGGAATCACTAATAACTTAACCGCCTATTTCTCTGTTCCAATCTATAAAGCAAATGTGAAATTAAATATTCACAGAACTAAGGGAAATAACCATAGTGAGACTCTTAATCATATTAATCAAAATTCAAACTTAACTGCTGAACAGAAAGTTATCCGTGATATCACGGCTCAACTTCCAGACGCTAAAGAAGAGTTACTTCAATCTATTATCGTAAATTACTATCAATATAAGCCAATCGGAAATTGGGAAGCCCAAGGACTCGGAGATATTGAAGTTGGCGCTATCTATAAATTAGTAGATGCTGGAGATTATGGACTCGCTGTTGCCGGCGGCGTTGTTCTCCCAACAGGAAGAGAGGATGATCCTGATACACTTCAGGACATATCATTTGGAGATGGCCAAAGTGATATCTTTGCAGAAGTATTTACTGGAAGAAGTTTCTTTAAACGAAAGCTAGACTTAGATTTAAACTTTAGGCTTACTTATCAAATGTCAGCAGAAAAGCGCTTAAGAGTTCCAGAGAGCTACGACTTTCCCCTCTCTAGAGAGGTCGATTACTTTAAAGAAAAACTTGGGAATAAAGTAAATCTTTCTTTTGGACCTACTTATCACTTTACTCACTGGGCTTCACTATCTTCAACATATGGTTACGAGCTCCAAGGAAAATCGAAATACGAATCATCCCATTCTCAGGCAAACGATATACTTGCACACAACTCTGATAGTGAGTCCCACAATATTAGGCTAGCTGCTAGTTTTAGTACAGTGTCTCTCTATCAAATGAAGAAATTTGTTATGCCTCTATCAGTTTCTCTTAGAGCACAAAAGAAAATTGCTGGAAGAAATACGCCTAAGCATTCTCAGTATGAATTAGATTTTAAGTTCTTCTTTTAATGTAGATGGGCCAAGAAAACTTGTCCTCCATCTTCATATAAGTAGTTAAATGGGTCCTTCTCGAGTAATAGAAAACCGTCTAAATCCAAGTAATCTACTCCATAGGCAATATTAATGGCCGAATTAATTCCTAGAGAAGTCTCAACCATACATCCAACCATTGTCTTTAGCCCTAACTCTCTTGCACTACGTAGTTGGTTAAGTGCTTTAAAATAACTTCCGGACTTCATCAATTTGATATTTATTCCATGAAATTGATTCGCCAAATCTCTATTCACATCCCCGTTTGTAATGGATTCATCAGCTATAATCTCTACAGGAGAAATTGGCTTTAATGCTAAGTATTCTGCATGAGAGTCACTCGAGAATGGTTGCTCTAAGAATTCAATATTGAAGTTTCGAAGAGGTCCTTCAAAGAGCTTCATAACTTGGTCGGGGTCTTTCCAACCTTCATTGGCATCAATGCGAAGAGGTCCTTTGTAAAACTTCTCTACTTGTTTAAGAAATTCAATATCTGACTCTGCGCCTACTTTAAGCTTTAGAGCACTAAAGCGCTCTAGCCTATTGTCAGCAATAAAGGACTCAACTTTTGCTGGATCCATAATTGGCACAGAGAACGATGTTTTTACTTTTGAGAGTGTATTTGCCCCAATGATTTGGGCCACAGACATATCGGCCACGTGGGCCATATTGTGTATAAAGGCAGACTCTATTCCGAATCTAAGAGAGCTACATACATCAGCTTTCTTAAATACCGGTTCTAGATCGGCTAAAGTCGTTAATGATCTTGGACAAAGAGAGATAAACTTAGCAAATTGTTCTTTTATCAGCTCTAGAGACTCTCCATACCTTGAATTAAATGCGACCTCTCCTAGCCCAAGAACACTATTGCTATTGTACTCAACAATTAAATTCTTCTTAACGTCACAAGAACTCCTTGAGATCGCCCAAGAAAATCGCAGTGGTAACTCTATTTCTCTAATTTTCCAATTACTCATAATGACAACTTTTCACTCACAACATATCATAGATAATAATATTACTATTATCCCTCGAATTGCTATGAATTTAAAGCTTGAAGATTTGTCACAATATATAGTTCTTTTAATTTTTATCCTAGTCATTATAAAAGTTCTAGGGGCAGGTTTCTCAACGACCTTAATGGAACTACTCACAGGAAAAAAGAAAGAGGAAGAATTCGATCTAGACACCTTAGTTAAGAGAAAGGCCAATCAACTAAACTTCTCTAATCCCCCATCAACACAAGAGAAGCAGAATTTAAAAACAAAATTAAATCAGCTAGAGGGAGATAAGAAACAGGTCTTAATTGAGCTTTTAAACTCTCTTGAATGGGGAGATATTATAAAAACTGAAGCTCCTGAAAGTACAAAGTTACTCACCGACTTTCAAAGTACAAGAGGACTTTCTAAAATAGTGAGACACTTCTTTGAAAAATGTTTTACCTCTGACTCTGATGAACTTTATAAGAATTGGCAGAAAGTTTATGACAACTCAATTCTTTGGACTTCACTAGTTAACGGGTCCAAGACAGTACCCGAGAAAAAAGCTCTCATACTATTTAGAGTCAATAATATTGAAGAAGTTCATAAGATGAAGCCTGAGCAGATTACTAGGGAAATGGAGGCTTCTCTACTTCCAGAACATATTGAGCAAATAAAGTTTAACGATTCAGACTTCACAACTGTAAAAACTGCGGAAATATTTGAAAATTTCACTAAAAAAACGAATCTTTTCAAAAGCTTATTGCCTATTTCTCCGAAGAGTAAGGAAAATACAAAGGAATGGGCTTACGAAGTACTGGAGTTAAATGATACGCCTGCAGATGAAGAAGTAGTAAAGAAAAGATATAAAGAGCTAACATCAAGAATTCATCCTGATAAGTTTAGTTCTCTTAATCTAAACGAAGAAATGCTTCTTACTCTAAATGCGAATCTTGCTCTCGTTAATAAGGCCTATACCTTTTTGAAAAAATAGGTGTGTCATGAACAAGAAAAGAGAACAACTCGTAAATCAGCTAAAAGTTGAAATTGTAAAAATTATTAGTGAGACAAATGGGATCTCTCTCAGTGACACCCTAGAGCTTTTAATTCAATCAATTAAAATTAAAGAAAACTCGCTAGTTGAGAAGTCACTTTTGGAGTTCAATCATTTACTAACAGGTTTTCAAATTGATGAAGTCGATATAGACACGCTCCTCACTCACCCTGTGGGAGAAGCTCTGTTTGGTTTCTTTAAGTCATTTCCTATTCCCTACAATGAAGAACATATTCACTTAACAGGTTCACTGAATGCTGAATTTATCTACCCAAGATTAAAGAAACTACTTGAGGGAGAGAATAAGGCCATCTATGAAAAGAAGATTAAAGATGTATACGGCGAAGACTCAATCCCTATTAACTCCATTGATGATGTAGATAATTTAATTCGCTTAAAAGAAGGTGAACAATTTAATAAATATTTAGAGATTCTCTATCTTGCTAAACTTGTTCTTGTAGATAGAAAATCTCATGAAGATGCCTCATATCACATGGCAAAAGAGCTTTATACGAAATTCAACGTCGGTCAGATTAGGCTAAAGTTTACCCTCTCTAGATCGACGACAATTGAAACAGAAAAGATTCCTGGAATTGAAGATATAACAGAAGAAGATGTTGTCCTAGGGCTCTATGATGGATTTAAAAAGTTTCAACAAGAGAATAACTTCTTTAAGTTCATACTCTCTCCAAGTTTTAGGAAAGAGAATAACTTCTTTGACTCTGAAAATTATGAAACTAAGCAAGATCATTTTAATGCACAAGTGAACTCTCTACTGGAAATTCTCGATAAGCACTCCTTTTTACGTCCTTATGTATCAGAGGTAGATACAGTTGGAGACGAGAGGGAGCTCTATAGAAAAGTTCACTTTAAACAGATGAAGTCAGGCCTTAGAAGATTACAGTACAATGGTTTTCAAATTAGATCACACCACGGTGAAACCTGGAAGACTCTAAAGAAAGGTGTGCAGTCTGTAGATAATGCTATGAATATTTGGCATATCGATACTCTAGAGCACGGTCTCTCTCTTGGTATAAATCCAAACTTCTACTATCACTCACTTATGCAAAGAGTTTTAGAGAAAAATCAAAAAGAAGAGAAACTCAAAGAAGGAAGTCAGGAGTATAACGAAATTCAAGATATGGAGTGGCATGATCAAAATGTTAAAGAAAAAGTTCTTGGCGGTACTCCTTTATCAGATGATGAAATTATAAGCTTTACCAAAACGAAGTTCCATACTGCAAGAGAAGTTGAACACTACCAGCATGACGTACTCAATCGTATGATTAATAAACAAGTTTCACTAGTGGCACTTCCCTCCTCTAACTTAAAGCTTACCGGATGTTTCCCTGACTATAAGGACCATCCGTTCTCTTGGTGGGAAAAGAAAGGTGTAAAACTTGGTGTTGGAACTGATAACTACATCACTCTTTCTACAAACTTTATTCAAGAGATGCTAATACTTCTCTTTTCAGACCCTATTAATTTAAAAATTACAAAATTACTTATGGTCTCTACAAAGGAAAAGAGAAGACCGTTTATTAGTCACTTACTCTGGGAAATGAGAAAAGAAATTGTTAAAGGGAAAGTTGAGCCTTAATCTCACTGGAAACCATTTCTGGTGTTATATCAACCATACACTTTTGCCAGATATCTTGAGAACACTTGCCGCGTCCGTCCTTTGTACACGGTCTGCATGGAAGATCTACTTCCAAGGTCTTAATGTGATCTCCTGTTGCAAAGCCAAAGGCAGTTGGGCCCATGAGAGAAATCCCTTTTCTTCCTAGTAGATCGGCCACATGAATGAGCCCCGTATCAGCAGAAATTAATAATTTAGTTTTAGAAACAATATAACAGCTCTCAATTAAGCTCAATTTTCCAGCAAGGTTCGTTACCCTTTGTGGATCAATCTCTCTGAGTTCCTCGCAAAACTTATCCCCTGGGCCACCAAGTACAGTAAACTTTAACTCTTTATTTAAAGAAATTAATCTCTTCCAGTAATCCAGTGGCCAGCGCTTCATTTCCCAGGCAGCGGAAGGAGCAATAGCAATAGAGTCACTTTCAAATGAAGTTGGAATACTTAACTTAGAAAAGTCCCACTCTGTCGGTTTAAAGTCTCTCGCATCCTCAATTCCCCACTTTAGCAATGGAGTGAGATAGCTAATTATTCCGCGATATGGATTTTCAAAGTAATTCTTTCTAAACGTAAATAAAAGAATTCTCTTAATCCTCTCCTTACTTCTTCTTATAAAGTGAGGTGGAAAGAGAAATGAACTTAGAACTCTTGAGCGTAAATTGGAGTGAGCATCATAGACGTGAGTATAATTCTCTTTTCTTAGCTCCCAAGCAAGTTTTAATAGACCAAGAAATCCCTTCTTCTTATCAAAACTCCAAACTTTATCTACAGATTTATTTAATAATAAGAGCGAGGACATATCACTGCGAGTCACCCAGTGAACTTCTCCCGGAATATTCTCTTTAACCTTGGGCAAGATACTCATACATTGTACAATATCTCCAAAGCTTGAAAATCTTATTATCAATACTTTATTCATCTTTCCATCATAACTCATTTTTTTTAATTTGCCCAAGAGCTGAATAAAGTCTTATTATTGAATAATAACAAAAGAGAGAATTATGATGCGTATTTTACTTTGCCTAGTCCTATCAATAAACACCTATGCTTCTGTCCAAAATGATGTACTAACCACACTTTGGCACGAATTAGGTCATCCACCAAAGAAGATAGTTAAAAAAGAGAATGATCAGCGCAACTATCCTAATACTCTGGCTAAGAAAGAAGAAAAGAAAGTCATGCCCATAAAGGAAAAAGAGCTCAGCCCCGGTCAAAGAAAAATAGAAGAAATAAAAGCGCGCAACAGAAAGTTAATTCAACAAAGAAAGGTAGAGTCTCACGCTTCAGATAATATATACGATCAATATAGAAAGAACTTAAGCGATCTAAAAAGACAAACAACGACTACACTTGCCTCTCAAAAAAATATGATCAACAAAACAAGAGAAAGGTGGAGAGCAGCAAGAGATGAGTTCTTAAAAAATCTCTCTCATTATAAAGAAAATACATTTTCACTTGAAAGTGTCGGTGGAAACTTCCAGCGAGCACCTCTTAAACTTCTTTCAACTTCGACTCCCCTCTCCAGAGGAGAAGATTACTACGTCGTTAAAAATGCTTTTAAAGTTGGAATTAAAGACCAAGGAAAGAGACCTACCTGTAGTGCATTTGCAGGAGCCAGTGCGATAGAGATTATGCTAAGGCAAAATCAATCGAATGTGGATGTCTCTGAACAATATCTATATTGGTCCTCAAAGCCCTATTGTCAAAAGTCTCCATGCTCTAAAAAAGGAAGCTGGATTAGCTACGCCTATGACAATTCAATCAACTCTAAAGGATTCAACATTCCTAGCGAAGGAAACTGTCCTTATAATAGTTTATCTAGGCCAGGAAATGAGACTCAGATCCCTCTCAGTTCAAGTTGTCAAAAAGGAGTCGTAAAAGTAGATAGCTATCAGAAAATTTCTACATCTTCTAAAATCATCGAAGCTCTCGAAAAGGATCGTCCCATCATCATTGGGGTAAAACTCTCTCCTAATTTCTACACCACTTCAGGAATCATTACCTACCAAGATTCACTAGTTGGTGGTAAAATGGATCAACATGCAAGTGGTCACGCACTCTTACTTATCGGCTATATGAAGCTGCCTAAAAAGCTCGCCCATGAAGGAAGAGTTTGTTACATCACTGCAAATAGCTGGACTCAGGGATGGGGAGCTGGAGGCTACGGTTGCCTTAGCGAGAAATGGTTGACTCAATATAAAGTGAATAATCCATTTCTAGCACTTTCAAAAGTTAGGAGTTTATAAATGCCGTTTACATTACAAAATTTTACAAGTCTGATAAAGGTTGCGGCCCAAAATAATGCCAGTGATGTACATATAAGAAGTAATGAATCTCCTAGTTTGAGAATTAGTGGTGAATTAGTTCCCGTTCAATCTAAGCCATTTAGTTCTGAAGATATTGAAGACATTATTAGAATTATTTCAAAAGATAAAACTCACGAAGTAAATATAGCCGAGTTAACTGAACTCGACGGCGGGATGGAAATAGAGAACCTCTGCCGAATAAGATATAATATTTTCAAGTATAATGGTATGTTTGGAATTGTTCTAAGGTTAGTTAAACTTCAAATTCCAACTATAGACCAATTAAACCTGCCACCAATTATTAAGAAGATTTCAGAGAATCAAAGAGGGCTCGTCCTAGTAACAGGGGCCACAGGCTCAGGTAAGTCTACTACTCTTACGGCGATGATAGATCACATGAATAAAACAAGGGCCTCACATATTGTGACGCTTGAAGACCCTATTGAATATATTCACACAAATAATAAATCTAGAATTTCTCAAAGAGAAATTGGTACAGATACACCTAATTTTACAGTGGCCCTAAGGTCAGCTTTAAGACAAGACCCAGATATCATTCTCATTGGAGAAATGAGAGATGCGGAGACGATTTCAACAGCTCTCAAGGCAGCCGAAACCGGTCACCTTGTTCTCTCTACAGTTCATACTACAAATGCTCTATCTACTCTTAGTCGTATTATCTCAATGTTCCCACACGAGGAACAAGATGAAATTAAAAAGAGGCTTGCAACTTCACTAAAGGCCACCATTTCTCAAAGAATGCTCAAGGCAAATACAAAGTCAGGAATTGCAATAGCCCAAGAGATAATGATTACCAACCCTGGTATTAAGGAATGTATCCTTGGAGAGGAGCCTCTAAGTAGAATCGTTAATATTATCAGAGAAGGAAAAGGAAGATCTGGTACAGGATCACAAAGCTTTGATCAACATATTATGGATCTATATAACGATGATTTAATTACTAAAGAAACAGCGCTTGGTGCAGTTGAATCAGAGTCAGATTTCTTACAAATGTTAGATTTCGAGTAGTTCTAGCTATTGTCTAGAACTACTGTTCCCGAAATATAATCGTGAAGTCCACGCCTTCTTCTATTTAGAGGTATCATCACAATGCCAATAACTGAGGCTATCGCAATTGGCTTAGCAAAGTACTCCCTTATGATTATAACCCCTAGCGGTGCCTTTGCCTTAAGAGTACCGATTACTTTCAACTTTAAAATCTTTTTTCCAAGGGACTTCTGTGTTGAGGCCTGGGGAATAACAACGATTAAAAAATGAATGACTAGCGCTATGACTATACCGCCAATATCAAGAGGGATTAAATTAATGATTTCTGGGCCAAGTATTGTTTTAAAAGTTTCTCCGAACTCAGGATAGAAAACAACACCTGCTTGTCCTGCAGCAACGATAACAATAAGAAGCGCCAAATCAATAATAAAGGCGATACCTCTTTTCCAATTTGGTGCCGGATCTACGATATCTCTATCTTTTATAGAAGTGCCTCCCGCCTCTCTTGCCATTTGTCTTCGAGACTTTCTACGAGGAACAGATCCTGCATCTAAATCTATTTTCACTTCTTTTTTAGAATTTTTTAATAATGGTTTATTGGTAATTTTCTTCTTTTTCTTCTTCGCTGGAGCTTCATCGTCTAGGCTGAAGTTCCAATCATCTTTCTCATCTGACATAGTATGTTTAACATCCTGTTAAAGGGCCTTAATTTCGGCCACAACTCGATCAACTTCTTTCTTTGCCTCATCACAGGCAGTCTTCCACTCCCCGTGACTTAGGTCTTTATTTAAGTTCATTAATAACTCACCTAACTTCTTGGTGGCATTATTAAATTCTCTAAGTTTCTCAACTGCGAGAACTTCATCATCTAAGTTCTCGAGTTTTTCCATAATTTCATCTAATTCAGTATTATCAATACTCATACTTATTTAACCGCCGTGAGCTTTTCGCCTTTTTGCATGTGAATCATATCATTTAGAATAAAGAGAGCTTCTTCTAGACCTGCATCTTGTCTAAGTTGCTTAGTCCAATCATCATTACGATCTTTGAAGTCTTTCTTCCACTTCTTCTCATCACCTTTTTTAATCTCTTCATGCATACGAACACTATCTTCGTAAAATGAAACCATTAGATCTTTATTTTGCTCATCTAACTTTAGTTTTTCAGACATTTCTTTATTTAACTTATCTTCTTTAATTACTTTTTGCATATTTAAAGAAACTTTTGTGTCCTCTCTTCTCTTTGTTAAATACTCTACCGATTCTTGAATTTTAGAGAATCTCTTAGAGCTCTTAACCCTCTTAGAACTTCTCTTCTTAAGAGTTGAAAGATCATACTTATTCTTATCCCAGTGCTTAAATGTGAGCGGCTGAACTCTATCCCAAGGAAGAGCATATTCTAAATCTTGCTCTCTACTCTTTGTATATTCATAAGGATCTGGAATAGTAATATCTGGAGTTACACCTTTAAATTGAGTTGACCCACCAGTTACTCTATAGAACTTTTGGATTGTTACTTTTAGTGCTCCCATTTCTCCACCAAGAAGTTGCTGAATAGGTCCATGGTTTAAGTTTAAAACTGCTTGAACAGTTCCCTTACCGTGAGAGTGAGCCCCACCTACAATTACAGCTCTACCATAATCTTGTAATGCTGCTGCTAAAATTTCTGACGCCGAAGCTGAGAATCTATTCGTCATAACAATCAATGGTCCAGCATAAGTTACTGAAGAGTCAGTGTCGTTTAATACATCTACTTTTCCATCGTGATTTTTAATCTGAACAATTGGACCTTTTTCGATAAATAGACCAGACATCTGCTTGGCGTCTTCAAGAGCTCCACCACCATTATTTCTAAGGTCTAAAATTACACCATCAACGCCTTTAGTTTTAATTCTCTCAAGCTCTGCTCTAACATCAGCTGTACAATTTATTGATGAATTTTCAAAATCTCTATAAAACTTTGGTACGTGAATATAGCCAACCTTTAATCCAAGACCTTTTAACTCTAAGACAGAAGATTTCGCGAATGACTCACCAATCTGAACAACGTCTCTTTCGATCTCAATTTGCTTTCTAGAACCGTCAGCTTTCTTAACCTTCAGTTTTACGATTGTTCCCTTCTTTCCCCTAATATATCTAACAGCATCGTCAACACGCATACCTACGAGGTCTACAAAGTCACCTGTCTCTTGCCCAACAGCTAGAATTAAGTCATCAACTTCTAATTCCTTCTGTCTCCAAGCAGCTCCACCAGGAACAATTTTAACAACCTTGATATATGGATCTTCTTCCGAGAGAACTGCTCCGATCCCTTCTAAACTTCCAGAGATATCAATGTCGAAGTCTTCTTTTCTCTTTGGTGGAAGGTATTGTGTATGTGGATCATAAATTGAAGCTATTGCATTAAAGAATTTTTCTTCGTAGTCATTTCTATCATCTTTCATAAGACGGCTAAAGAAACTCTTATATTTTTTAGAAATTCCTTCATGAGCTTTTTTTCTAATTTGAGCATCTGTTAGGATCTCTACCTTCTCTTCTTTCTTGGCCTTCTTCTTTTTCTTATCTTTTTTCTTATCATCTTTTTTAGGATTCTTTAATTCATCCTGCTCTTCTTTCAAACTTAGGTATCTATTTAAAGTTGCCTGCTTAAAAACTTTTCTCCAGTGATTCTTAAGTTCTTTGTGATTCTTAGAGAAGTCTCTTTTTTCAGGATCTAGCTCTAAGCTCTCATCTAAAGACCAATCGAATTCTTTCTTAAAAATTTCTTGCCTTACCTTATCTACTTCAACAACTCTTTCTCTAAAGATTTTAATCGCATCATTAACTAATGAATGCTTACCTGAGAGCATTTCATTGTGCATCTCACCTTTATACTTACTGAGAAGCTTAACATCACTCTTTAAGAAGAATTGCTTACCGTAGTCTATCTTCTTAAAGAATTGATCATAGGCCTTCACCGATAGATCATTATTAATTTTTAACTTTCTATAATGATAAGTCTCAAGAGCATTTCTTAGGATATTTCCAATAATCTTTTCTTTTTTTACATTTGGAACAATGTCGGCAGTAATTAAATCTACACTTCTCGCTTCTTCCTTCTTTTTAAAACTCGTTTGAGCCAATTTCTTAGGTTCTTTAGCATTAATTTGAAGGCTTAAAACAAGCGATAAAATTAATAGAAAATTTAATCTTCTTTTCATTTCTTCTCCGACTTAGACTATTTAGAATTGCGATAGTCCTGTAATTTTACATCTTTATATGATACGTGCAAAATACAACACCATAAAGTGAGAAAAATATCACAGATAAGAAAATTAATTGTTATGGGAATGTCAAAATATTAACGTAGCAAAGTATTCGGCTATTTAAGCAACTCTTCACACTCTCCTAATACATTTATACGATAAACCTCTGCATCCTTAATTGCCTTCTTTAAGAGGTCTGTATAATTGTGTTCAGTTGCAAAGTTCTCCATATACTTATAATCGGCTTTTATAACTGGGTGCTTCGGAGAAAACAAACTACAAGCATCATCATGTGGAATGATGGAGATATCGTGTGTTCCTACTTCTTGGGCCTTTCTAATAATTTCAATTTTATTAAAACCGACTAGAGGTCTCAGGATTAATCTCTTAGAGAAATTATCTAAGACAGACATATTCCTCATTGTTTGACTTGATACTTGACCAAGAGCATCTCCTGTTACTAGAGCATCAGCTTTTACTCTATTTGCTAAAAGGTTTGCTGTATCGATCATATATTTTCTAAAAAGAATTGTTCTATACTCTTCATAACAGTCGTTAGAAATTGCATTTTGAATTTCTCCAAATGGAATAACCCAAAGCTTACAGTTCTTTTGGTACTGTCCTAGAACACTACAAATATCAATGATCTTTTCTTTTACCTCTTCACCTACATAAGGATAAGCGTAGAAGAAAATGAAGTCTTGCTTACATCCTCTCTTAGACATCATGTAACTTGCGACAGGAGAATCAAATCCTCCGGAAATAAGTGTTACCACGTGTCCACTTGTTCCAACAGGAAGTCCACCTGTCGCTTTAAACTTCTCAGTTGAAATAAAAATATTCTCCGACATAACTTTAATATCGATAAGAATTTCTGGATTTCTTACATCAACCTTCAATTGACTAAATTCTTTTAAAAGAAAGTGTCCTAACTCGCGTTGTAAGTCCATTGAACCATGAGGAAATGACTTATCCACTCTCTTACACTTTACTTTAAATGTAGTGATTCTATCTGTTAGCTCTTTCTTTAACTTTTCTACGATCGCTGGAAGAATTAACTCTTTTTCTCTATCGATACTAATGGCAGGCTGGACCGTTGAGATTCCAGGGATTTTAACAATCGCGGCAATACACTCTGATGAAAATACATTTTCGGCCTCAGCGACTAGTCTCTGTTGATCATTTCTAAGACTAACTTTCTGTTCAGTTTCACAAGCTCTAAGCACTGCTTGAACATGCTCTCTGAGGGTTTTAAAGTAGAACTTTCGATTCTTACCTTTTAGCCACAACTCATCTATATTTATAATTAAATTTTTGTACATTTTATTCTCTCTATATTCTTTTAATTTCTTTAATGACTCTATTTAGATTCTCTATAAAAGAATCAACCTCTTCTCTAGTCGACTCTCGTGAAAAGGAAACCCTTAATACAAATTTATGTTTTGCTTCATCAATCCCCATCGCAGCATAACCAGCATTATACCCCTTGGCCTTTGAAGAACATGCCGAAGAGCTTGCCACAAAAATATCTTTCATCTCTAAATGTCTAAGGACAATATCACTTGAGATCTGAGGAAGTATTAAACTTAAAATATAAGGCGACGTATTCTGGAAAGAGAAAGGAAATTCAATTCCAAGATTAAGTTCCGCTAACTTTTCTCTCAGATAGACGTTTAACTCACTTACTCTACTAAAATTATCGCTCAGTTCACGTTGGCCAACATCTATGGCCGTAGCAAGACTTAAAATAAGTGGAGTATTCACTGTGGATGATCTTAGGCCTTCCTCATGTCCACCACCAAGCATTTGTGCGCTTAACTCTACGCCACTCTTTATAAAGAGCGCCCCCACTCCCTTTGGTGCACCTATTTTGTGTCCAGAGATAGTGTAGCTATCAATACCTGTCGCTAGCTTTACTTCGATTTTATTAACCGCCTGAACACCATCGACGTGAATATGAATGCGAGGATTCTTTGCCTTTACCTCTTTTGAAATCTTTTCTATATCGTAGAGATTACCGCTTTGGTTATTCACATGACTTAAAATGAGCAGAGCTGATGAGTCATCAATTTTATTAACGAGATCGCTCAGGTCTATATCCCCACCTAAATGTAATTTAATTTCTTCTTTTTGTGTTTGTAGACTCTGTGCTGGAACAACTGTGGAAGGATGATCTCCCATAGAGAAGTGAACTTTATCCGAATCTCTTAACTCAAGTCCCTTAATAATGAGATTATTCGCCTCAGTTGCAGATGATAGAAAAATGAGTTGATCACCACGCTTGGCCTTAAAGGTCTTTAGAATATTAGCTCTGACTCTTTCAATCTTCTTCTTTGAAAGTTTTCCCAGTTTATGAGCGGCAGAGGGATTAGCATAATCCTCTTGCAGTGATTTTACTAAGACATCTAACGCATCACTAATTAGCGGCGTAGATGCTGCATGATCAAAGTATATCATCTTAAGTCCTTATATTTCTAAGTGAGGGATCATGCCTTACGTAACACCTAATGTCAAAACAAGTTTTCCCCTCTAGACCCCTATATAAGTTTTGGATTATTTACGGACAAGAGTCTACAATTAGCTGTTATTTTATTTAATCAAAGGAATGATTTATGTCTCAAGCTGGATACTATAGTGCACCTGAAATATATGGAAATAAACTCTACTTTATTTGTGATGATGATATCTGGTGCCAAAAGCTAAATGAAACGTCTTCTTTGGCCACAAGAATAACTTCAGAAAAAGGAAATATAACTGGGCTTAAGGTATCTCCTGATGGAAGTAAAATTATTTATACTTCAACACTAGAGGGAGGAAGAGATATCTACCTCTGCTCAAGTGAAGGTGGAATACCTACGAGATTAACATTCACTCAAGGAATGAAGATCCTCTCTTGGAGAGATCAAGATGAAGTCATTTGCTCTTCTTCACATGAGCACTTTACTGCTAGAGAAACTCTTCTCTACTCACTAGATTTAAAGACTAAGAAATTGACGCCCTTAAGCCTTGGTCCTGCAACTTACTTTGAGCAAGCTCATACAGGAGAGCAAGTTCTCGGCAAGAATAATGGAGACCCTGCAAGATGGAAGAGATATAGAGGTGGAACCGCTGGAACTATTTGGCTAAAAGAAGTCGGAAAGAACTTTAAACAAATCCTTAAAAATATTCCTACAAATCTAACGTGTCCAAAAATTATCAACGATCGTATTTTCTTTATCTCCGACCACGAAGGTATTGGAAATATCTACTCAGTGACTTTAAAAGGACGCGGACTTAAAAGGCACACGCACGAACAAGAGTTCTATGTAAGAAGCTTCTCTCACTATGAAGGAATTATTGTCTTCTCTTCGGGGGCAAAATTACACTCGCATAACTTGATGACTGATGAGAGCTTTACACTTGATATCGTCGTAAACTCACAATTTCTTCAGGCCAGAGATAGATTCATCTGCGCAGAGAAGTACCTCCAAGATTTCTCACTTTTTAAAGACGCGCAAAGAATTGCAATTAACTCTAGAGGGAAATTATTTGTAATTCCTCCTTGGGGTGGAGCTCCAACAAGAATTGGTTCTCCAAGTTCTCGCTACAAATTACCTAGAGTCTTAAATCTAAAGAAGAAAGAAGTTATATGCTCCCTCAAACTCGATGCAGAAAATGAAGAGCACCTGGTTTTCTTTAATTTAGAAAGCAATAAAGAGACTTCCGTTTTTGAAAAGGAGGATTGGGGGAAGACTTTTGAGCTCTCCCCAAACCCAGTTGAGCCTATCATTGCACTCGCTAATAATAGAAATGAATTATTTATTATTAATATTGATAAAAAGAGTCGAAAGAAAATAGAAGACGGTGTTGGTGATCATATTAGAGATCTCTCTTGGTCTAAAGACGGGAAGTATTTAACTTATATAAAGTCTGATAGTCCATCAGAAGTCGACAAGAGTATAAGAGTTTATGATCTAAAAAAGGGAAAGACTCATAGAACAATTAACAATATTGTTTCAGACACTTCTCCTATTTTTAGTGACTGTGGAAACTATCTCTACTTTATTGGCGCTAGAGAGTTTAATCCTTGCCCTTCAGAGTACCTATTCCAATTTGGATTCCCATTTCTTGGTAAGGTTTACGCCTTGGCCTTAAATAATCATACCCAACCACCATCAAAGAAGTTTTTAAACCTTGATATCGAAAAAGAAGATGAGAAATCTGACGATAAAGAAAGTGAGATCACTATCGACTGGAACGGTTTATCAGATCGAATAGAGTCGCTCCCCTTCTCTCAAGGTGGCCATTACAAGCTCTTCACATATAAGGATATGGTTATTTCATTAAAATCAAGTATCGCTCCAAACGATCCTAACCAAGAGAGGTGGGGAAGTTCTTCTTATGAGCTTGTCAGCTACTCTTTGAAGGATAAGAAGGTAAAGACACTACTCTCTCAGGTAAGTCCTGAGAGAATTGATATTCAAGGTAAATATCTAATCTGTGAAACAGAGGGTGAACTTAGAATTATTAACTTAGAAAGTAAGCCTACTGATGAAGATGAATACAATAAAGTAGATGGATGGGTCGATTTATCGAGATTAAAAGTAAAGCTCTCACCTCGAGAAGAGTGGAAGCAGATGTATAGAGAGGCCTGGATACTGCAAAGAGAGCATTTCTGGGTAAGTGATATGTCAAAAGTAGACTGGGAAGAAGTCTACTTAAAGTACTTGCCAATACTTGAGAGAGTCAATACTAGGAGTGAATTTAGCGATCTTATTTGGGAGATGCAGGGAGAGCTTGGAACAAGCCACGCCTATGAATTTGGAGGAGAATACCCTAACTCTGGAAACAACTTAAGAACGGGAAGCTTGGGAGCGACTTTTTCATATAATCCAAAAACTCAATCCTATACTATAGAAAATTTTCTCAGAGGAGATAGCTGGCTTCCAGGACACCACTCACCATTGGTTCAAGCAGGTGTCTCATTAGAAGAAGGAGATCAAATCTATTCACTAGATGGAGAGCGTTTTGAATCTCAAAGCTCCCTAAACCTTCTTCTTGAAAATAAGGCAAACGAATTTATTTCACTTGAAGTTTTAAGAAAGGGAAAGAAGAAGAAGGAAAGTGTCGTAGTTAAGACTTGCTCAAGTGACACCATCATTCGCTACCGCCAGTGGGTCAATTCTAATAGAGAGTATGTAAAGAAAAAATCTAATGGAAAACTTGGCTATCTTCATATCCCCGATATGAGTTTAAAGGGTATGTCTGAATTTTGGAGGGCCTATTCAGTTGAGAGTTTCTGTGAAGGTCTAGTTATCGATGTTCGCTATAACGGCGGGGGAAGTATTTCCCAGCTCCTACTAAAAGAACTTCAACAAAAAGTTCTGGCATTTAATACGAGTCGATGGTTTGGAGAAAGTCACTACCCTATCTATTCTGTAAATGGACCGCTCGTCTGTGTTACCAATGAGCACGCCGGAAGTGATGGAGATATTTTCTCCCATGCTTTTAAAATGCTCAAACTTGGTAAGCTCATTGGAAAGAGAACTTGGGGTGGTGTAATAGGTATTTGGCCAAGACATACTCTAAATGATTTCTCTCTAACGAGTCAGCCAGAGTTCTCTTTCTGGTTTAACGATGTTGGATATAACGTAGAAAATTATGGAACAGAGCCTGATATCGAAGTCGATATTACACCAGAGGATTGGCATATGGGTAGAGATACTCAATTGGATATGGCCATTGAGACAGTTCTTAAAGACTATAAGAAATCGCCCCCAATTAAGCCCAATCTTTCAAAAAAACCTAACCTTAAAGCGCCAAGGCTTCCTAAGGATAAGTCATGATCAAAAATCCTATGAAAATTCTAGGGTGGAGGGAGTACTGCTCCCTCCCAAGCCTAGGGTGTAAGAAGATTAAGGTAAAGGTAGACTCCGGAGCAAAGACCTCTTCACTTCACGCTTACAACTTAAAATATTACAAGAGAAATAATAAACAATATGTAAAGTTTGACATCCATACTTTTGAAAATAAAACTCCAGTTTCAATTGAGACAAAGGCCCGCGTCTTAGAATTTAGAAAAGTCAAAAGTTCTAACGGACACGTGGAAGAGCGACCAGTTGTAGAGACTGAAATAATTTTACTAGGCGAAACTTGGAAAATAGAGTTAACCTTAACCAATAGAGATGAGATGGGGTTTAAAATGCTCTTAGGTCGAGAGGCCATTAAAAAGAGATTCCTCATAAATCCAGCAAAATCATTTCTATGTAACAAGAAGGTAAAGAATGAAACTAGCAATTCTCTCAAGAGAAAAAAATAATTACAGTACAAGAAGATTAGTGGAGGCCTGTAAGGCCAGAGGTCATGAAGTAAAGGTATTAAATACTTTAAAGTTTGCACTTGATCTTGAGGAAGGTGATCCTGATCTATATTTTAACCAAAAGAGATTAGCCCACTACGATGCTATTCTCCCAAGAATTGGAGCTTCTATCACTTACTTTGGTACGGCGGTAGTGAGACAATTCCAGGCAATGGAAGTGTATACTCCCAATTCAGCAGACGGTATTCTCAACTCAAGAGATAAGCTTAGAAGTTTTCAAATCATGAGTCGTCATCATATTGGTCTTCCCTACACAACTTTTGTTAAAGACAAGAAAGATATCATACCTGCCATTAATAGAATTGGTGGTGCGCCAGTAGTTATAAAGCTTCTCGAGGGAACTCAAGGAGTTGGTGTTCTTCTGGCCCATACAATGGAGTCTGCGACTTCTATTATTGAACTGCTCCAAAGCCAAAAGCAAAATATTCTCGTTCAAAAGTTCATTGCTGAAAGTAAAGGAAGAGATATACGTGCGATCGTTGTTGGAGATCAAGTTATCGCAGCAATGAGAAGAGTTGCCCAAGGCCAAGAGTTCAGAAGTAACGTTCACAGAGGTGGAAAGACTGAACTTGTTGAATTATCGGATGAGTATAAAGAAGTCGCTATTAAGGCCGCCAAAATCATGGGTCTTGGTATTGCTGGCGTTGATATGCTAGAAGGAAAAGACGGGCCTCAGATTATGGAAATCAACTCATCTCCTGGTCTTGAAGGTATTGAAGGATGTACTAAGATTGATGTTGCTGGTGCATTTATTGATTATATCGCTGCACAAGTAGACTTTCCCGAAATTGATGTTCGCCAACAGCTCTCTGTGAGTAAAGGTTTTGGAGTCTCTGAAATCTATATCCCAAAAGAGTCTGCCTTTGTTGGAAACTCCATTATAAAATCGGGACTTCAAGAAAAAGATATTAACGTTCTCACTCTACACAGAGCGGGAAAAGTTATCCCCAACCCTAAAGGCGAGAGAATTTTAGAGGCCGGAGATAAGTTGGTATGCTTTGGAAGAATGGACTCTATGAAAGAGCTTATTCCGCTTAAGACTAGAAAGAAAAGAAGTCCAAAAATTAAAAAACTTAGAGTTAAAGATATTAATAAGGCAAAGTCTACAGAAGAGAAATATGAAAAGTAATGACAATAGAGATCCTGAAGTTTTAAAAATTGGAACTCACTCTATTAAAAGAGGACAGAGAGTTAATATCTCTATTAAAGTTGCTGCTCTCTACGACCACACTCCTCTATCAATTCCATTAGAGATTATTAGAGGAAAAATTCCGGGGCCAACTCTCTTTATTAGTGCCGCCATTCATGGTGATGAACTCAATGGTGTTGAGATCATAAGACGTATTTTAAAGAGAAAAGAAATTTCTCATTTAAGCGGAACTCTCATTTTGGTTCCTGTTGTAAATATTTTTGGGTTTAATAATAAATCGAGATACCTTCCCGATAGAAGAGATCTCAATAGATCGTTCCCAGGAAATAGTAAAGGATCACTGGCCAGTAGAATGGCCAAGATCTTCATGAAAGAAGTTGTTAAGAAATCTACTCACGGTATTGATCTACATACCGGAGCCATACACCGTACAAATCTTCCGCAAATTCGAGCTTGCTTAGACGACGAGAAAACTCGTGAGCTTGCACAGAGCTTTGGCGTGCCAGTCATCATAGATTCTAAACTTAGAGACGGCTCACTCAGAGAAGCGGCCAGAAAGAATAAGGTGACAACACTGCTCTTTGAGGGTGGAGAGGCCTTAAGATTTGATGAAGATGTTATAAAGTCAGGGGTAAAGGGCTGCATATCGGTGATGGAAAAAATCGGCCTCATCCCCAAACATAAGGCCAAGAAAGTTAAGAAAGTTCAAGAAGTCTATATTGCGAACTCTAGCTACTGGATAAGATCACCCCACTCGGGAACATTGAGCTTTAATAAGTCTCTCGGAGATAGAGTAAAAAAGGGAGATATTCTGGCCACAGTTTCCGACCCCTTTGGAAGAGAAGTAATAGAAATAACCTCTATAGATAACGGGATCTTAGTTGGGCAAAGCAAGCTTCCTCTCGTCAATCAAGGAGACGCTCTCTTTCACATTGCCACCTTTAAGAATTCAACTAAGGTGAAGAAAGCTCTAGAAGAATACAAGGATTCTCATACATAAAATCAAGGTGTTGTAAGATTTATTGAATAAGTAATAATTTCAATTTACACCCGCGCCGCACCATTTCATGATACAAGATGCCATTAATTTAGTTAGGAATAATTAATGGCAAAAATTGTATCGACAATCATGCTCATTTTCTTTTGCGCCAATCTTTGGGCGAGTGAAGTTGCTGGAAGCTTTATTTCTAGCGCACACTCTTTATTGCCTTCAAAGATGCAATTCCTAGAGACTGAAGTAAACTTCAAAAGAATGAATGAGAATGAACTAAACTCTCCATGCGATGAAGAAGGGTTCATCTACGGAAAGTATACTGAGAAGAGTGATGCCATTACTCTAAGTGAGCAGTTGCTAGATCACCTCCACCCTTCAGAGGAAATTCAATTTTCTTGTAAGCATAGAAATTTTTATAAGACAGCTCTCTCAACACTACTCCACGAATATATGCACGCCTACGAAGCAACACTTGATAAGTCAGAGAAGCTTTCAAATAACTATGAATTTCTTGCTCTAGGATTTTGGAAATTAAAGAAGGGCAATAAAAATAGAAATACTTATGCTCAGAGATCTCCAAATCTCTACGAGTACTCTTCAGCTAAAGAATTCATCGCTGTAAACTTTGAGTACTTCCTACTTGATCCAGAATATAAGTGCCGAAGACCAAACCTCTACAAGGCCTATGAGAAAAGTTTAAAACACTCTCCATTTAAAGATAAGCAATGTGATTCTTTAAGCGATATTTCAATGTCTGATACACAAGAGATAGACCTATTAAATATTGACCCTAAGAAGATTAGAGAAATCCACTACCTCTTTGCCTCTAAAGGAGAGGCCATGATGAGTCGTTGGGGTCACAGCATGTTTAAACTAGTAACTTGTGATGAGAGCTGGACTCTAGAGAAGTGTAGAAAGAGAGGAAAGTTTGTAGTCATTGGTTTTCTTGCCCAAGTTGCAGACGTTTCTATAAATGCTATTAAAGGAATCTTCGGCGAGTATCCAAGTGATATGGTTATCACAAGCCTAGATGCGATGAAAAAGCAGTACAATAGGGCCGAGCTTCGAGACTTAGAGAGTATTCCTCTCGACCTGAATCAACAGGAGAAGCAGAGATTTCTAAACCATCTCTTAAGAGTTTACTGGGAATACTCTGGTAAGTACTACTTCTTTACAAATAACTGTGCTGATGAGGCATTTAAGCTCATTCAAATTGCAAAGAATAAAGAAAAAATCTATGAGAAGAATATAATCACTCCAGTTGGTATCTATAAGTATATCCAGGAAAATAACCTCTCAAAAGACTACTCATTTAATAGTCGCGAAGAAAATATAAGAAACTCTCTTCTCTACCCAAGCTTTGCAAAGAACTTAGATAAGAGTTTTGAGAACCTCTCTTCCAAGTACAAGAAAACGTTTAGACAGAAAATTAAAAGACCAAATATTAATAGAGCAGAGAGAAACTTTAGAGAGCAATATAGAAAGATTAGATCAATCTCTGAGTACTCAAAACTACCGACCTTGAAGAGAAGAGAGATTATTGAAGAGGTAATCAAAAAGAAAGATAGAAAGAACTTCTTAGATCTATTTGCAATAGAGACTCAGGCCAATTATGTGACAAATAATCAACTACTATCTCAAATGCAGGAGCTTGCCTCAAAGAGTAAAGATGAAGAAGCAAAAGAGATTTTCGCAAAGTTAGTTGAATTGAAGAACACTATTACATTTGGAACAAGTTCAAGTGAAAGTGGTTATGGAATTCCTCAGCTTGGAGATATTGAAAGTGTGATTACACCTGAGGTAGAAAGCGCAACTCTTGAACTAAGAGAAGTTAAAGAGCAACTACAAGAAAAATACAAAACTATATTTAAGAATGAATTTATACAAATGGAAGAGTCCAATTTTAACAAAACAATAATCAAAAAAGCACTTCGAGATGTTTTATAAGGAGACAAACATGAAAAAGCTATTTTTAAGTTCAATGGTATTATTATTTGCAACTCAACAAGCACTTGCTCACAGAGAGACAAGATGTACAACAAGAAGAAATAGATATGGAGAAAGAGTTCAAACTTGTAGAACTGTTCACCACACTCACAGAGGTTCAAACTATGGAGACGGTTTCTTTGACGGAATGCTAGCTTCTACTCTACTTCTTATCACATCATCAGATGCGGATAGTGATTACAATAGAGACTTCTTAGAGTCAGAGATCACTTTTGCACTTGCAACTGCTGAAGGTGAAGAACTAGTACTCTCTACTGAGTTACAAGAACTTGTTGACGAGACAAGAGCTCTTAACGAGGGAACTGAGCTTTCTGACGAAGAAATTCTAGAAGCTTACCTACTTGAATTATAATTAAAATATTACGCCACAGGAGTAATCTTGTGGCGTATTTCTAGACAGTGTCCAAAGATAAGTCAGCCTAACCTACCAAAATCACATATATTTTCTGGCCCTAATTTTGCTTTTAAATATATATGAATTTAAAACTCTTAATCCTATTTATCCTCACCTTCTCAAGCGCTCTGGCCAGCGATGGCGAGTATACTTGTGGCAGCGTCCAGGGTTTTAATTTCAATACACTCTCTCAAAAAGTACTGGGAGTTAGCTATCAAATTGATAAAGTAAAAGAGTTAAAAAACAGTGGACTCAGAAGCTCTGCTCTGAACTTAGTTCAAGAAGGGATGAGCAAA
The DNA here is from genome assembly GCF_000210915.2 of Halobacteriovorax marinus SJ. Lineage (NCBI taxonomy): Bacteria > Pseudomonadati > Bdellovibrionota > Bacteriovoracia > Bacteriovoracales > Halobacteriovoraceae > Halobacteriovorax > Halobacteriovorax marinus. The sequence continues at coordinate 2,430,943 of NC_016620.1, forward strand.
GTCCAAAGCATCAGTGAAGAGTACAGAAGCTATGAGTTTTGCTACTCCTTCTCTAAAAGAGCACAACATAAAATCGACTTACTGGCCAAGTATAAAATTGAATTAGCTCTACTTCAAAAAGAGCTTAAAGAATTTGATGATTGTACCTTTGCTATAATGAAACTCGAAGAAGAGAGTAAGAGCATAAGCGAAGAGTCTTCATTCTATGAGAAATTTACTCAGACCTCAAAAACGCTTACTAAAGCTGAGCTCATTAGAAGAGATTACTCTTGTAACCAAGTGCAAAAAGAAAAGCTATCTCACTTCTTAATTGAGAAAAACCTCCTACTTTCAAAGCTTTATAAAGATAGTAAGAACTCATAGATTTCATCTATAACATATTAGGTTTTCCCAAATTGACCCTTCGGCATATTCTAGTCATAATAAACAGAGTTAAATTAAAAACTTCAAAGGAGTTTACTATGAGTATTAATATTGGAATTGCAGAAGGAAAGAGAGTTGAAACAGCTAAGGGACTTAGTCACTTACTAGCTGATAGTTACACACTCTATCTTAAGACACACAATTATCACTGGAACGTAACTGGACCAATGTTTACAACTCTTCATGAAATGTTTGAGACTCATTACAACGACCTCGCACTTGCAGTTGATGAGATTGCTGAGAGGATTAGAATCTTAGGTGTTAGAGCACCAGGTACATATAAAGAGTTCGCAGAGCTTTCAAATATTAAAGAAGATGACACTGTTCCAAGTGCAAACCAAATGATTCAAAATCTTCTTTCTGGGCACGAGCAAGTTGTTAATACGGCCAAGAATCTACTACCTATTTTAGATGGTGGTAATGATGAAGGTACACTTTCACTTCTTAGTGCAAGAATTGAGTACCATGAGAAAACTGCGTGGATGCTTAGAAGTTTACTAGAATAGATTACCTACGAATCAACGACTGGAAGCCAAGTTTAAAAATATATTTTATTCCAAGCTGTACAGTCGTTGTCGTTCCCTCACTATCAAATTGATAGCGATCAATAGAGGCATAAACATTAAAGCCTCTATTTTTTTTGAAGAAGTCAAAAGCAAGTCCGTAATTCAAACCTCCATGACTCTCACTCTTAAAACCATAAGTACTAGCAATGGCCTCTCTCGTGTGTGCTGCGACGTCATTTTCAATTGAATGAGTTACTTTATAAACGCCATAACCAAACTTAAAGTAAAGTCTAGGATTTAAATAGACATTCATATTTCCAACAAAAGATTTTTGATTGTGATTAATCGTATTGGAAGCACCGTCGTGAATGATATCACCTGTTGCATCAGTTCCAATATAAGAAAACTCAAGACCTAAGAAACCACTTCTAAATCCAAGAAGGTACCCTAGCCCCGCCCCCATTGGCTTAACGTTATACTCTTCCATTGGTTCATAATTTACCTTCGAATAATTTCCGGCAACTCCAATATACGTGAGAGCAGAAGAATTCACTGAAAGAATAAGTAATATGAGAATTTTAAATAAAGTTATACGAGTCAATTATTACTCCTCAACTTTATTCATTGTATCAATATATTTCTTAAGATTCCTTAAGGAATTGTTTTCCGATTCTACACATCATCTATTTAGACTTGCTAGAATAGGCTAAGAAATCTTTTGTAGAAAGGATACGATATGCCCAAGTTCACCACTCAAGTTCTCATTTTAATCACGGCCCTGAGCTTATTCTCTTGTAAGCCTGAGCCTACGCCGTCGACTTCAAGCTTCTATATACTCCCTGGAGATATTGTTGTTTCAAATATTACTAATGATTCTGTTGTAGTCTACTCTAGCGATGGAGTGTTTAAGAGAGTCATTTACGATCTAGAAAATAATGCAGAAGTTCCATACGGTGTTGGATGGAAGCACGATACATTAGAGGTCATGGTTGCTGTAGATGGTTCTGACCGAGTAATGGGAATATCTGCCATTGATGGCAGTGTGAGAACAATTATTCAAAGTGCCTCTCTCTCAGGAAGTATTAGAGGTGTTACTCAATTAGTTGATGGAAGTATCTTGGTGGCAGAATCAAATGGTATCGAGAAATTTACAACTAATGGAGTTCGAGTGACTGATGGCTTCCCTCTTAATGGCGGGATAAATAACGTTGAAAATGTTTTTGCAAAAGCAGATGGTGGATTCGTTGTTTGTGCCAGAGGTGGCGATGTTACAAGAACCTATGAAGCGGATGGAACGATGGAAAACTCGACTGCGTCTGGTATAGGTGGGACGACTGATGGTTATGGTTGTACAGAGCTCGAAGATGGAACGATAGCTTCCGCTTGGTCAGGTTCTACCGATACGATTTCCTTCTATGATTCTGGACTAACAACTCTTGGCTATTCTTATAATGACACTTCTCTACTTCCATCACCTAGAGGGGTTGCCCAACTAGCTAATGGAAATATCGTCGTAGCAGATGCGACCTATCATCACCTTGTTGAAATAGATGCAGGCTCGGGAGACTTTGTTGGAATCTTGGCCAGCTCAGGACTTTCCACTCCAAATCAAATAGTCGTTATCCCTGATTACTTATAAGGTTTGCTGCTCCTGAAGCGGCAAATCTCTTTTGTTCCATTTTAATTCTAGCATTTCTAATTGTAGTCTCAGGAACTCTTTTGAGTTTCTTGGCCATGCCTACTTTAGACAAAGACCAGATCGCCCACTTACTTGGATCAAAGTGGTACCACTTAACTCCGTTTCTATAATCTGCTTGAAATGTGTGGTGAAAATTATGATAACCCTCTCCAAAAGTGAATAGCGCCATGATTGGACTATCTTTGGCAGTATGCTCATCAGAGTAAGTCTTCGCTCCAAGTACATGGCATAGAGAGTTTATTAGAAATGTTGAGTGGTGAACGGCAACAATTCTTGCGAAACCAATCACAGCAAATCCACCAAGAGCACTACCAAGTAAGTAACCAACAAGACCAGGAAGGACAATGCCAACAAGAACAGCAATTGGTAGATAGTACTTATGTTGCCAAACGACTAACTCGTCTTTTAGAAGGTCCCTAGACATCGGAAATTGATCTTTAAATTTTGAAGGCTCTCTAAACATAACCCAACCCATGTGGGCCCAAAAGAAACCTCTATTAATATTGTAAGGATCTTTTTCTGTATCACAGAATTTATGGTGAACTCTATGATCACTTCCCCACTTTAGAAGTGAGTTTTGAAAAGCCGCTGCACCAAAAACAAGAAGAAATAATTTAACAGGCCATGCTGCTTCAAATGTTCGGTGAGAGAAAAGTCTGTGGTAACCAACAGTAATAGAAATTCCACATAGGCACGCAAAGACGAGTGCAGCAATAAAGATAGATGGCATAAAACCATCTTTGTAGATATGTAGTGCTGTTAAGCTAATAGCGCTTAAAGGTGTCAGGATAAGGAAGAGTGTATTCACCCAATCAATATTTCTAGCTTTCATGTCGCCCAGCCTCCGTGTGTTAGGACAAGACTAGAATAGCAAGAGAAATGTATTTTAATTGTAAAAGGAGTGTAAAAGTATTCTAAGTGACTAAAAAAAGGGCCCTATATTAGGGCCCCTTTCTTATTATGAATTTAAATTTCTTAAAACGTATTGGAGAATTCCACCATTTTTAAAGTAATTCAGCTCATCTAAAGTATCAACTCTTGAATCAAGTGTTACTTTTTCAACGCTTCCATCAGCTTTAGTGATAGTCATCTCAAAGTTTTGCTTAGGAGAAAGCTTTCCATCAAGAGACTTGATAGAGATTTTTTCACTTCCATCAAGACCTAAAGTCTTTCTCGTAACTCCCTGTGGGAATTGAAGAGGAAGAACACCCATACCAATAAGGTTTGATCTGTGAATTCTTTCAAAAGACTCAGTTACAACAGCTTTCACGCCTTGAAGATTAGTTCCCTTTGCGGCCCAGTCTCTAGATGATCCAGTTCCATATTCTTTACCTGCTATAATAACAAGTTCAGTTCCAGCATCTTTGTACTTCATTGCTGCATCATAGATAGACATTTGTTCACCAGTTGGAAGGAACTTTGTATATCCACCTTCTACACCAGGAACTAATTCATTTTTAATTCTAATATTTGCAAACGTCCCTCTCATCATTACATGGTGGTTACCACGACGTGAACCATAAGAGTTAAAGTCATATTGCTTAACGCCTCTATCAGCTAACCACTTACCTGCAGGCTGATCCATTTTAATTACACCAGCTGGAGAGATATGGTCAGTAGTTACAGAGTCACCTAGAAGAGCAAGAATAGTTGCGTCTTTAACTTCATAAGTATCAATTGCTCCATCTTTAATATTTTCAAAGAAAGTTGGGTTTGCAATATATGTAGACTTCTCATCCCAATCATATAGCTCGCCTTCCGGAGATTGTACTTTTTGCCAAAGTTCGTCACCTTCAAAAACATTTGAATAACGAGACTTATACATCTCAGAAGTAATATGCTTAAGAACAACTTCTTCAATTTCTTGATTAGATGGCCAAATATCTTTTAGATAAATATCATTCCCATCTTTATCCTTAGCAAGAACATCCGTTGCAACATTTACATTTAAATTACCTGCGATTGCATAAGCAACAACAAGTGGTGGAGAAGCTAGGAAGTTTGCTTTTACATCTGGAGAAATTCTTCCTTCGAAGTTTCTATTTCCAGACAGAACTGAAGTAGCAAGAATATCATTATCATTAATTGACTTAGAAATTGGTGCAGGAAGAGGTCCTGTGTTTCCAATACAAGTTGTACAACCGTAACCAACAAGGTTGAAACCTAATGTATCTAGGTGCTCTTGAAGACCTGATTCTATTAGGTAGTCAGTTACAACTTTAGAACCTGGAGCTAAAGAAGTTTTAACCCATGGCTTAGACTGAAGACCAAGTGCCGCAGCTTTCTTAGCAACAAGTCCAGCTGCAACAAGTACAGAAGGGTTAGAAGTATTCGTACAAGAAGTGATTGCTGCAACAACAACATTTCCGTGCTTCATTTTAAAGTCTTCACCTTCAACAGCAAATTCCTTGTGAAGATCAGATGGATTATATCCAAAAGTCTTAGGGAAGATCTCTTCTGTAAATTTAGTATTTGCTCCGTCTAGAACAATTTTATCTTGTGGTCTTTTTGGACCTGAAATACATGGAGTTACTGTAGAGAGATCAAGCTCAACAACACTTGTGAATACTGGATCAGCTTCACCTTCGTGTGCCCAAAGCCCCTGCTCTTTCGCATAAGACTCAACTAGAGCAACAGTCTCGTCGCTTCTTCCTGAAAGTTTCATATACTGAATAGTCTTCTCATCAATTGGGAAGAAACCACAAGTAGCACCGTACTCAGGGGCCATATTGGCAAGAGTTGCTCTATCAGCAAGAGAGAGGTCTCTCATACCTGGTCCGTAGAACTCAACGAATTTACCAACAACACCATGCTTACGAAGGGCCTCAACAACGTTAAGAACAAGGTCAGTTGCAGTAACACCTTCATTAAGTTTTCCATCTAATTTAAATCCTACAACTTCAGGAATTAGCATTGTTACAGGCTGTCCTAGCATTGCAGCTTCAGCTTCAATACCACCAACACCCCAACCAAGAACGGCTAGACCATTAATCATAGTAGTGTGTGAGTCTGTACCAACACAAGTATCAGGGTAAGCAACAGTTTCACCGTCTTTATCATTCGTCCAAACAACGTCTGCAAGATACTCTAGGTTTACTTGGTGAATAATCCCTGTCCCAGGAGGAACAACTCTAAAGTTATTAAATGCTTTTTGTCCCCACTTAAGGAAGTTATATCTTTCAGCATTTCTTTCGTATTCAAGTTCTACGTTTTGCTCGAATGCTTCTTTAGTACCAAAGTGCTCAACTTGAACAGAGTGATCAATTACAAGGTCTACCGGTACAAGAGGGTTAATCTTTTGAGGATCACCACCAAGAACATTCATAGCGTTTCTCATGGCCGCTAAATCAACAACAGCTGGAACACCAGTAAAATCCTGCATAACAACTCTTGCTGGGTGATAAGCAATTTCATGATCAGACTTTTGACTGTCTGCCCACTTATTTAAAGCTTCAACATCGTTCCAAGTTACACTTGTACCGTTCTCATTTCTAAGAAGGTTCTCTAATAAAACTTTTAAAGACTTTGGAAGCTTATCAACATTTCCAAGACCCAGGGCCTTAGCTTCTTTGATTGAATAATAAGCATAGTTCTTACCATCAACATTAAGGGATTTTTTAACCTTACTCATTTAGGGCTCTCCTCTTTCAACTCAAGACCTCTTTGCGTCTAGCAAAGGGCTTAAGCCTCTTCTTTCTAAAATCAATTTAGAGGAAGTATACTTTAAAAGAGACTGAACGTCACCTAAACAAGCTGGATAAAGGTCTTAAAATAAAGAAAAATAAACCTAGGCATCTAGTCGGTCAGACAATAACGCCCAACGTCCACCGCCCTCAGAGCGGATCATATAGCCTACGGTATGAAGCTTTCTTCTTAGATTGTAGAGGTGAACATCGACTGTCTTAGGGTGAACATTAGTTCTTCCCCAGACTTTTTCTAAAATATCGTCACGAGTCACAGTTCTATCTCTTGAATCTAGAAATAGTGAAAGTAATTGCTTCTGCTTAGATGTCAGATTATCGATATCAATTCCATCGATTTTAACTTTCTTATGTCCAGAGCTGGCCATACTCGGTCTAGCTGGACCAGAGAGCACATTCTCAATTTTTACTAGAAGCTCATTCTTTTTAAATGGCTTTGTTAAATAATCGAGAGCTCCCTCTTTGAAGCAAAATCTAAGAGCATCAATATCATCAATTGAAGAAACAATTATAAAAGGAATATTTAAAATATTAGAATCTTTAGAGTTCGTTAGAAAGTTTAAGAAATTCCCATCCCCTAGCATTAAATCGGCAATAATCATCTGAGGTAATTCAGATGTAGGAGTGTTCTCAAGCCCTTCAGTAAATGAGTCTAAGCGATCAAAGTATCTAGTCGAATATCTGTGATCAAGAGTCTGCTCGTAAACAAATTGACAGCCCTTATCGTCCTCTAGAATCCAAATTGATTTATTTGTATTAATTGCATCACTCATCTAAAACCTTCATATTCAATTCAACTCTAAAATTTTGATCTTCACTAATGACTTCCATTGTATAGAGATCAGAATCAAGAATTACTTTATGTCCTAAGTTCTTTCTATGTACTTTCGCGCCTGGCGATGAACTTTCATCTAGCCCTTCAAATACGCGTGTTTCTACAGATTTACTACTACATAGTGTAAACTGACAATGTTGAGAGTCAAGTTTTTTTAGTGTTAGTTCAACGTCTAACCCGTCTATTTGACCCTTTTTGAGTTCCTCAAGATAAATTGCCATTACTGAGAAGATCACACCACCTACTTCAGAGTATGGAGCACTAAGTCGCCACTCTTGCATCTCAGCGTCAATTTTAAAATTGATCTTTTTAAATTCATTCCAAAAATTGACCTGAACAGCATGAAGGACGTTCTCTAAAAATGTTCGTGCTGAAATTGCACCCTCAACAGGAGAATCTTTCTTAATATATGTACGATAAAAAGAAATAATATCTGTTAGCTCATCGAGACTCGACTGTAGTCGATCCAAATACTTCTTCCCATCTTCAGATATTTGATCCTCAAGCTCCTCTACGCAAAACTGCATAACGTGAACCTGTCCAGAGATATCGTGAGCCGCAACACTTGATGTTTCAAGCATAGCGTCAACATAGTTTTTCAAATCTAATCTACTCATAAGTACATCCATGTATCTGTAATTTATATTATAGGACAATTTTGTCATTGCATCTAGACAAATTATTTTTTGGAGTGATTTCTGTTTTAGCAAAGACAAACCCAGCTCCCCATGCTAGTTAGATGCACATGAAAAAAGATAAATTCTTCGCTAAGGAAATGAGCTCTATCCAGAGTTTTGAGTTTAATCACGACGTGGCCGAGGTCTTTGATGACATGGTCAGCAGATCTGTCCCATTCTATGACGAAATCCATAGAATTATTCTAGATCTGGTAGATAGAAAATATAATGGCGGGGCCATCTATGATCTAGGTTGCTCGACTGCCACAACAATCTCCATTCTAGATAAACACTTCAAAAAAAGAGGAATCCCCTCACCTGACTATATCGGAATTGATAATTCCTCACCTATGCTAGTTAAGGCGAAAGAAAAAATTAAAAAGAATAAAGTCGAAAACGCAGAATTTATTTGTAGCGATATTGCCGATGTAGCCTTTAGAAAGTCGGGCATGATTATTATGAACTACACGCTGCAATTTATTAAGCCTACATCACGACCAGAGCTTTTAAAGAAAATATATAAGTCGCTCGATAAAGGCGGAATGTTTATCTTGGCAGAGAAGATTAAGTGTTCTGGTCACACTATCAATGATCTTCTTATTGAACTTTATTATGACTTCAAAAGAAGAAATGGTTACTCTGAACTTGAAATTTCTCAAAAGAGAGAAGCCCTAGAAAATGTACTCATTCCAATTACTCCCGAGAAGCAAATTGAGCTTCTAAAGAAAGCGGGCTTTAAAAAAGTTGAAATGATTTTCAGATGGTATAACTTCGCTTGTTATCTAGGAGTAAAGTAATGTCACTAGACTACCTTCTTCCCTACAAAGAAAAGCTCAACTTCGATGCCCTTCTAGAACTTAAGAAAGATCGAGATACATGGATTGATAGAAAATCAAATCTAGAACTAAAGAATATTTTAGAAAGTCTTCCCTCTCTTGAGAAGAGTTCAGTTGATCTCGCTTGTGATGCCGTCAAGATTGGGGATAGAAGTGATCTAGACCCTGAGACTGCCTCTAAAGTTATTGAGTTGGCAAAAGGGCTCAAACCTTGGAGAAAAGGTCCTTTTAATTTCTATGGAGAATTGATTGATGCTGAATGGAGAAGTGACTTCAAATGGAATCGCTTGAAGGATCACGTAGACAATCTAGAGGGTAAGACTGTTTTAGATATCGGTTGTAATAATGGTTATTTTCTCTTTAGAATGGCCGCTCAAAACCCAGAGTTATTACTGGGAATAGATCCAGTAGTACCTTGTGAAACACAATTTAAATTCCTACAGCACTTTGCAAAAGTACCCAACCTACATTTTGAAATGTTTGGAGTGGAACACCTCAACCACTTCAAAGAAGTTTTTGATGTGATTTTTTCAATGGGTATCATTTATCATCACCGTCACCCACTTGAGCAACTTATTCATATTAGAGAGGCGCTAAAGCCTGGCGGTCAGGCGATTATTGAAACAATTGGTATCCCTGGTGAAGAGAGCTACGCCCTCTTCCCTGAAGATCGCTATGCCAAAATGAGAAATGTCTTCTTTGTTCCAACTCTTAGTTGTTTTATTAATTGGTGCAAGAAAGCAAAGCTCATTGATGTAGAAGTTGTAGCCGCGACACCGCTGACTTTTGAGGAACAAAGGTTAACAGATTGGTGTCCACCTCCAAGTCAATCTTTAGAAGACTTCTTAGATCCAAATGATACATCAAAAACAATTGAAGGCCATCCGGCTCCAATGAGATTTTGCCTTAAGGCAAGGAAGAAACCGGCACAGAATGCTAGCAAAAACATCTAAGGCCATATTTATTGCTTTTGGATTTATCTCTCTGCTACTTGGAGTGTTGGGAATCTTTTTACCTCTTCTTCCAACAACCCCACTACTCATTCTAAGTGCCTTCTGTTTTTCAAAAGGCAGTGAGAAACTACATAGCTGGCTTTTAAGTAGGCCTAAGATTGGTGGAATTATAAAAGACTGGGAGGAGAATAAGGTTATTAGACCAAAGGCAAAACTCATCTCTGCCATTATGATCATACTTCTCTTTGGCTACACACTCATTTTTGTAAAGGTTCACATTACAATTAAAATCATCAGCACACTTATAGGAATAAGCGTGCTTAGTTTTATCTTAACAAGAAAGTCTGCTTAATTTTTTCGGGCCACACATGCCAGCCACGGCTGTTCACTTCTAGGTAGTCCCTCAGGTCTATAGTAATGATCTTCCAGAGTTAATCCAACCGCCTCTAGGTGCTCATTGAACTCCTCTAATTCCATATAGTACCCATATCTAGCTCCGTTAAATCCTTCAGAGTTTCCTCTTGGGTTTGAAGAAAAGAGAACTCCTCCCTTTTTCAATGAAGCTACAATATCTCCAAGTACTCTTCGAAATTCAGACTTCGGAATATGAAAGAGACTTGCATTGGCAAATATACCATCAAAGTAATTTTCTCTTAGTTCTAACTCTAGAAAGTTTTGATGAAGAACTTCTGAACCAGAGTGTTCTTTTGCCATAGAGACAAAATTCTCACAACCATCTAATCCCGTAGGAATATGTCCAAGGTTTTTAAGTGCGAGTGTGTCTCTTCCCGGACCACACCCGAAATCTAAAATTCGATAAGGTGCATCTGCTTTTATGGATTGTAAAAGTGCATTTATATTTTGTGAAACATCGTGATCCTTAGTCCCTTGCCAAAACAAATCGGATCTTTCACTATAGTGACCGAGAGTGGATTCTGTAATATTTTTCAATTCTTTTGATTCACTTATTTTCAAGGAATACTCCATGGAAGTTCAAATTTTTAATTCTATAAATGATATCAAAGAAATTGACTGGAACCAACTTGTACATAGTGACGATATCTTTAACAAATATCACTTCCATAGGGCCCTAGAAAACTCAAAGAGCATTGGTGCAGAGAGGGGCCAACTCCCCTTTTATATTACGATTAGAGAGGGCAAAGAATTACAGGCCGCGTGCGTGGTCTACCTCAAGACCCACAGCTACGGTGAGTATATCTTTGATTGGTCATGGGCTGATTTTGTAGAGAGAAGTGGCCACTCTTATTATCCTAAATTAGTCGCACAAAACCCCTTCACTCCAGTTATCAACAGAAAATTCTTAGGAGATTTACAATTTGTCCCTCAACTATTAGAGGAAATAGATACGCTTGCTAAGAATCTCAAGTGCTCTTCCTCTCACCTTCTCTTTTTAGAAAATAAAGAATCGAAGAAAGTTAGTGAGAGTTATAAGAGTAGATCTTCTTTTCAGTATCACTGGAAAAATAGAGGCTATAAGAGTTTTGAACATTTTTTAAACTCTTTAAAAAGCAGAAAATCAAAGCAAATTAGAAAAGAGAGAGCTTCAGACTTACTTATTAAAGTCATTGAAGGGAGCGAGCTTTCCAATTTTGGTTCGAAGTTCTATGCGCTTTATCAGTCAACGATTGATAAGAAGAGATCCTTCGCCTATCTCACTCCAGAGTTTTTTAATTACATCTTTAATCACTTACAAGAAAGTACGATGCTCATCGCTGCATTTAAAGAGCAGAATCTAGTTGCAGCATCACTCTTTTTCAAAGGAGAGAAGAAATTATATGGAAGATATTGGGGTGCTCTTGAAGAGTATAAGAATCTTCACTTTGAGCTATGTTACTACCAAGGAATTGAATACTCTATAAAATATAATTACGAAACTTTTGAGGCCGGTGCTCAGGGTGAGCATAAAATCCCAAGAGGCTTTGAACCAACTCTGATTAATAGTGCTCATTGTATTTATAATGAATTATTTCAGGGTCCAATTTACAATTTTATTGATCAAGAAGCTTTAGAAGTTGAAAAGATAATATCTGAACTAAGTCATAGACTTCCTTTTAAGAAAGTCTAAAACCATTTTCAAATGCCGAATACTTCTTAAGAGGTAGTCTTGAATTAATAATCATCTTTTGACCTTTAAAAAAGCAGTAACATGGCCCATGAAATTTGATCGAATGATCTTCAATTATTATTCCACTCCCATCAGGTAGAGCATAGAGAGGAATATTGAGAGACTTGGAATACTTAATTAAGTCATCATCATAGCGTTTAGAATTTTTATAATGGGGAAAGAACTCAAAGCGCACTAAGTTCATTGCTTTAAAGTTTGATATTCGAACGTCATTATCATCTCTATCAAACTCAGGGAAACCTGCTGTCTCAATTCTTGGAGTCATTAAAATTCCTCCAGCACTAAGACCAGTAAGCACTCCACCCTTGGCCACAAACTCTTTTAAGTGTCTCATCATGCCACTCTTTCTTAGGTATTTGAGAAAGTAGTATGTATTTCCACCGTCTAAGTGAATGATATCGCTTTTAAGAACTTCTTTTAAAAGAATTTCATCGTAAGGAATATCAATTGGAAAGTGAAGAAATTGTGTTACCCCATGGCGCGAGTATTGATTCACAAATTCTTTAAAATCATATTCTGATTCGTATGACCAAGATGGTATAAACGCCATCTTAGGCCTTGCCTTGTTGGTAAGATTTAAAGCGATTTGATCCAATTCAAAATTATCATCCCTATCGCCTCCAGAATAAAAAACTAACTTCACAGACCCTCTCTATACTCACGTACGATCTGTAACATATTTTTTACAAATTTAGTTTGAACTCTCTTTTCTCTATTTTCCCCAATAAGATTATTCGGATCAAAATTCTGATAAATACAGAACTCTTCTACTAAATCAAATAATTGAGTCGGCTTAATCTTTGGCTTCTTTGCAAGAACTCTGTCTACAATTGTTGAAATAGAGTCTCCAGTCACTCGGTCATATTTATTAATGACACTCGATCTCATCGTCAGCTCTAAAAGCATTTGATTAAGAGTTAATTCTTTATTAGCAGCAAGCTTGATGCAAAGTAATTCATAAGTTTTTTGAAAACTTGTTATCATTTTTCTTCTGTGAGTTGTCATCTGAAGGTCTTCTTCAGTTGCGTAACTTGATTTAATCACTTGTAAGAAGTCTTCATAACTAAGGTGCTTCCCCCCTCTTGCTAATAAGAGCTGTGGAAACTCCCTTAGAATATCTCTCATGCAGAAGATTGCTGACCAATTAATACCATCGGCAACTTCGTGAATCCCCTCTTTAGACTTTGACCTTTCAAAGTAAGAGAACGCCTTGAGGTACTTTTCAACTGTTTTTCTTTCGTTTTCAATTAAGTAATTTACATCTGCTCTTCTAAAGCCCGTCTTAAAGAGAAGATTTTCTAATTTCTTCTTTCTAAAAACAGTTTCAAAATTCTTTACGGCAAAAGACTTCGCAAATTTTCTAATCGACTTCCTCTCTCCTGTTTTAAGAAAGTCAACGAGCTGAGCAAAGGTTTGTACCGTATACTTGGCCTTACTTTTTTGCTCTATGATACTAGTGGAGTATCTCTCCACATCGTCATAGCGGTAATCACTATGAAAGAGTCCAAATTGTCTAATGGAACCATAATCTATAATTCCACCATTCATTAAAATATTGTCACCATCCCAGTCCAGCCAACAAAAGATATACTCATCTTCTAGTCGTGCGGCCATACTAGCAAAAATCTCAGTTTGCTTTTCTAGAAAGTAATCGAGCTTCTTGGCCCTCGTTTTTGGAACATCTGTAAAGACACCGTTACTCTGCTCTCTATCAATATAGTAGTGAACCATTCTTTCTAAATTTTCAAAATCACCTTGCTTTAAGTAATTGAACATATGAGAAGGCCTTAGAAGATTTCTCTGGGCCCTAATATTAATAGCAATTCCCTTTTGAAACTCAATGATCCCAAGGACTCTCTCTGTTTCAATATGGTTCTTGTGAAAGATCTCACTAAAGAAAAGAGTTCCTAACCCCTCATCAATTTCTGAATATCCACAACCATAAGAAATTGAAGGATCACCCGTCTCCCAGTACTTCCCATAAATATGAGTTGCCGGACTTAGACATGTCGCCCCAGTACCAGAGCTTGAAATATCCCATCTAACACCTTTATTTGTTACGGAACCATTCCAAATACTGCGTCCATCTCCTGAAGTCTTACCTTGTTTATTTGGGTGTTGTAATTGTAAGTACCTAGTGGCCATATACTTATGTGGCCTAATCTCTTCTTCTGGATATTGAATTTCATTAATAATATCGTACTCATTAATGATTACGAGACTAAATGTTTCTAGGATTTTTTCTTGTAGCTCTTTAGTCATTTCATTGGGATGACTCTTTGGAATGAGTCCCATTTCTTTGGCCAGATCAAAGTTGAAGAATGAAACCTTACCGCCCTTTCTCGTTCTAACATGATAATTGACAGTTGAATCAGGGACTTCTTTTTGAAGAGGATGTCTTCCATCTATTTGATTGAATTTTCTATAATTAAAATTTACTTCTTCTGTTTTACTTTCTTTCTTAATACTTGCCATAAAATTTTCCAGCGATTGAACAGAGACTGAAAAGTCTTTGTTGAGTAAATTATATCAAACTCCTATAACCTCCTATTTTTAAAGGACATTTTTTCCGACAAACACTCTATTAATATAAGACAAGTACTTAATTTCAGGGTAAAGTTGAGTTCTATCATCAACTTAAAAGAGATTAAATATGGCCACACAAACATGGGGAGATAAAGAAACCCAATTCTTCTACGAATTAAGCCCTGAGAAAATCCTATCATGTGTCGAGTCTCTTGGTTTTAAAACAACAGGTAGGGCCATGGTTTTAAACTCTATGGAAAATAGAGTTTATGAAATAGAAATATATTCGGACTCCCCTAATCCATCAGAGCACTTTTTAATCTCTAAGTTTTATCGTCCAGGTAGATGGTCAAAAGAACAAATTCAAGATGAACATGATTTCTTGCTTGAGCTAGATGAGAGCGAAGTTCCAGTCATTGCCCCATTGGTTATCGATGGACAAAGTGTTTTTACAGATGAGGTCTCAGGATTATATTACTGTCTCTTTCCAAAGAAAGGTGGCCGTGCTCCCGATGAGATGAATATCGACGATCTAGAAATTCTTGGGAGAACTCTGGCAAGACTTCACACTATAGGGGCCTCTAAAAAAGCAGAGCATAGATTAAAAATTACTCCACAAGTTTATGGAAGACAAAACCTCAACTACTTACTTAATGCTAAGGTCATCCCCTCTCACTTAGAGAAAACTTATAATGATCTTGTTCTGGAAGTTTGTAATATCTCTGAACCTTACTTCAATGAAGAGAAGTTCATTCGTATTCACGGTGATTGCCACTTGGGAAATATTATCAGAAGAGGTGATGCTTCATTTCACCTTATCGATCTTGACGATATGGTCATGGGGCCAGAGGTACAGGATATATGGCTCTCAATTCCAGGAGTCGATCAATACGCTCTACAAGACAGGGCCATTCTACTTGAGGCCTATGAATCTATGCGTCCTTTTCCAAGAGAGCAATTAAAACTCATTGAGTCACTTAGAACACTGCGCTTTATTCACTTTAGTGCATGGATATCAAAGAGGTGGGAAGATCCAGCTTTTAAGCTTCACTTTCCTCAATTTGCAGAACATCACTACTGGGAAATACAGATACAAGACTTAAGAAGCCAGCTCGAGCTTATTAATAACTCACTAAATAATCAGTATCTTTATTGATCAATCTTTAAAATATCTTGTAGGGAAATATTTCTCAACTCATCATTCAATTCAATGACACAGAGATGTCCATGTATCTCTGTTTCATTCTCAGAGATCGGTGATAGCTCCAATGACTCCATTAACTTATCAAGAAGAACTCTCTGTCCTTCAAAGTACTTATCTTCTCGCATTGAAATACAGCCAGATGTAGTCACGAATGGATAGTATTTAGTATAGAATAATTTATTTTTAAGCCCTGTACCATGGATTCTCAAAAGGGAGCGAGAGAGTTCATCTGCGATGACTGCACTTTTCCACCAATTGTGCTCTAATAAAATTTCATCAAAACTCTCTTCAATTTCTTCTCTAGAAATGAAATCAATAATTAACCTTCTATGCTTACCAAAGAGCTTCTGTTGGTCCGCCTTTGGCATTACTGAATCAATTTTATAAAAACCTGTAGGTGTATCACCATTAGGAAGGTAGAACTTCTTATTTACTCTCCCCTTGGCAAGGGCCTCAATAGACCACACAGAGTCTGCATCCTTGATTAAATTACCTTGATCATCAACTAATACGATTCGTCCTTTATACTTTCTATCCTTTCTGACAAAGAGAACAGCTTTGACGCCCTTATACTTTTGTAGATCAGCTTTTAGTTGCTTCCAGTGATTAGAAGAGAACGAAGAAAAGTTCTCGCTTAATTTTGCAAAACTCCACTTCTGTGACATCTCATAATTAATTGAGGCATCTAATAATTCATGAAACTTCTCAGAGAATAACTCTCTAAAGAAATAAACTAAGTAGAGCTCTTTATGGGCGAACTCACCTTTTTGAAAGGCCTTAATGAGATCAATTTCAGACTTCAGTAAATCAGAAGTATTTAAGTTATAAATATGAGCAAGAATAAAGTACTTAAGAAGATCTGAATTATTATCAATTTTAGGATAAATCTCTTTTAACTGATAGCGTCTCTTGGCAGACTCTATTACGCCAGTTTTCCAATTATCTTCCCATAAATTATTTAATTCTTTCATCAATCTGCCTATGACCTTAACAATAACAATGCTTTTCAATTATACTAGACCCTATTACCAACACAAGCAACTAGTGAGAATGTTCAATGTTTATTAAGGAAGCAAATTTAGAAGAACACCTGGAAATCATTGCAAAGTTTCAAGTTGAAATGGCCATGGAAACAGAAAATTTGAAACTAGACTATCCTATCGTTAAGAAAGGAGTACAAGCGGTCTTTGAAGATCCTGCAAAGGGAAAGTATTACGTGGCCATTGATGAAAATGGCAAATGCCTAGCGTCTCTTCTAACTGTTTTAGAGTGGAGTGACTGGAGATGTAAGAGTGTCACTTGGATACATTCTGTCTATGTAATAAAAGAATATAGAGGAAAAGGTGTATTTAAGAAAATGTATCACCACCTCAAAGAGCTTGTCTTAGGGAGTGAAGATCTAGCTGGTCTTAGACTCTATGTAGAAAAAGAAAATACCAATGCACAGAAAGTTTATGAGAAGTTAGAGATGACAAGAGAACATTATCATCTCTATGAGTGGCTAAAGTAGCTTCAAATACTGAAGCTACTTCTTTCTATACATTTTTTTAATGATGATATTTTCCATTGGAACATCACTCATATAACCCTTACGAGTTGTTTGAGCTTTTTTCATTTTATTAATGATGCTCATTCCTTTAACCACATTTCCAAATACAGCATAACCGTATTCACTTGCACCAGTTCCTCTATGATTTAAGAATGTATTGTCATTTACATTAATAAAGAATTGGGCAGTTGCTGAATCTACAACATTAGTTCTGGCCATTGCAACAGTACCAGTCGTATTAGAAATTCTATTTGTTGCTTCATTCTTAATCGGTGCATGAGTTTTCTTTTGCTTTAAGTTGATATCAAAGCCACCACCTTGAACCATGAAATTATCGATGACTCTATGAAAAATCGTACCATCGTAGAACTTCTCATCTACGTACTTTAAAAAGTTCTTAACCGTGATTGGAGCAGACTCGTCAAAGAGCTTAATCTCAACCTCCCCCATACTCGTTTCCATAACAACAGTTGTATTCTTTTTAGCAAATGTATTTAAGCTTAGAATTGTTAAAAAAGTAATTAAAATGTATTTCATCATTGCCTCATTAGTTAAATGGATGGTTCTTTAAAAAATTATTGTATTTATTTTGATCTAAGGGATCTTTATTAGCAATAAATAACTCTAAATACTTAGTAGAGTCATTCCCCCAGAATAGTTCCTCTTTATAAATAAAAGTTGGAAGACCAAATACACCTTTAGAGATGGCCTCCTTCAGTACACCTTTGAGTTCAATGCGAATCTCCTTAGAAGTAGTCTTCTCCATTAGAGACTCATCTATCCCTAACTCTTGTAATAACTCAATCAAAGACTCCTCTGTACCTATCTCCCCACCTCTTCCCCATCCTTTTGTAAAGATAGCATCAATGAGATCAAATCTCTTACTAGGCTCACTGGCCAATACAAGTCTAAGAGCATAGAGGGAATTGAATGGAAGGGTTTTAGGAGTATTGAATGGTATGTCATTTAAGACAGAGTATCTTACACAGTCTTTAAATAAGTACTCTCTCTTACTCTTTATTTCAGCAGGCCCCTTAGTCTCATAACTGTGAATAAGCTTGCTCAAAATAGTGGGCAAGTAATTAACCTCAATATTTAAGCTCTCCAATAATGATTTATTCTTCTTAAGCCACTGAAAAGCTAAATAAGAATATGGAGAGAGAAAATCAAAATAAAAATCCATATATACCTCAATTTAGAATAAGAAAATCATAGCAAATAGAAGTTGAAAATAGAACTTATTCGCTCGGGTATGAGCTAGGAAATTAATAATTTTAATGCAATTTATTTAAATCATTCTTAAAATATAGGTAATTTAACCTAACGGATTTTAAAATGGCCTATACTCCACTAAGAATTAGTACAATAAAGCCCAATAGAGAGCTTACATTTCCACTCTATATATTTTTTAAAGAGCAATACATCCCTTATGCTGCAAAAGGTACTTCAATTGAGGAAGAGAAGTATAAGAAACTTAGAAAGCAGAAAATTGCTAAATTCTATATCGACGAAGAAGATGAGATTAATTATCAAAACTTTCTCGATGCTCTCCTCATGGAAACGATGAACTCTGAAACAGCAACGGTAGAAGAGAAAGTTAATATTGTTGAAGGTGCTTGTGGATCTGCTGTTGAGAGAATGCAAGAAGACCCAGAGAGTGAGTCGTCTTATAGAATGACTGAGAATGCAGCCAGAACCCTTAGACAATGTATCTCGGAGAATCCTGAGGCCATGAAGGCAATCTTTGGAAAACCAGTTGAAAAGAATGAGATCATAGTAAAGCACTCACTCAATGTAAGTGCCCTAGCAACTAAGCTTGGTCAAAAAATGAAATTAACAGAAGAGCAATTAGATGAGATAGCTGTCGCTGGCCTTCTTCATGATATTGGCCTTATGCAATTAGATGAGAAGACGAGAGAGCTTTTTAATAAAAATAAAAAAGACTTCACACCTGAAGAGAAACTCGCTTACGGAGCCCATGTAAAGGATTGCATCTCCGTTCTAAAAGATAAGCCATACGTTAATCAAACTTCCATGGAATTAATCACCAACCATGAAGAAGTAAAATCAGGGCATGGTCCAAATAAGAAAACTCAATTAACTCAAAGTGAGTATATATTATCTCTCGTTAATATTTACGATAAGACTATTATTACAACTGATTTAACTCCAAAAGAAGCGATTAAAGAAATCCTTATCGATGAACTTGGAAATTTTGAATTAGATCTACTCAATAAATTCAAAGAAGTTTTAACAGAAGAGGGATTACTTGATCTCTAAAATATTCTTCACACTTCTCTTCTCGCTACTTTCATTCTCTTGCACCAAGAAGGACTTTACTCAAGCTGAATGTGAAACGCTTTCTATGAAGAAATTCAAGGGCCATCACAGAGAATCACATCAATTCGACAATTACTGTAAACAGTATAAAATTCACTATTCTCAAAAGCGTTGTAAAACTGCACTCAACCAACTCATTCTAGGGGCCAATCTAGAAAAGCTCCAAAAGGCCCATGGTCTAGATATCGCTGAGTGCTTTACCAAAAATGATCTTAAAAAATTTGGTCCTAAAGGATCACTCTAAAACTATCTAGCTTTACGCTACTTTGATCAAGAATAGATAAGAGTTCACTCTTTTTCATTTCTAGCCATTGTAGCTCTTCATCTTTTACTGATGAATTTATAGACTTAAGATATGTCAGACGTTCAACGTCCCTAGCTATCAACTTAGTTAAGTTTTGCTTAAATAAGTCCTTATCTCTCGCTGCTATTTCTCTGGCAACTTCATTGGCCTTAGTGATGATCTTAGTCACACCGGCCTTAGGGAACTTAGATACTTTCAAAATATCATCGCGGTCCCCACCACTTACCTTAGAGTCTAGGAAAGACTTATCCCACTTCTCAGAGAAGTCTTCACCCTTATTATCTAGAAGCACCCTAATAACCTTAGGAGGGAAGTACTTATTCGATTCTAGTTCTTGATTGTGAATAGTTTCAAAAATAAAAAAGAATTCAAAGAAAATCTTAGTTCCCTTACTCTCTCTTCTCTTTGCAACACTATATGAGCCAATACTCTCACTTATAATAAGATCACTTACACCTTGAACCATAGGATGGTCCCAAGTTAAGAAACCAAACTCTTCTCGCTCAAGCGCCATTAATCTATTAAAAGTATATGTCTTGCCGTCCCTATCTAGTTCTGGAAAGTGAGGAAGAAGCATATTGTCAGTAGGCCTTAAAAAGAGCGTATCTTCATTTATATCGTCAGAGTCTACACCTAAGTGATGGAAGACAGAGTCTAAGAAATTTCTTAACTCTCTTGATTGATCAATATCTCTTATTTCTGAACGAATACTAAGCGCCTTATCAGACTTATAAGAGTTCTTCTCGATGAGGACATCTCTTCCCTCTTCTAGTTCTTTAGAAACAAGTTTGTACTCTGCTCTCGTTCTTTCAATTAAAGAATCAATATCTTGATTTTCAATATCTTCAACTTCATCTTTAAACTTTCTAAAAAGAATTCCCCCGCACTTGGCGGCATCAGTAAAAGCGTTGAAACCTTCTTGATACCATCTAAAAAGTAAGTGCTCACTTGATTCTTTAACAAGAGGGACATGGATTTGAATATCTCGCTTTTGACCAATCCTATCTAATCGACCAATTCTCTGCTCTAGGTAATCAGGATTAGACGGTAGATCGAAGAGGATTAAATTAGAGGCGAATTCAAAATTTCTTCCTTCCGATCCAATTTCAGTACACAGAAGAATTTGCGCTCCATTATTATCTGCAAAGTAAGCGGCTTGGCGGTCACGCGCCATAAGCGAGAGATCAGAGTGAAAGACTGCAGTATTAGTGCTTGTCGCATTTTCTCTAATAAATTTTTCAAGAGCTAAGACCTTTGCTTTTGACTTACAAATGAGAAGTGCTTTCTCTCCTTTTAAGTCTTGTAATTTTTCAATTAACCAAAAGGCCTTAGAGCGAAAGATATTTACATCTAAATTATCAGTTTTTGCATCTAGATCAATTAAGTCTTCATTTAAAATTCTCTGAGGAAAGAAATCAAAAACCTCTTTCATTCTCTCTCTTGTATTTCTAATATAAATACGACCAGTACCATGCCTATCGAGCAGAGATGAAATGATCTCTTCCTTCTCTTGGTTCGCATCAATTCCAACACTGGTGAGAAGTTCCTTTTCTTCTACGTCTAAGTCAACTCCTCCCTCAATCTTTCTAACGATACCAGCAAAGTGCTCAAAGCTCTCATGCTCTTTTACAAAGTCTTCATAGGAGAAGAATCTATCGGGGTCTAAAATTTTCAAACGGCTAAAGTGCCCCTCTAGCCCTAATTGTTCAGGAGTTGCCGTTAGTAATAAAACTCCACTAATTCTTGCAGCAAGACTTTCAACTAATTTATACTCAACAGAAGCCTCTTCTCTACTCCACTTTAAGTGGTGGGCTTCATCAACAACGAGCATGTCAAAATCTGCTTGATTTAGAAGCTCTCTTGCTCTTTCGGCACCTCTTAAAAGCCCAAGGGAAACGATGATATTCTCATTGTCTAGAAAAGGATTTGTTCCTGGAGCAAGCTCGGTCTCTTGATTTACGACTGTAAACGATAGAGCAAATTTTCTGTGTAGCTCAATGAACCACTGAAATACCAAAGAGTCAGGAACTACAATTAAAATTCTCTGCGCCCTTTTAGAAATAAGCATTTGATGTATGATCATGGCCGCTTCAATGGTCTTTCCTAAACCAACTTCATCGGCCAATAAAACTCTAGGAATAGGTCTATTAAAGACTTCTTTTGCAACATAGAGCTGGTGAGGAATTAAGCTCACTCTAGGGCCAAGCAGCCCCTTCACATCTAGAGCACTATATTCATTTTTGTACTTTAAAGTTTCATAGCGAAGTTGAAAATGTTCGTGAGGATCGCAGAGACCATTTAATAATTTATCTTCGGGCTTATTGAAAGACATTAAGTCACTAAGGTCGAGTTCAGAAATAATTCTTTCCCCGCATAAGTAGAAAGCAAGTCCATCTTGCTCTGTAACCTTATCAACCAAAAGACGCTCGCCTTCCTCAATAAGAATCTCATCTCCTGGACCAAAGAGTACTCTCTTTATTGGACAGGTTTTAATACCGTAATTTCTCTCGATTCCACTGGCAGAGAAAACGATGGAGACTGTTTTATCTGTAAGATTATTAATAATACCAAGGCCAAGCTCTGGCTCGGCCTCACTGATCCATCTTTGACCAATTGTAAATTTATTCATTTATTTTTCCTAATGACTAAAAGCCAAGACCGTAGAAAAGAAGTCCACAAGCTGCAATGATCATTGCATAGAGAATATAGAGATTTGTCTTTCCTCTTTTTAAATCCGCTTTTGTAATTTTTGGAGAGAGAGTATTCTTATTATTTTTAGACTTTGGCTTTCTTACTTTATTCTTTCCCATGACTCACCTATTTATTTAACTTTTAAACATCTCTTTGAAAAAAGAGATTACGCCTGGCTTAGTATTTATCTTCTTCATCTCAGAAGAAAGTTCTTTAATTTCTTGATCGAGCTTTAGTTGTTTATCATCAACGTAGCTATCCCAGTCCCTCGCTTTTTCAAGCTCAACAAAACCGTCCCTTAGCTTATCAACTAAGTCATTATTTTCTTGTACTTTCTTTCGAGCATTCTTTACGGCTTCTCTCGCCGCAATAGTTCTTGTCTGAGTTCCGAGCTTTTCAAAACCTTCCCAAGGTCTTAACACTCTTTGTTCTTCGACTTCCATCGACTTGGCCTTTGTGGCCTTATTCTTTGCAGTTACATCATTAAGCCTTAACGCCATAAATTCTCTGTTCCTATTTGATGGTTATCATTTGAATTCACTCTCCCACTAAATTGGGCATAGCTCTGTGGACTCTCACTTTCAGTAAGAATACTTACTCGCTGATGAACTTCCTTTAAAACTTCGGTCATTTCATTGGCAACATTCTTCCCAGGACAATGCTCAATTAAGGACTTATTCATCGCTGTTGCTTCCTCACCAGAAACACTCTCTCTCACTGCACCTGCAATACAACCTGGAACATTCTCACGATACCATTCGAGAATATCCTGACTTAATTTACGATTTAAACTATAGCGAGTTGGAACAAAGATTGATTCAAAGTCCATTCTCATCTCATCTTTAAATTCCTGTAAGAATTTTGAAAAGACTCTAAAGTTTCTAAAGTTATTGATCTTGCACTCAAGGGGAGAAACTAAAGCATCACAGGCCACTAAAGCGTTTGTAGTGAGCTTATTCCAATTAGGTGAACAATCCATCACAACTAAGTCAAAATGTTGCTTTAGAGGGTCGACGACCTTTTCTTTTAACCAGAACTCTCTTCTATTTATATTACTTAAAGAGTCATTTAAGGCCACTAACTCCGGCGTCTCAGGAATTAAGAAGAGATTCTCATTATCAGTGGAGACAATAGTTTCATTAAGTCTTACAGAGTTTGAAAAAACATCTGAGAGACCTTTAGTTCTATTTAACTTCTCTAGTATATAATTTAAATCCCCAGAGTCCTCTATTCCATCATCAAAGCCTAATGCTGTCGTTACATCTCCTTGAATATCAAGGCCAACAACGCAAGTCTTGAGTCCGTGAAGGGCGGCGGTGCGGGCCAAGTTAAGAGCGAGGGTACTCTTTAGAACCCCACCTTTAGTTGTAAATACACATAAGCTTACTGGTCTATTGAATTTTTTAAAAAAGCCAATCTTCTCACCAATGAGAGGAAGGTCACTTTCTTTAAAGCCCTTGCGATAGAGGGCACCAGATCTATATTTTTCTTGAGCAGGAATTTGGCCAGATTCCTCTAGCTTTACAATCTCTTCCTTGAGCTCGGGACCTCCAAAAATAGAGGCTACTTTCTTTAGAGAGTAATAAGTCTCATTCACTCTTAATCTTCCTGTTTTGAGTATCCTAAAATTATAGAAAACAAAGGGATAGAGTGTCAAAGTTTGTGCAAACTTAATTAGTCAATTGCTAAGACCTCTTGTGTCAAAAAAGAACTCTCCCAAGAGTTCATTTCTCTTGTTAAGATAAATTTCCAACTAAAGGAAAACTATGCATGCATCAGTAATTTTTGGCACAATACTCTGCCTCTTCTTTCTCTTTCTTATCTCTAAGATCTTTTACAATCTCATTACGAACTCGCACCTACTAAAGTATGAGTTTCCAGAGGGCTGGAGTAAGAAAATCACAGAGCGCTACCCAATCTTTTCTAAGCTTGATGACAAGTCTAAGAATGAAGTTGGAAAGAAAACGCAAATCATTGTGGCACAGAGAAAGGTTCACGGACTTCTTGAGCTAGATGTTAAGATTGATCTAAGGCTTGCTCTAGCATTTGAAATGTCATTTCTTAACCAAGAGAGAAGAACAGCCCGCGTTTACTCTAGCATCGATCCCATTAGCGTTTTGCCATGGAGCAGCTACCAAGAACATAAGAATAGGTCTTCTTTTACAATTTACTGGGACGAAGACACTTATACCCTCTATCTTGAGACTCCTGCCAATGAGCTCCTAAAGGGAACTTACTATCTTTGGCTTAAAGTAGATAAGAGGTTTAGCCATTTAAGCGATGAGCAACTCCTAACGATTCATCGAGAGCTCTCGGAGTCGACCTGGCCAATTAGCCTAGAGGCCGGACAAAGAATTCTTAATTCAAAATTTAGTGAATCCTAGCCTATAGACGTGGTATATTAAAATTGTGATTAGCATCAAGTCTAAGGACGGTAAAAACTATATTCTCAGACCTCTAACAAAAGACGATAAGCACAACTTAGTTGAGGGGCTGAAGAAACTCTCATCGGAATCTATCTACAATCGCTTTCAAGGCTTTAAGAAAGAGTTTAATGAGAGAGAGCTTAGTAACTTAACTGAGCTAGATGGAGTTGACCGCTTTGCTTTTGCACTTGGAGAAGTTAAAGAAAATGGTGAAGTTGAAGGCGTCGGCATAGCCCGTTACCATAGGGATAAAGAGCTAGACCCAGAGAGAGCAGAATTTGCTATCACACTTATTGATCGTATCCAAGGACAGGGCCTTGCCAAGAAGGTCACTCTTGAATTAATAAAAGTTGCAAAATCTAATGGCATTAAGTTTTTAGATGGAACACTCGAGAGTAATAATACAAAGATGATTAACCTCATTCATTCGCTAGAAGGCTTTGAGACTAAGAGACAAGAAGGAAGCCTACTTACAATGGTTGGTGATTTATCATATTACTAAGCCTTCTCATCGCAAATATCCAGGCCTCTTGCCACTACTCACTCCCCTACGCTCAAGGAAGTTCTTATCGACTGCTGCAAGTTTGGAATGGAAAGTATAGCCATACAAAAGAGTTAAAATATGGACTTGATTTCGACTTAAGAGTTGGAACCCCCATTCACGCGGCAAGAAGCGGTATTGTCTATGAAGTAAAGAGTGACTCTAACGTCAGGGGAAAAGATAGATCGTTCATAAAGAAAGCAAATTACATAAGAATCAAGCATAGTGACCAAACCTATTCACTCTACGCTCACCTAAAGTACCAAGGCGTCTTTGTAAAAAAGAATGACGTTATCAAAGAAGGTCAACTTATCGGACTCTCCGGAAACACTGGATATAGCGATGCTCCTCATCTTCACTTTGAAGTTTATAAAATCGATAAAGAGGGGGAAAAAAGAAGGTCACTTCCTGTGACCATAGCAACACAATATGGGTCACTATTTGGCCTAGAACTTGGAAAAAGTTATAGGGCCGTTAAAAACGATAAGCCTTGCCCATGAACTACTACATTGAGCATTCCAAAAGGCAGCGCAATTGAAAAAGTCACAGGAATAAAGATTCCCATACCAATCCCTACTGCAAACGCCATCCATAGCATCTTCAAAAAATGAAGAATTGACTTCATTAACGACTCCATCCATTAATAATTTTGTTCTATATTAATATGCTAAAGCGTTTACAGATACTTGTCAGCAATACCTTTCTAAAATTGTATGACATTTACTTACATGAAATTAATATTATTTGATCTTAACCATTTTGAAGTTTTGAGAATAATCATCTTTATCGAGTGAAGATTCAGTAGAGACTTTTTCAATCTTCTTAACGATCTCTGCAACTCTTTCTAGAGAGCTATAAATCTTATCATAATCATCTAACTTTCCTGTGAGCTCATACTTTTGTAAATAGCCCATGGCCACTGTTAGTGGATTATTTATTTCGTGATTGTAAGTAACAATCATAGCGTTCGCAGTCTCTAGCTCGCTCTGCCTAACACTTTGTTCATTGAGCTCTTTAATAGAGAGATGAGTTTTCATTCTCGCTTCTAAAATATCCATATTAACTGGCTTATAAACGTAGTCATTCGCCCCAAGTTTTAAGGCCTTAACAATATCTTCGGTCTCTTTCATTGATGTAGTCATAATTATTGGAAGTTCAACTTGAGAAGAAGTCTCCCTAAGCTCTTTCATAACTTCTAGGCCCGTAATATCTGGCATCAATATATCTAGTAATATGAGATCGAATCCATGATTTTTCTCGCGAAGAAGGTTAAGACAATCCCCTCCACAATGAACAGTAGTAGTTGAAAAGCCTCTCTTCTTAAGCCTTTTTTCAATTAATTTAGATGTGATCTGATCATCGTCTACGATTAAGATATTCAAGACATTCTCCAAGTTCAGTCTTGGAGAGAATTATCTCAAATTAAGAAATATTAAGAAAGGGGGAAGTATTCCCCCTATTCACTACTTTCCTAAGAACTCTGCTCCGCCTAAATACGGTCTAAGTTTCTCAGGTATTCTTACTCTTCCATCTTCTTGTTGATGACACTCTAAGAATGGAACTAAAGTTCTCGGTGTGGCCACAGCAGTATTATTTAATGTGTGAACAAATTGAACCTTGCCATCATTATCTCTATATCGAGTATTCGTTCGACGAGATTGCCAGTCATGGAGCTGAGAACAACTATGTGTTTCTCTATATTTTTGTTCCGAAGGAACCCAGCATTCAATATCGTACATACGAACTTTCCCTGTTCCCATATCTCCAGTACAACACTCAACGATACGGTAAGGTAGTTCAAAGTCTTGAACGATCTCTTCAGATGTTTCTAAAAGAATTTTATGCCACTTATTAGACTCTTCAGGTGAGTTCTTACAGATGACATATTGTTCAACTTTCATAAATTGGTGAACTCTAATAAGACCTCTAACATCTCTACCATAGCTTCCCGCCTCTCTTCTAAAGCACGGTGAATAACCAGCGTAGAGAATTGGCAGTTTATCTTCACTTAAGATATCTTTTGAATGAAGTGAGTTAAGTTGCACTTCTGCTGTACCAGAAAGGTAGAGGTCATCCTCTGGTAAGTAGTAAACTTGATCTCTTCCTGTCGGAAAGTGACCTGTTCCAACGAGGGCCTCTTCACGCGCAAGTGATGGCGTAGACACAAGTGTAAAGCCCTTACTCTGAAGCTTCTCTAATGCATATCTATGCATGGCCATCTCAAGTAGAACCATATCGTTTCTTAGTGAATAACTTCTAGACCCACTTACAGCAGCAATTTTCTCAAACTCTGCCCAGTTTTGTTTTTCTAGAATTTCCACATGATCAAGTGGCTTGAAGTTAAATTGAGGAAGTTCTCCGTGCTTCTTAACTTCAACATTATCATTTTCATCATTTCCAATAGGAGCATCTGGAGATGGAATCATTGGCGCTTGTAAAAGTAAATTTCTAAGTTCTAATTCCTTCTCTGTTAGAGATGGCTTAATAGCGTCGAGCTCAGTTCCGATGGCCCTCCCCTCTTCAATGAGAGCTGGTCTCTCTTCAGCACTGGCCTTAGGAATTTTCTTAGAGTGACTATTTCTCTTTTCCTGAAGCTCTTGAACCTTTCCTTTTAATTCTGTGATATCTCTATCTAGGTCTAGGAGTAGATCAAAATTGAAATCAATATTCTTAACTTTGGCTGCATTCTTTACGGTGTCTAGATTTTCTCTAATGAACTTGATATCTAACATTTAAGGTTCCTCAATTGTATAAAAAATTATATTGACCAATTTATTATAAAAGTCTCTAATAATCAAAGACTGACACAGCACGCACACAGTCAAATATGTTGCAAAATCTAAGACTCGTGCAATAATTAGCGTATGAAAAGAATTTTAATTGTAGACGACGAACAAGTTTTAGCCGACTGCCTTCGGGAAGAGTTTGAGTTTCTAGGTCATCAAGTCACTGTCATCAACGACTCCAGCGAAGCCGCCTCTGCTTTATTTACAGAAAGCTTTGACATTATTCTCCTAGATATTAAAATGCCCAAAGTTAATGGTGTTGAGCTCTTTGAGCAAATAAAGCCCCATACTGATGCTAAAATCGTCTTTCTTTCCGCAATAAGCGACATGATGAGTCACGATCCAGCATTACAAAAAGCAGATATGATCCTTGAAAAGCCATTTTCAGTAGAAGATATTAAGAAAATTGTAGATTTAGCGAAGTAGGAAGTTATGGCAAAGTGTAAATTTTGTAGCAAAGATATTTCATGGTTAAAAGAAGGGAGAAAATTCACTCCTATCGAAGGCGATGGAACAATTCATAAATGTGAAGAAATGATGAGCTCTATGAAGAGTATCAAGAAGATGGAGCGCTCTTCCCTCTCTGCAGAGGAAATAAAGAAGTATGAAGAGGCCATCAACAAGAAGAAATAATCCCTCTAAAGCCCCGTTAATAGGAAGATTCCACTTTTTTGCCCGCTAGAAGCCAGTGTTCATGGTAGGATATAGTTAGTAAGCAAGAAGGAGGCGCCTATTAATCGCTGCTTTAGCCTATTTCTGACTTTCTTTTTTCTCATTCAGAGTGCCCACTCTAAGGACATCACTGAGCATCAAGAAGAACAGTCCTTACAATTTCAATGTATTCAAAAAATTCTCATGCACCCCTTTACCAAAACCCACTACCCCAACCTAACCACTGATCTCACTTCATCCATGTATTATGAATTCTTGGTTGAAATAGAACAATTCTGTCAGTGTAAAGGAAAGCTGCAAAAGAGTGAGAATATTGAAAAAAGGCATGACTACTTTAACTGGAGTTTTAAAGATAAGAGAGTTGCCTATGAGAAAGAAGATCAATGTATTCTAAAAAATTTCTCTGACCATGCTATTCATACAATTTATACCATCTCTTTAGATACAAAAATTAGAAAGCACTTAAGTCTTCGCCTAAAGCATAGACTTCCAAGCTCAACACATCACTTGGCCACTGAGGACTCTAAGCTCCAGAGGTTTAGTTGCATAGAAGAAAAAATCTTAAAGAGATGCTCAAAGATAAAAAGCCTAAGAACAACATATAACTGTATTCAAACAGCAACTGATAGTTTTAAAGAGTTCGAAGATTACGAGCGCCAGTGTCCACAATTTGAAAATGAACACAGGATTGCTCGCAACGTAGATTTAATTTAAATATTATTTGGAAGTTTCCCACCCAGCAGCTCTGCCAATGTCTTCGTAGTCTCAATTCTAGAGAGAACGATCTTCATCACGGCCGTCATAGGGACAGCAAGGAACATTCCAGGAATCCCCCAAACGAGTCCCCAGAATAATAAGAATAAAAGTATCACAATAGGATGTAATCCTAAATTCTCTCCCATAATCTTTGGTTCAATGACATTTCCAATACAAAATTGAATAGCGCTAGAAATACTCATTACTGTAACCAGCTCCCATCCGGCCCCAAATTGTAAGAAGAGCACAGGAAGTGGAATTAAAACGGCAATAATTGATCCGATACTTGGAATGAAGTTTAAGAGGAAAGTTAAAATAACAAACATAAAAGCAAGATCTACTTTTAAAGAGAAAAGTAAAATCCCAACAATAACTGCTGTAATAAAAGACATAAAGAATTTAGTCGCTACATACTTAGAGATTTTATAATGTACTTGCTTAACCATATCATTCTTTATTTTTGTAACGCCCTCACCAGCAATTAAGAATAAGACCATAATAATAATCAAGACTGAATTGGAAACAAAGTTTACTAGCCCCCCAGAGAACTTCTTTACAAGAGAGAGCACTGGTAAGTTTCTTACTGTGTCTTTAATCATCTCAGGATTTATCTCAATACTATAAGAATTTAGAAAGGCCACTACTGAATCAACAGCAAGAGTAAAGCGGATATGGTAGTCCCCTATTCCATCAATAAAAGCGTTAAGACTTTTAACAATGAAGAGACTTACAACAAACGAGCTTAGTATGAAAATCCCCATAGTCAGGGCCACAGCTAAGAACCTCGGGGCCTTGAGCTTTGTTTCAAACCAATCTATTGAAGGACCAGATACTGAGAATATAAATAGAGAAATCACAAATGGTATTAATATAGACTTGGTATAAATAAGAGCGCCAGTAAAAGCGATAAAGGTTAGAATCACTAAGCAAACGTTATTAATACGATCGTATGTATCTTTCAAAGAAGACCTCCAAATTAGTTATTAAATGATAGCGACATTAACTTAAACACGCAATATTGTTGAGATTTCAATAGGTTAAAAATAGTACTAAAGCTAATCACTCAAGTACCCGAAAAGCTAAACTATGAAGAAGTTTTGCTATCTATTTTTATTCGTAACTCTCGCCTCTTGCTCAAGTACTTCGAGGTATAACTCCTCTAGAATGCCAGCGAGCGCGGAAGATGATCCAAACTGCGCCAATATAGTTCGAAAGTTTATTACTAATGACTATAATGAAAAATTACTTCAAGAAATTGAAAATAAAGATCTTATAAAAAGGTCTACAAATAAAATGCAAATTAGACTTCCTAAGAGAAGTTGGTGGAATAAATTTAAAGATTCGTGGACACATACTTTTAAAAATTGGAACGATAATAAGTATGTTTCATTCTATATGTTCGACGACGAAGAAACAGTCGCCAGTGCAGCGGCCTACGCGAAGATTCTAAGAAAGACAGTTGACCAACATGAAATTTCAAAAGATGAAGAAGATGTTTTAAAGACTATTGATACTTGGTTTCATAAATTTACTCATTATGAAAAGGAATTAGATGATCTAATCAATGAGAGGATCTCTCTTGCTTATAATAGAGATATATTAAAGAAGTATCACTTTGAAGGTAATCGCGCAGAAGTTGATCTAACTTTTGTTAAGGGTGGAAAAGAAGTTGAAGAGAAAATGGTCTTCTACCGTGACGATAAGAACCTGCAGTACTATATCAAGCAACTCGACAAGAGAATAACTGAACTAGACGGTGGTGTCTTTGATTGGTGGTTTGATGAGGGCCTTATTAAACAGAGAATCATTCAACAAGCAATGCTGCAAGATAAGCTTATTATCACTCACCGTGAGCTAGAGTACTTTATTAACAATACTGAAGGAATCACTGATTCATCTTTAACTGCTTTAAAAATAAAGCTAGAACAAATTCAAACGGCTATAGATGATCTTGACTTTCGTCCAGCAAATTATGGAATTAATAAAATTGCCAATCGCTCAATTAGAAAAGAAATTGCAGCACTTCCAAAAACTATCCGCTCTTTCAAAAAAGTACAGGACGGAAAGAAAGTAATGAACGAACTCTTAACAGACCAAGATAAGGATCGCTTAAAGTTCTTTACCAATGGTTATGCAAGAGTCTTTCAAGGAACTGCGCTCGGTGCATTCATGACAGGATCGGGTACCTCTATTTGGCTAGGGCTAAAAGATTATTTCATGTGGGGAGAGAATAAGAAGTATGCTTGTGTAAAACTTCCTTCTGAAAAAGAATTTTTAAATTGTATTCAAGATTATATTGAAAATAGATATCCAGTCCTCTTTCAAGCGGCCATTTTAAGTGGAGACTTTAATCCTTTTGATTATGAGAATATTCCAGAGTCACAAAAAGCTGAATATATGGAAGAGCTGGAACATATAAAGAGATTGAGAGTTACATTTAAAATCTTAGAAGATAGAAAGAAAAAGACAAGAGAAGACCTCGCCGAGTCCATTAAGACAATGTATGACTCAATTGTAATAAATGAAGATGAACTACACTCATGTGCAAGAATGACTTTAGAGCTCTTCCCAGGGTGTATGATCGATTATCTCATGCAGAGGTTCCCTGGTGTATTTGCGGCCTGGACGACTCAAAACGGTGAACTCAAAGGTGGAGATATTGATATCTACGATTTCGAATCAATACCTGATCAATATAGAGAACTCTATAAAGTTGAAGTTCAAAAGATAAGTGCTCAAAGAGCAACTTACGAAGACTTTTATAGCGATTTTTCTAAAGATGCTATTTTTCTACTGGAGTGATAGATTTTCTATCACTCTTCACAATTAAAACTAGCCCTAGAATAATCATTAACGAACAAAGAATCTGCCCCATTGTAATGAGACCAAAGTAGAGTCCTATTTGTGGGTCAGGATTTCTAAAAAACTCTACGAAAAATCTAAACATTCCGTAGCAAAGAACAAAGACCCCAGTGGAGAACCCTTCTCTTTCTAATCTTTTAGAACTCCAGAAAAATTGAATAAGAAAGAGAATAAACCCCTCTAAGAATGCTTCATAAAGCTGAGAGGGATGCCTTGGCGAATTATCATAAAACTTAGGAAAGATAACGGCCCAAGAAACGTCGCTTACTCTCCCTGCCAACTCACCATTTATGAAATTCGCTCCCCTCCCAAGAAAAAGTCCAATTGGAGCAAAAATAGAAACTCCATCAGTTAGACTAAGGAAGGCGATTCTATATTTTCTTGCAAAGTAAATAGAGAACAACCCTACGGCAATCAGAGCTCCGTGAAAACTCATCCCCCCTTCCCAGAGAGCGAAGACTTTTGAAGGTTCCTTAAGGTAGTAACTAAAATTATAAATGAAGATATAACCTAATCGCCCACCTAGAATAAGCCAGAGAAACCCCAATGAGAGATAGTGATGAATTAAAGTTTTAGAGATGTGTACTTTCTTATTCTTTGAAAAGAGCATCATCCCAAAATAGACAGCAAAAAAGCCGAGGATATAGGATAACCAATACCAAGGTAGTATAAACCAGCCAATCTCAATGGCCATAGGTGATAAATTATGAACGTAGTAATCCATCTCTAAAGCATATCATAAGAATGATTATTTACTATAGAAGTTCTTTAACATCCTCATGTAATTTCGTAACGGCCATAAGAAATTGTTCATGGTATTGATTTTCAATTTGAAAACGTTTCATGTCTTCTTGCATCCTATCTTGTTTGGCCAACTCATTTCTCTTTTCATGAGTTTTGAAATCTTTTAGCTCTTCATACATTTTAAAGAAAACTTGGTAATCACTCTTCTTAGAGTCTAACATCTTTGAGCGACCAATTAGCATGCGTATCCTGATACAGCCTTCGGAGATCTCACATTGCTCCTGAGAAATGGCCTTCGCGATTATATCTAAGCTCTCGAGAATAAACTTCTCTTTTTCACGAGTCTTTCTAATACTCTCATTCGCAATATCTGTGTCCTTTTGAATTCTCTTCGCTAAGAAAAAGATCAGTGTACTCAAAAGGGAGATCAAGAAAATGAGGGCCACTAAAATTTCAAAAAAATACTTATCTAACAAAACAAACCTCTAAAGCATATGCTGCGGCGTCTCTGGGTAAATTCCATCAGGAATCTGAGTAAGCCACTCATCAAGAGTTTCTAATATCATTGATGTATCACGTTTTAAGCTTCCACCCAAAGGAAATTGATTAGACACATGATTCGCCCTGAACAAAATTTCACCACGACTAGGCTCTATGTTAGAGATAATCTCTCTCATCTCTCTAGTGAGCTCTTTAGTAGTAAGCATATTAAATTGACCGCGCTCAACCATTCTCTTAAGAGGAGTTCCCCTCACCGCAACCGTTGTTAACAATGAAAAATATTTTGGAGATATCTTACTAATGATTTCCGCTGTATCTGCTATATGTTCATTACTAAATTCTCTACCACCAATTCCAAGCATTCCTATTATTGAAATGTCCCAGCCCGCCAGGTGTAATTTCTCACAACCATCGATCATATCTTGAGCAGTATTCCCCTTCACTATTCTGTGAAGAACTTTATCATTACCACTTTCAAGGCCTAAATAAGCAATACTTAGTCCAAGTTCCTTTAACTCTTCCAATTCTTCCTGACTTTTATCCAGCATATTCTGAGCTGTAGCATAGACGCCTACTCTCTCAACACTTGGAAATAGCTCTTTAATGGCCCTAAGACTCCCTCTTAAGATATCCATCGAGGCTCCTAGAGCATCTCCATCACAGAGAAAGACTCTACGAGGACTATAGTTAAGCCTTTGAAAATACTCATGAGTCTTCTTTAATTCTTGCTCAATTTCTAAAAGCTCTCTCTCGCGGTACTTCTTTGAACGATACATATTGCAATAAGTACATAAATTATGAGAGCAACCTATTGTCACCTGCAATAAGAAGCTCCTCCCCTCAGATGGGGGGCGAAAGACTGGCTCATCATACTCTATAGGAAAGTCATACATAGTTTTATCTCTTTTAATAATATGATATGAAGACTTGATGAATACCATAAACATGAATTTTATTACAGATGAAAAAGAATATTGGATTACTTCAATAAGTAATGAAAATCATATCGTTATTTTTAAAGACAAAGAACAGGCCCACAGCTATAAGCTCTCGCTACTCCTTGGAACTATTTCACCTCCATGGGAAGCGCCTCTTGATTACACATTTATACGTGACCACGAGGGAAAGTCTTTCTATCACGTAAAGGAAGATAGAGAGGAAAATAATGAGTGGAAAGAAGAAGCATGTTGCCAATCAGGTTGCCCCGGCTGTCCGTGGACAATCTCACAAGGATTATAATGGAAGAAGTTAAGAAGTTTATTTTTAAGGGAAAGCCCAAAGGAAAAGAGAGTATTACTCTTTTAGACTTCTTAGACGAAGTGACTTCTCTCTCAAAATCTCAAATAAAGAAACACGCAGCAAATGGTGGAATTTGGATTAAGAAAAAAGGTGTTGGTCCTCTCAATAGAATTAGACGAGTTAAAACTAATTTAACCTCTGAAGATCATATTGAATGCCATTACGACCCAAACCTGCCAGAAGTAGATATGTCTCTAGTGCAAGAGATTTATAAAACTAAGGGATGGGGTGTTTGGTATAAGCCAGCAGGAGTGCTTTCTCAAGGTACAAAATTTGGCGATCAAGCTTCTATCCTAAGGCATGTAGAAAAGAATGTTCCTAATGCATACCTCATTCAGCGACTAGATAGAGAAACTTCGGGGCTTATGATTATTGCATATACCGATAAAGTGGCGAGAATTTTTACCAATGCCATGAAGAATAGATTGATTAGAAAATTCTACCAAGCAGAGGTTTTAGGTACTCTTAGACAAGAGCAAGGGGAAATAGCTTTTGATCTCGATGGCAAGAGTGCCAAAACTCTTTATCAAGTTCACGAGGAATTTGAACAAAGTACACTACTTGAAATTGAAATTATCACTGGCCGCTTTCATCAGATTAGAAAACATTTTGAAAAGATCAAGCACCCTGTTATTGGGGATCCAAAATATGGTCGTCATAATAAGAATGATGATGGATTAAAACTGGTGGCCCATAAGTTGGAGCTCAAAGATCCAATTACAAAAAAGGACCACCTCTTTACATTGCCTGAAGAATTAAGACTTTTTTGATTTCTTTCCAAGTTTCGCAACTTGAATCTTTCTGCGCTTAGCAACCGCAGTTGAAGGGTCTACTTTTAAAATTCCTTTTTGAACAGGATAGAGAATCCCTTGTCCAACGAGAAATACTTTTCCAATTTTTGCGATATGTGCCAACTTAACTCCTAAATTAAAGTTACGAACTCCTTTTAGGCCCTTCAAAGGCAATAATCCATACGCTCCACATCAAAGTCTAACTCTTAGAAACCAAAATCTTTCTATCTTTCTTATATCTCTCTAAATGCTCAAGGTCCCTTTGATAGTCCTCTGCCATTAAAGGCGAAGAGATGAGAAAGTCTGCACTCGTTTGATTACAGGCCAGAGGAATATTCCAAACCGTCGCCAGTCTCAAAAGAGCCTTAATATCTGGATCATGAGGCATACTCTCCAAAGGGTCCCAAAAGAAAATTAAGAGATCAATCGCACCTTCTGAAATCTTCGCACCAATTTGCTGATCTCCGCCTAGAGGGCCTGAAATATACTTAGTCACACTTAGGCCCAATTCCTTTTCGATCAATGTTCCAGTTGTTCCTGTTGTAAATAAGGAATGCTTGGATAGGATTTCCTTATTCTCCCTACACCACTCTATTAGTTTAGGCTTCTTAGAATCATGGGCGACTAGCGCTATATTCTTGGTTTTCTTAATCACTTCTGCCTCCTATTTCCTTTATATTTTAACAAATATAGAGGCCCTATACCAGAATAGATAATACTTATTAGAGTGATGATCATAATTTATATAGACTATATAAAAAGGAGTTCACTATGACTGAGAAAATATATGAAACAACTGTAATTGGAGGAGGATCAGCTGGAATTATGGCAGCGCTAAGATCAGTGCTTAATAATGATGAGACACTCTTCTTTCCAGGTAATCAAAAGAATAAGAAAAAATCTAGGGCCATGTGGGTAAGAAAAGTTGAGAACATTCCAGGCTTCCTAGACTTCAAACAAGGAATAAATAATCCAAATAAACAAGCCTACGATTTTTTATCTAATGAGAGGTTTGAAAAAGTATTCTATCCTCAATTGAATACAGGTGTGCAATCTATTGAAAAAGATGAATTAGGAATTTTTACTTTGGTTGATTCCAACGGACAAACATGGAAAACAAAGTACGTCATTCTCACTACAGGTATGATGGATGTCCAACCTTTTATTGAGGGTGATATCAGATCAATTTTTCCATTTGCTAATAGCCAAGCGATTGAGTACTGCGTTCGTTGCGATGGACATCATACTCATCAAAATGAAATTGCTGTTATTGGCCACACAAGCTCTGCTGCTTGGGTAGCTATTATGATAAACGAGCGCTATGACATTCCAAATCTTACCATCCTAACAAATGGAAAGAGTGCTGACTTTGATGAAGAAACATCAGAGCTCATTGAACTCTACAATATCAATGTTGTTGAATCAGAAATTGTCGACTTTCTAGGAGATAAGAAAGAAGGGAAGCTTGAGGGATTTATTCTAGAGTCTGGAGATATCATTCACGCTCAAAATGCTTTTGTCTCTCTAGGAGTCATTGTCTATAACGAACTCGCCAAAGAGCTAGGTGCAAAATTAGATAATAGAGGCTTTGTTGTAACAGACGAAAAGGGTCAATCTTCCGTTGAGAATTTCTATATTGCTGGAGATCTTAGAGCAGGTATAAAGAAGCAAATCTATACTGCTTGGGACTCTGCTGTGGATAGCGCTGATGATATAAACGCCAAAATAAGAAGAGAGAGAAGGCAAAAACAACTCCTAGAGTTTAGGACAAAAAAAGGAGATAATTAGTCAAAAGGAGATACCCATGATTAGTGAAAGTAAATTTCAAATGTGGAGAGGAACAATCGCTCTTGCACAAGTAGATAACCATGTTTCAAAGGAAGAGAAACTATGGCTCGATCAACATTTGAAAAAGATTCCTTTCACTAAAGAGCAGAGAGAAATTCTACAGAATGACTTTGAAAAAGGTATAAAGCTTGATGATATCTTTTTAAATTCACTAGAGCCAAGAGAGCGTGGAATGCTAGTCAGTTTTGCCAATACAATATTCAAACGAGATGGTCTCGCCCCCGAAGAAGAAATTGTTCTATCTCAATTGACAGGACAGATTATGGGAGATCTAAAGGTAGAAGAACTGACAAGTGAAGTGGAAAGAATGGAAGAAGAGAGTCACGAAGAAGAGAATATCTTTAAAAGACTAGTGACGATTATCACCTCTCTTATTTAATGATTATTCTTAACAAAGTCCCAAGTCCAACAGAAGTTACTAAGCTTACAGATGCTAAGGATATTTTCTTTGATATGGATGGCACTCTAATAGACACTGAACTCCATCATGCAAAGGCCCTAAGAAGAACTCTCGATCACTTTAATGTTGAGCGAGACTCCTCTTCAGAAGATTTAAAGAAAAGATTTCAAGGAGTAGCAGACGATAAAGTTTTTGAATTCTATAAAAAAGAACTCAATACTAGTGTTCAGAAATTTCTCGAAATAAAGAATCAAAAAGTCATTGATATAATCGATTCAGAAAAAGAGATCATAACGAAAGAAATCAGAAATTTACTTCAATCTTTAAAGCTTATGGGACTTAGAATATCTCTGATCACTGCTTCAGAGAGAAAAGTTACTGAGTTTATTTTACAGAAAGAAAAAGTTAAAGAGTTATTTGACCTTGTTTTGACTAGAGAAGATAGCACTGAGACCAAGCCTAGTCCTCGCCCCTACTTAGATGCTTTAAACTTCTACAAGATCACAACAAAAGAAGCATTCATTTTCGAGGATAGTCCTACTGGTTTAGAAGCAGCAAGGGCAAGTGAAATTCCCTTTGCCAAGGTAACTTGGTTTTCTAATCGTGCTTAAAGTAGTAAACATTCTCCCTAACCTTGTACACCCCATCACGTTTGTTTAAGTAAGGCCTTCTCCCCTTTATTAATCTAGAGAAGATACTACGAAGCTCTCTATTCTTCTTTTTAAGATCAGTAATGAAATGTCTATGCCCAGTGAAGGTTAATTTAGAGATATTTAAATATTTTGCATTATTCGATCTTTCTTCATTTGATTTTTTGACTGCCTTATCAACATTCTTTCCAAGTCTCGTTCCCTCATATTCTTCAAAGTCATCACTAAAGCGATCAAGTTGCTCACTACCAAATAAAACAATGTCATTGTCATTATAGGTAATGAAATTTTCTTTTGAAAAATCTATCTTATCAACCCACGATTGGTGATCTCTTACCGGAACATCTGCGGCATTTAGAATAAGCGTATCAAAGAGATTATACTTAAAAGAGCCACTCGAATAATGATTCTGCATCATCTCTTTAAAAACAATATTCCCCATACTATGAACAAGTAAAGAGAACTTTAATCCAAATGTTTTAAATGGGTGCTCACTAATATAGTTATTTAATGCGTTCAAAAAGACATAGAGGTCTTCCGATGATGAAATAGCATTACCCACAGGGCGCTCAACAGCAGATTTCCAAGATGGCCAATGAAACATAATACTGGAAACACCATACATATTCTCAAGTTCAGACATTACACCTAAACCCTTCTCTGGATGCTTACCTCTGCCATGTACAAAGATATTAATTCTTCTCGTAGTATTATGCATTAGAACGTCATCCATAATAGATTCTATATCTGAAACATCATAGCGTGTTCCTGTAGAAAGATAGATACCTGTTTGCGCAAAAGATGAAACGCTCAGTATAAAACCGATTAATA
This sequence comes from Halobacteriovorax marinus SJ, assembly GCF_000210915.2. Classification (NCBI taxonomy): domain Bacteria; kingdom Pseudomonadati; phylum Bdellovibrionota; class Bacteriovoracia; order Bacteriovoracales; family Halobacteriovoraceae; genus Halobacteriovorax; species Halobacteriovorax marinus. Next base: position 2,470,440 of record NC_016620.1, read on the forward strand.
AAATATACATCTTCATAGAGATGCCCCCCTCACTCGTAAGAATCAGTTATTAATCGACCTAAAAACTTAGGACATTTAGACTAATGGGAAAAAACTTCCACTAAAAATTAAGAATTTGATTACTTTTGACGGGTTAGTCGCCTTAAGCGACAAAAACACTCAGTTTTAAAATCAGGCTCAAAAATTGAGTTCATAATCCGATAGGTTTTATAACTAAATTTAGAGGAAACTATGCTTAAAATTCTATCGATTCTACTTCTTATTAACTCAAGCTGGGCCGACTATAGCTTAGATGAAAAAATTGGGCAGATGATTTTAGTGGGCTTTCGCGGAAGTGAAGTAGATGCTAATCACCAAATTATAGAAGACATTCATAAATATAAAATAGGATCAGTAATCCTCTTTGACTATGATGTTACCTTAGAGTCAAGAAAGAGAAATATTATAAATAGAAAACAAGTTAAGGATCTGACAAAGAGAATACAAAGAGAGAGTGAAATTCCACTTCTCATAACAGTGGATCAAGAAGGTGGACTAGTTCAAAGACTTAAGCAACGTCATGGATTTAACAAAGTGCTCTCACCAGAGAAAGTTGGTAAGAGAAATAATCTCAATTTCACTTATAAAGAGAGTAAGAAGTTAGCACAAGATCTTGAATCAGTAGGTATTAATTTAAATTTTGCTCCTAGTGCTGATGTAAATACAAACCCAGATAACCCTGTAATAGGAAAAATAGAAAGAAGCTACTCAAGCGATCCTCTTAAGGTTAGTAATAACGTTGCCGCATTTATAAAATCACATCACGATTTAAATATTGGAACAACAATTAAGCATTTCCCTGGTCACGGATCTTCAAGAGGAGACTCGCACAAAGGCTTTGTGGACGTTACTGATACATGGAGTGAGATCGAACTTATTCCATTTAAAAATATGATAAATCAGGGCAATGTTGACATACTTATGTCTGCTCATATTTTCAATGGTTCTCTTGATCCGTACTACCCGGGAACTTTGTCAAAATCTATTTTAGACGATCTTTTAAGAACAGAGCTAAAGTATGATGGAGTCATTATAAGTGATGATATGAATATGAGTGCTATAACAGATCACTATGGATTTGAAAGGGCCATCGAACTCGCGATTAACGCTGGAATAGATATTCTACTCTACGGGAACAACCTCGTTTACGATAAAGAAATTGCCAAAAGAGTTCACACAACCATAAAGAAACTATTGAATGAAGAGAGAGTTACCATCGATCAAATCAACAAGTCATTTAATAGAGTAATGAATCTTAAAAAGAAATTAAAAGTAATTGATAAGTTTAAAAGTGTGGCAAGTACTAATAAATCTATTCGAAAAATTGCAAATAAGACCTCAATCCTCGACTCTAAAGAAAGAGACGAGAAGAGAGAAATCTTTAAAAAAATTAAGAAGATGGAAGAGTAATCTAGGCCGCAACATGGCCTAGAAAGTTTTCTATTTTGAGTTGGCTTTCTCTAGTTAGATCGAAGAATTCAATCTTAAAGTGCTTATCACTAACACCCATCAATCGTTTTACCCTCCCCTTTGTTTGGACAACCTCTTTTCCAGGGAAAGTTATTATACAATCAACGACTTCATCTTTCTCACATTCAAAGATCAAGTGTGGGTCGTCAACAATAACACTTCTAGTATCTAATTCCATTGCATGAACAATGTCCACAAAGTTCTGCCCAATAATATCAACACGGACATCCTTGATATAATTATCTCGTTGATTAATAAATGACCCAAGAGATTCGCTCAAGTCTGCAATGAGGTGAACTAAGTCACTATAAAAGTCATCCTTTGGTAAAAAGATAACGTGATCATGTTCTTTAGGAGTAGGACCTGACTCTACATATGCAGATAGAATAACGACTTCTTTTGGTCGTTGCTCAGGTTCTAAACTCTTTAAAGACCTTACAAGCTCTAATCCGTCTAGAACAGGCATTGAGAAGTCTGTGATTAATAAGTCAATATAGTCTGACCTCAATACTTCTAAAGCTTGATAACCATTCTTTGCGTGAAAGAAGCGCGTTTGATAATGGAGAACCCCAAGCCTCTCTTTTAAGAGGACATAGAATTCTTCATTATCATCGGCCACAAGAATTTTTAATTCCTTCATAAAACAACTCTTATCTTTTACCAAGAAGACTCATTTAATTCTGCCACTGCTTGTAAAATGGCCTTCCTAGAAATTGTTCCAATAACTCTTCCCTCTTCAACAACAGGGTATACTTGAAAATTATTTCTTAGGAAGAGCTCTACGACAGATGTTAGTGAATCATCTGGCGAAATTGACATGACTTGAGTCGACATATAATGAGTCGCGCTCGATGGAGCATGATTATAATACTTCGAATCTAAAATATATTTTAAGCAATCCTTTTCAGATAAAAAACCAATCATAGAACCATTTTCATCAACAACTGGCGCTCCAGTTAATTCGAAGCGAATCAACATCTCACTGGCTTCTAGAATTGTGCTCTTATTAGAGATCGTTTGAAAATTCTTAGCGACATAATCTCTAATTGTGAGACCTGGCTTAAGCCCCTCTTTAAGTTCCGTTTTCCCAACTACTGCAGGTGTATAATTAACCATTAGAACCTCCTTATAAAGTACGGAAATTATAGCAAGTTATTATAAATACAATTAAGAGATCTCCCCTAATTCTCTTAACATTTCCTTCATAATTGACAATTATAATTATTTCTATGAGTAGGATATTTCATCACGACACTATTCTCATACTCTCCATGGACGACCAAGCTCAGACAAGGCTCTCTTACGAGCTCTCTCACAATGATTGTGAAATTCGCCAAGCCTATAACCTAACAGAGCTAGAAGATATTGTTGGAGAATCACCTACTCTATGTTTAGTCATTTACTTAGATACTCTTCACCCAAACTTATACGACATAGACATTTACAAAGAGATGGCCGATCAATTCTTCTTGGTCATAATAGATGCCCTTGGGGAAGATCTACCTAGAGATGAATTAGACGAGATACCCTTTACAGAAATCATTGGAAAAGATGACGAAGCCGCTCTCTATGATATCGACTCATTTCTAAATGAGTTCTATGGTGAAGAAAGTGCAGCTTGATTAATCCACTTCTTCATATACAAAACTACATCGATACCAACATACATCAACTAGTCCTTTCAGCTCTTCAATACTTTTATATTCAATATTCTCAGCAGAGGGAGACCTCGTATCTTTGTCCATCTCATGAACCTCTTCAATATTCATTGTTGGCCAGTAGAGCTCCTCACTCTCTTCAAAAATATAGGTTGAACCTGCATAGGTCTGAACTTGCATAAAAAGGGCTAAAAAGAATAAATTTAGAAAAGGCTTCATTCTTCATCATACCTATCAAGTATTAATAAAAACTTAATCCATAAAGCATTGATTTTAGGTGCATAAAATTATGATTCTCTTACATTTTTTCACATCAATTGATCCACACTATAAAGAGGAGTAAATTCATCTATCCCATAGAAAAGGTATCTTATGAAAGAATTACTCTTAGCAACACTGCTCCTTGCAACTACATCCACTCTGGCCAACCAGGGAAATATTGTTAAAGAAGGCTATTTTGTAAATGACTCGAAAAGAGACTTCCTAAAAACAATACATGCACAAAAGAGATTTACAGTAGATCATCCTAATAAGAGAGGCTATGAAGTCTATGGCCCAAAAGATTTAGGAAAATGGCTTAAGGAAAATTCTCCGTTTAGTTTTAGCTCGTTAAGACTAGAGGAAAAAGAGAAGTCTCTAGCCACTTATCCAACGCCAGAAGAAATTGAATTAAAACTTAAAAAGCTCGCAAAAGATAATCCAAATATTTTTAAACTCTTTAGTATTGGAAAAACTGAGAGAGGCAGAGAGCTCTGGATGATGAAGGTTTCTGACAATGTTGAAGTTGATGAAGTTGAGCCTGAGTTTAAATATGTTGCCAATATGCATGGGGATGAAATTGTTGGACGAGAGATGATGGTTTCACTTCTTGAAGAGTTAGCAAAGAACTATAAGAGCTCAGATCTCGAAACAACGACATTGATTAATAATACCGAAATTTACATAATGCCCTCTTTAAATCCAGATGGTGCCGCCTCTAGAAGAAGAGGAAATAGTAACTGGAGAGATCTTAACAGAGATTTTCCAGATGTTGTAAGAGATGGGCAAATTGAAGATACTCACTCCCATAGTATTTTTGATAATGAATCTAGAGACAGACAAAACGAAACTGTTGCTATGATGAATTTTCAAAAGAAGAGACACTTCGCACTTTCAGCAAATTTCCATGGTGGAACGGAAGTTGTGAACTACCCTTGGGACACTACGGGAGATGACTTCCCATATAAAGATCTTGTGGTTGAACTCTCGCGCGAATACGCAGTTAAAATTCCATCAATGAGAGATAATTGGGAATTTGTTGACGGGATAGTAAATGGTTACCAATGGTATGAGATTAACGGTGGTATGCAAGATTGGAGCTATCACTGGCACAATGACCTACAAGTTACAATTGAGCTCTCTCACTCTAAGTGGCCTACATATGACTTAGTTCAATCTTATTACGATAAGAATAGAGACTCTCTCTTTGATTATATGAAAAGTATCCACCAAGGCTTTGGTATAAAGTTTACAAAAGATGAGAAGTTTAAAGTAGAAATCTTTAAGAAGAATGAAAGCTCATTAACAAAAATTGATACTATATCTAAGAATGGCAGAGAGTTCTACAAAGTCCTCGCCGCTGGTAACTACAAAGTCAAAGTTACAACTTCAAAACTGAAAAAAGAGATTGATTTAGAAGTTAAGAAAAACTCAATTTCACCAAATGGAAATTATATATCTCTATAAATTTCCTCAAGTTCTCTTGGCCAATAATCTCTAGAAACATTTCTTAAGATTATTGGCTAACTATCCGAATAGATTAACAAATAAATTTTAGAGGTGGTAGAAATGGAAGGTTGGCTTCTCTATAAAGAAGATTCAAAATTCTTAAAGAAATCGTATGCTGTAACAAGACTAATGGAGACGGCTGAAAAAGAAGGTATTAACCTAAAAATCATTAGCCCCAAAGATATTGATATCACCGTTACTTGGGAAAATAGAAAATCTGTCTATCTCAAAGGAGAGCCGGTAAAGCTCCCCGACTTCATCATCCCGAGAATGGGTGCCTATACGACCTACTTCGATCTTGCAGTTATAAGACACTTAGAAAGACTAGGTGTTCGCTCTTATAATACATCTGAAAGTATAGAGATCGTTAAAGATAAATTATATTCTCATCAAATTCTAGCTGAATACAATATGCCTGTACCAAAAACAATGTTGGTGAAATTTCCAGTTGATATTGAATTCATCGAAAAGAATTTAGGCTTTCCAGTCATTGTAAAAACACTTAGTGGTTCCCAAGGAGTTGGAGTATTTCTCTGCGAAACAAAGAAGAACCTGGCCGATATGATGCAATTGGTGGAATCCACAAATATCAATGCAAATATTATTCTTCAAGAATTTATTAAATCAAGTAAGGGAAGAGATCTTAGAGTGTTTACTTTAGGAGGAAGAGTCCTTGGCTGTGTTGAGCGTATTGCAAAAGAGGGAGACTTCAAAGCAAACTTCTCTCAAGGCGGTGAAGTAAGGGCCTTTGAGTTAACTCCTGAAATTGAGTGGTTAGCACTTGAAGTATCTAGGGCCTTTAATTTAGATATTGCTGGAATTGACCTTCTCTTTGATGGTTCGCACTTCAAAGTTTGTGAAGCAAACTCTGCACCTGGGTTTGAGACAATTGAGCAATGTTTAGAGATTGATGTTGCGAAGGAAATTTTTCACTTCCTTCGCGTAAGATTAGGACTCTTTGGAAAGAAGTAACTTAGTTACACTTTCCAAAGTTAGCTTCTAGATTAACGGCAACATCATTCCAAGTTTTACCTTGATGAAGAGCTGCACACGCTTTATTAAGAGCGCTAAGTTCGTCGCTCATAGCAAAGTCAAATACGTCAACAACACCCTTTGCACTTAATTTTCCATTTTTATAATCATAGCTTAATGGAACATCTACAGTCTTAGCATTCATCGTAATTGCTACTGTAATAACTTTACCAGACACCTTTTTTACAACACCAGTAATTTTACTTCCGCCTTCTAATGTAGAGAAAAAGAACTTTGCAATCTTAGCATCTCTTCCCTTATCTTTTGTGAAGACTGTAGATGCATCAAGATTAAACGTTGCACCAGTAAGAATTTCTTTAATATCTTCACTCTTATTACTTGTGAATGAAACGCCCTTAAAAGTTCCACCTACTGCAGCTTTCGCTGGTGTCTTATAAGCACTCCAACCGATAGTCGCATCTTTGAAACAAGCAGCCTGAGCAATTGATGTAAATAAAAATAATGATAAAATAAATTTCATATAAACCTCTTTTTAATTTTCAGTGTCTTTATTCTAATTCATTTCATTTAAGAATGTCACACCCCCAAAGTTAATTTAAATGCTCTAAGTTAAACAGAAAACAACTCAGCGCAAAAGTCAAAATAGGTTTGAGTATTTACCAATTATTCGCTATCTTCTATATACAATTTTACAAAAGGAATAAACTTGATCTTCAAACTTATCTCTAATACGAGAGAAACATTAAAAAACGATCTTCTCTCAGGGCTAACTGTTGCCCTCGCTCTTGTACCGGAGGCTGTAGCCTTTTCATTTGTAGCAGGGGTTGATCCACTTGTTGGTCTCTATGCTGCTTTCATGGTGGGACTTGTTACTTCAATTTTTGGTGGTAGACCGGGAATGATTTCTGGAGCGACTGGAGCACTCGCTGTCGTTATGGTTAGCCTCGTTGCCGATCATGGTGTTGAATATCTATTTGCAACTGTAGTTTTAATGGGAATCATTCAAATGCTTGCAGGTGTATTTAAGCTTGGTAAGTTCGTACGTCTAATACCACACTCAGTTATGCTCGGTTTTGTTAATGGCCTAGCTATCATTATTTTTCTGGCCCAGTTATCACAATTTAAATTTACTGATGCTACAGGAGTTTCTCACTGGCTACATACGAATGATCTCTTAATTATGTTAGGACTAGTATTTTTAACAATGCTCATCATTCACTTCTTACCAAAGCTAACGAAGGCCATTCCATCATCATTGGCGGCGATTCTTACTGTAACAGGAATTGTTCACTTAATGGGAATAGACACTAGAACAGTAATTGATATGGCATCAGTTGGCGGAGGACTACCATCTCTACACATTCCAAATGTTCCATTTAATATGGAAACATTACAAATAATCTTCCCATACTCTTGTATCCTAGCCGCCATCGGCCTAATTGAGTCACTTATGACTTTACAGCTTGTAGATGAAGTAACTGAAACAAGAGGAAGTACTAATAGAGAATGTCTAGGACAAGGTCTTGCCAATATCTTAACAGGCTTCTTTGGCGGAATGGGCGGATGTGCCATGATTGGTCAAAGTATGATTAACGTTAACTCAGGAGGAAGAGGTAGAGCATCAGGAATCAGTGCCGCATTATTCCTACTCTTCTTCATTGTTATTGGATCAAAGTTTATAGAACTCATTCCACTAGCTGCACTTGTTGGTGTTATGTTTATGGTTGTTATTGGAACATTTGAATGGTCTAGCTTTAGAGTCTTAGGAAAAATCCCAAAATCAGATGCCTTTGTTATAGTTCTAGTATCGACAGTCACAATTTTTACAGATCTTGCAATCGCAGTATTCTGTGGTGTTATTGTTTCCGCATTAGTATTTGCATGGAAGAAATCTGAAAGAATCAAGGCCGAGATTTACACAGATGAAAATGGTGGTAAACACTATCAGCTTAATGGACCACTCTTCTTTGGTTCTGTTCAAAGCTTTCAGAGTCTTTTTAATCCAAAGGAAGACCCTAAGAATATTTATCTAGACTTTGAAAACTCAAGAGTTTGTGACTTCTCTAGTATCGAAGTTATTAATAATATAGTTGAGAAATATAGCAGGCTAGATAAAGAAGTCTATATTACAAATCTTAGCCCTGATTGCGCTAGTGTGATCAACAAGGCAGGCCATATCTCGAAGGCCAAGAGAATATAATAGTCTAATAAAGCCGCCTAGTTGCGGCTTTACTTTTTCACACTTTTCTCACAAAACCGCCATTTTATTCACAATACGAGTAATTTTTCTAAGCCTACCATCTTCATAGAATCCTAATTTGACTTTGATTTATCTTCTTGAGAGAAGAGCTAGAAATAAATCTATTAAAATCCATTTAGACAAAGGAAGAAACAAATGAAAGCTCTCGTTCTCTTAACTCTTTTATCAATGACTAACGTATTTGCCGACGAATGTAGAAATAGCGTGATGTACCAATCAATGGATATTTTATCTTACGAACTAGGTGTTCCATACGATGAAGTTGAAGGTGAATACCAGATTACACTTACAAAGACTTCTGATTTCGTAGACGGAATCGAAAAGTACGAAGCACTATATAATACATACTCTGGTGTTTACCTTATGAAGATGGATGTAAACTACTTCTGTGACATCACTTCTTCTCAAACATTTTTAAAATAAAATTTTAAATTCCCAAATGAAGAATTCTCGTCCCAGCATCACAGTTGGGGCGAATATTCTTACCTATAACAATACCTGAGTGAGAACTAAAGATCTCCTCTCTAACCTCTCCGAATACATCATAGACCTTGGCAATTAATTGACCTTTCTTCACTTTCTGAGCAATGGCAGGAAAGACGTCTACAATTCCACCCTTTGAAGAATATATCCAAAATGAGTGGTCACAAATAGTTGTGCTCTTCACGAGATTCTTAACTTTGCCATCAATCATCTTTAAGAATTTCATCGTATTCAAAACTCCCAAGAGAGTCTCGTCAATTAGCTTATGTTGAAAAGCATTAGGATTTCCAATCTCAATCGTTATGGCAGCAATTCCATTATCATTTGCCCAACCTCTAAGTGTCCCCTCTTCATCAAACTTTTGAACAATAATTTGTGGGTTCTGAAGATACGCAAGATTGCGACATTCAGGCTTCTCTAGATCTGCTCTAATATAGAGAGAATTTACCCTACCTAAACTAGCAGTATGTAAGTCTAAGAGATAATCAAATTTCTTAATTATTTTTTTAATAAAGTGATGAACATAAATACTACTTGATGCTCCACTATCTTTACCTGGCATTATTCTATTTAAGTCCACATTGTCGCTAAAGTATCTTTGGTTCTTCAAATATCCCGGAACATTACTAATAGGTACGAGTATTAAAGTTCCACTCATTTTCATTGGATCAATTTCATTTATGAGTTTGAAAATAGTAGAAATACCATTAAGTTCATTTCCATGGATTGCAGCCGTAATTCCAAGGACCTTTCCCTTATTCTTCCCCTGAACAATAATTACTGGAAGCTTCCAAGGAACACCAAGAGCATTGTCAGATAAATGCACCTGAAACCTATGTATATGTCCCCTCTTTAATCTTGAGAGAACAATGTTTTCTTTAACTTTAACATAGACTGTTTTTTCCATAACGACTCTTTAAAGCGGCACACGCTTATGGTAGGAGGGTTTATCTTTTAGTTCTTCAACTTGTTTTATTAGAAAATCAATTATTGTCGCAGCAATATTTTTGTCCATCGCCTTTTCAATTCCTTCAAGGCCAGGACAGGCATTCACCTCTAGAATTAGTGGACCATTATCACTACGTAGAATATCTATTCCGGCAACATTGAGTTTAAACTCCTTAGCGGCTTTTAGAGCAATTTCTCTTTCTCTGGGTGTGAGTTTTACTTTTTTTGCCTCACCACCGAGATGAAGGTTAGATCTAAAGTCTTCCCCATTAGAGCTTCTAATCATTGAACCCATGACTTTTCCACCAAGGATAAAAACTCTAATGTCTGTCCCCTTAGACTCTTTTATAAACTCTTGAAGAATAAGGTTAGTACTTGTAAGACCAAAAGCTTCAATTATAGATTTTGCGGACTGTTTAGTTTCGGCCAAAACAGTTCCCTTACCTTGTAGCCCTTCAGTTAATTTAATAATTACTGGAGTTCCTCCCACCTTATCAATAAGTTTAGCTCCATTTAAAGAGTCATTAGAGATGGAGGAATTTGGAAAAGGTAAATCCTTCCTTGATAAGATCTGTAACGTTCTAAGCTTATCTCTCGCTCTTGCAACACCAAGAGAAGAGTTTAATGAGTAAATTTCCATGGCCTCAAATTGTCTTAATACGGCCATCCCATATGTACTTTTTATGATTCCAACTCTTGGAACAATGGCATCTAAGGAGCTTAAGGATTTTCCTTTGTAAAGAATATCGGGCTTATTATTATTTAGAATAAGATCGCAATGAGTATAATCAATATGCTCGACTTCAATACCTTTCTTTATGGCCTCTTCATAAAGTCTAGTATTAGTGTAGTTATCAGGGTTCTTATTTAATAGACCTATTCTCACGCTTTCTCCTAAATTTATGTGATATGAGTCTTTGCCAATTATCGACTTAACTCATTTTTTTTAAAACTCGTTTTTAGTCCCAATATACTTCAGTTTTTCCTAATTATCCTAAAAAACAACACAACTAACTAAAATTAAAAACAATTAACTTAAAACTAATCATTATAGAAATAAAACGATTTTTCAAAAATATAACTTCGTTCATAAAATAGGCTAAAGGAGTAAGAATGTTACTGGTTAAAACGCTTATTAAATCTTCCCCTATTCATGGAAAAGGACTCTTTGCCAATCAAGACATTCCAGAGGGTACGCCTATTTGGAAGTATTCTCCGTCAACAACTCGGATTACAGCAATTGAAGAATTTATCTTCCAATGTCACTCCATGAGCCTAAAGGAGATAAGACGACACATGAATTATTCTTATCTAAGGGATGGAAACGTCTGGAGCGTCCTAGATAAGACAAGATATATAAACCACGGTCAAAGTGCTAATATTGGCTTCTTAGATAATTTCTTAGAAATCTCCACTAGAGATATTCTAAAAGGAGAAGAGCTTATTGAGAACTATCATAATTGCTATGACCTCTTTGATTTCTTCAACTTTGACTATTTCAAGATAAAGAAAAAAGATGACCTATTAGACCACTTACAATTGCACTTAGGAGTGGCCAGCTATGCTTAATATTAAGACCTACATTGCTCCTTCTAAAATTCAAGGACTAGGACTCTTCAGTTCACAAAAGATAAAGAAAGGACAGCTCGTTTGGAGCTTCGATGAGAGAATTGATATTAAATATACTATAGAGCAATGGGAAGAACTTAAAAGAGAACTCCATAGAGATTCATTCGATACACTTCAAAACTTTGCTTATAAAGAAAATGATTTCTATATCAATTGCATGGATAATGCTCAATATATGAACCATCATACATTCGACTTCAATATTGAAAACTCTAGCGACCTCTCCATGATGTTTGCCACTAGAGATATTAGTATCAATGAAGAGCTTCTATATAATTACTTCGAAAGCTCTGATGAAGATGATTATCATTTACAATTTTTAAAGTAATTACTTTCTTCTTCCCATTAACCTTAGTATTGATAGGAAGAGATTAATAAAATCTAAGTAAAGAGTGAGGGCTCCGTAAATAGTCTCTTTTCTATCCTCATCTGTTCCTTCATTACCAATGATATTAGAAGATTTAATCTTCTGAGTATCATAAGCAGTTAGTCCAGAAAAAATGAGCACTCCACATATACCGTATATTTTACTAGCACCAGAGGTCATTAGACTCGGAAAGAAGATTGTTAAGATTCCAAATCCAATCATTCCCCAAAGGGCCATATGACAGAAAGTTCCAATTGGGCCTAGGTCTCTTTTAGTCACATAGCCAAAGAGACTTAATCCAGCAAAAGAGAAAGCTGTCAGTATAAATGCAGACTGAATACTTTCACTTGTGTAAATGAGAAAGATTAAAGAGAGAGTTAGACCTGTCAATGCTGCATAAAGAAGATAAATGATTGTTGCGGCCATAGAAGAGATCGTTTTTACTTTCGCAGATAGATAAAATACGGCTCCTAGCTGAGCGATAAGTAGCCCATAGAATATAAACTTATTTCCAATTATAAGTGAGACTAGCTCCTTAGACTGAGATACGTAAAATGAAATAAATGATGTGAGGATTATTCCAAAACTCATCCACTTATAAACGCCACTCATAAAGCGCGCGTTCTCTTCGCTTATACTTTGCTCACTTCTAGTCATATTATACGTATTCATCTCGTACCCTTATTTTCTATAGATCATTAAAGTGTTCACTATATTCAATATTGTGATACACCTTTACGACATCATCATCAGACTCAAGTTTTTCAATTAACTTCATATTATTTAAGTATGTTTCATCTGAAACTTCTTTAAAAGTTGTAGGAATTTGCTCTAATCCTGCCTCTTCTGGCTCTAGGTTCATTTCTTCTAACTTCTTAGAGATAGCGCCAAAAACTTCCATTGGCCCACTAACTTCAAATATTCCATCTTCAAGCTCAATTTCCTCAGCTCCACAGTCGATCATCTCTAGAGTGAAATCATCTTCGTCTAAATCACCTTGTGGAATCTCAAAAACAGCTTTACGAGTAAAAATAAATTGCAATGTTCCTGTTGTCCCTAGAGAACCTCCGGCTTTGTTAAAGTAAGATCTTACATTGGCCACAGTTCTAGTTGTATTATTCGTAGAAGTTTCAACAAAGATAGCAACCCCATCTGGGCCATAACCTTCATAAGTAACTTCCTCGTATCCATCGTCATCACCACCAAGGCCTTTCTTGATAGCTCTATCAATATTATCTTTTGGAACGTTATTCTTCTTACACTTTTCTAAGGCAATTCTTAATAGGAAGTTAGTACTAGCATCATCTCCACCAGACTTAACCGCTCTTTGAACTTCAAAGAGAATCTTAGTATAAATTTGTCCTCTTAACTTATCTGCTGCACCTTTTTTCTTTTCAATATTGGCCCATTTTCTTCCCATAATTCCTCTTTCTATATACTTAATTTAAATTTATTTTATATTATCAGTAGTCAAATAGATTGACACCTATAAACTCTAGCCATTAACACTTCTCACTCGGAAAAGAACATGATCTTTAAGCTCTGAATCGTCCTCAACCATAGGGTGTTTAAAGTCCCCATCAGTATCTCTTACCATACCAATCTTTTCCATAACCCTAATTGAAGCGAGATTAAGTCTTGAGGTAAAAGAGACAACTTCCTCGAGCCCCAACTCTTCAAAAGCAAAATCGAGAACGGCCCTTGCACCTTCACTAGCATACCCTTTTCCCCAGAAGTCTTTATAGATCCTCCAACCGATTTCAGTACAAGGAGTGAAGTGAGTTTCATAACTTGGTCTTGCAAGACCAATAAAACCTATAAACTCTCCCGTTTCCTTTAACTCTACGGCCAATAATCCAATATCATCTTTGGAAATGCGCTCAATTTCTCTATTAATAAGCTTCTCACTTACGTCTCTAGCGTAAGTAGATGGAAAGAATTTCATGGTTTCCTCGTCAAGGTTAAGCTTCACGAAGGGATCAATATCGGAGTCTTTCCACTGTCTTAGTATTAATCTTTCTGTTTCTATAATCATGGGACTTCCATCTTATTGCTATATGTGTTATATTAAATCATTATGAATATCTAATCATACTCAATTTTACATTTCCAAAAAAGCTAAATTAACCTCGAGGTGATTATCATGAATACATTTCTCTACTTCTAAAACTCAATATTAAATTCTATTAGTAGAGGTATTTATGCGCCTGTCGACCATCATCTTTGTTGGTCTACTTAACTATGTTCTCTTTGATCTAAGAAAAGCAAGAGTAAGTCTATTGCAAAAAGCTCAAGCTACGTCTTATGAACTCTCTGACGAGAAGAACCAAAGAAGCGAGAAGAAACAACAAAGAAAATATAAGAATAAGAAATATAAGAAAAGAAAATTTTATCAATCTAAAAACTACTATGCTAGGAGCACGAGTTCTAAGGATAAGAGATATTCAAATCAAAGAACACTTAGAAGAATGTATAGGAATTGTTAGTTCCTATACATTCTTTTTTATTTAAATACTTTCGACTGGACCAAATAGCTCATAATGAATTTGATTTTCCTCTACTCCCAGAGCTAGTAAGTCATTCTTAATAGACTTCATAAATGCTTTAGGTCCACAAATATAGAAATCAGAACTCTTATCATTAGAGATGAACTCCGTTAAAAACTCTCTCGTAATAAAGCCTATATTTTCATTACTTCTCTTCTCCCTCTTTAGTTCATCGTAGAAAAAGAACGCTTTGAAATTAGGATTCAGCTCTTGAATGGACTCGACTTCACTTTTAAAAGCATGAACTTCATCATTCTTATTTGCATGGATTAATTTTAATGATTGAGTAGACTTTCTATTTTGATTTAAACAATGAATCATACTTAGAAGTGGAGTGATTCCTATTCCTCCAGCGATACAAACTATATTCTTATCCGTATTTTGTGGCTGTAATGTAAATATACCATTTGGATAGCCAACTTCGACAATATCACCCTCTTCAACTTGAGAGTGCATATAATTTGAAACATACCTTGCCGGAGTTTTATCCTCTAATGCGTCCTCTCTTTTTATACTTACTCTAAGAAAATTCTCATCCCCAAAACTAGATAAACTATAATTTCTCATTGTTGTCATTCCATCAAATGGAACACGAATAGTTATATATTGACCCGCCTTAAAGCTTGGAGCCGGTAGCCCATCTTCACTAGATAAATAAAAAGATGAAATGATTGAACTTTCTTGAACCTTCTTTACAACACGAAACTTTTTAAATTCATTGAAACCATTTTCTGATTTTAATTGTTCATTATAAAGATTTTTTTCTGCTTCTATAAGAATATCGGCAAGAAAGAAATAGGCTTTCTTCCAGGCTGAAATAATATCATCAGTTGCTCCATCTCCTAAAACTTCTTTGATAGATTCTAGTAAATTAACTCCCACAATTGGATAATGCTCTGGCTTTATTTTTAAAGAACTATGCTTATTGGCAATTAAAGAAACTGCTCCACTTAATGCTGAGAGATTATCAATATTTTTTGCATAAGCACAAATTGCGCCAGCAAGGGCCTCCTGTTGAGTTCCCATTTCTTGATGGGCACGATTAAAATATGGCATAACCTCAGGATTTTTTTCAAAAAGTTTCTTATAGAAATGCTTTGTAAGAAGTACTCCATGTTCTTCTAAAATTGGTGCAGTACTTTTAATAATTTCAATAGTCTTACTCTCTAGCATGATGCTCCCCTTAATATGTATCTTAAATATGTATTTTGAATACATATTTATTACGACAAGAGACTACCGTCAATACTGAAATATATATTTTATAGACATATTTGCATTTCTCTAATATTTCAACGATATATATAGTGTGAAACTAACAACTTATACCGATTATTCAATACGAGTTCTCATGTACTTGGGAATTAATAGCGAGAGACTTTGCACCTCTACTGAGATTTCTGCTGCCTATGGAATTTCGAGAAATCATCTTTCAAAGATCATTCATCAATTATCAAAACTTAAGTATATACAAAGTTATAAAGGGGCCTCGGGTGGAATAACACTGCTAGAAAAACCAAAGAATATCAACCTTAGAAAATTAATCGAGCAAGTTGAGCCTGACTTTGACATAGTAGAATGCTTCAATCAAGACTCAGTATTTCCTTGTAAAATTACACCATCTTGTAAATTAAAGTCAATTCTCAACTCTTCGCTAATAGAGTTTCTAAAAAATTTAGAAAAGTATACTTTGGCAGATATAATTGAAAATAAAGATGAACTTAAATCAAACCTTATTTAATTTAACTTCTCTTCTCTAAGTTTATTGAAAATAAGAGAAAGGCTCCAGCTGCTGCGGTAATAACGCTATAGTCGAGAGAACTCTTAACTCCAAATGAAATACTCATACTTAAAATAAAAGAAAGTAGTAAAAAGAAACTCGCAAGTGATGATTCTTTTAGTCTGAATCCTATTAATAAGAAAACAGATAAGATGACTTCTAGGAATGTTGCAATATATCCGCAGACATCAGAAAGAGCTCTTGGCATCCACGGAAGAAGAAGATGTGTATAATCTAAAAATGCTTTCATATTTCCCCAGACAACTCCAGGCTCCCCTGCATTCCCCCAAAGGCCAACCCTATCGGCTACAGCAGACAAAAAACATGCTGCCAGTGCAAATCTTAAAAAATATTGTGCGTTTCTATTCATTTTTTCTTCCATTGTTGCTGAATACTCAAGAGGACTCCTTAAGTCTTCACTAATATCCATTGGTTTAATTGCACTCACATTTCCACCACCAGTATTTCCCAAGGGAACAACTCCAAGGAACGACCCCACTATTCCAGATGGAATACGAATTGACTGAGCAAACATCTCCGCGAAGTCTTTTCTCTTAAGTGCGACTTTAAACATCCATATATGTGCTCTTGTATGAGCAATTACATTCATCTGCCCTAATACATGGGCCCTTTCTAAATGTTTGAAAGATAGGTCTAACTTAGTTGAGTGAAAAGCTTCCTTTGCCTTACTCATTTCTAATTCGAATGCGTATAATAAATCATCGTGCATACTCATATATTATATGACTCAATTCCTCGTGACTAGCCACAACTGACTGACAAACAAACTCAAATATAAATAACTTTATTTTTGTCCATTTGAAGTTACAATTAAACAAATTTTAATTCAATATTTAGGAGAAGTACATGTGGGGAACAAAGAATAATGATTGGTGGCCCAATTCATTGAAGCTTAATATTTTAAGGCAACACTCTAACCTTTCAAATCCAATGGATAGTGATTTTAATTACGCTAAAGAATTTAACTCTCTCGATCTAGATGTATTGAAAAAAGACATATGCGATCTAATGACTACTTCACAAGACTGGTGGCCTGCAGATTATGGTCACTATGGACCACTCTTTATCCGAATGGCATGGCACGCAGCTGGTACTTATAGAACTAGTGATGGTCGTGGTGGAGCTAATACTGGAAATCAAAGATTTGCTCCATTAAATAGTTGGCCTGACAACGGAAATCTAGATAAAGCGCGACGCTTACTTTGGCCAATAAAACAAAAGTATGGAAAGAAAATTTCTTGGGCGGATCTCTTTATACTCGCAGGAAACTGCGCTTTAGAGTCAATGGGATTCAAAACTTATGGCTTTGCAGGAGGAAGAGAAGATATTTGGCAAACAGAGGAAGATGTCTACTGGGGAGTAGAATCTGAATGGCTTGGAGACAAGAGATATAGCGGTGACAGAGAGCTTGAAAAACCACTTGCTGCCGTACAAATGGGTCTTATCTATGTAAACCCAGAAGGACCAAATGGAGAGCCAGACCCAGTCGCTTCAGGAAGAGATGTCAGAGATACATTCTCTAGAATGGCGATGACAGATGAAGAAACTGTGGCTCTAGTTGCAGGAGGACATACTTTTGGAAAATGCCATGGTGCCGCTTCCGACTCAAACCTTGGAAGGGAGCCAGAAGCTTCCCCTATTCAAGATATGGGACTAGGGTGGAAAAATAAATTTGGCAAAGGTAATGCTGAAGACACAATTACGAGTGGAATCGAGGGTGCATGGAAAGCGAATCCTACCAAGTGGGATAATGGTTACCTCACAACTCTATTTAAATATGAGTGGGAAAAAGTAAAAAGTCCGGCAGGTGCATGGCAATGGCTTGCAAAAGATGTCGAAGAAGAAGATATGCCTGTTGATGCACATGACTCGTCTAAGAAACATAGACCGATGATGACAACTGCCGACTTGTCACTCAGATTCGATAAGGGCTTTGAAAAAATAGCCTTACGTTTCAAAGATAATCCAGAAGAATTTAGAGAAGCTTTTGCTAGAGCATGGTTTAAACTCACTCACAGAGATATGGGACCTAAGGTTCGCTATCTTGGTAAAGAAGTTCCAAGTGAAGATTTAATATGGCAAGATCCTATCCCAACACTTAACCACGCTCTTATAAGTGAGCAAGACACAGAACAACTGAAGAAGCTCATTCTAGAGAGTGGATTGACGACGTCAGAGTTAGTTAAAGTTGCCTGGTCTTCAGCATCCACTTATAGAGGTAGTGATATGAGAGGTGGAGCCAATGGTGCAAGAATAAGACTTGCTCCTCAAAAAGATTGGGCTGCAAATGATCCAGTACTTTTAAAGAAAGTTCTTAGTAAGCTGGAGGGAATTAAAGATAGTTATTCGAAAGAAGTATCTCTTGCAGACCTTATTGTGCTTGCAGGGTGTGCGGCGATAGAAGCAGCCGCAAAAGATGCCGGTGTTCAAGCAAAAGTTCCATTCGCACCTGGAAGAATGGATGCAACTCAAGATCAAACTGATGAAGAGTCTTTCTCTGTGCTAGAGCCTGTCGCAGATGGTTTTAGAAATTACCTAAAGACAGAATTTACAATTCCAAGTGAGGAATTACTTTTAGATAAAGCGCAATTACTTACACTAAGTGCGCCAGAGATGACTGTACTTATTGGAGGTTTAAGAGTTCTAGGTAATAACCATGGAGACTCTAAGCATGGTGTTCTTACTCAAAAAGTTGGTTCACTAACAAATGACTTTTTTATTAACCTTCTCGATATGAATAATACTTGGGAAGAAAGTGGTGACCATTTCACAGCAAAAGATAGAAAAACTGGAAAAGAAACATGGAGCGCGACAAGAGTTGATTTAATTTTTGGATCAAATTCTGAACTCAGAGCGCTGGCAGAAGTCTATGCTTGCCATGATTCTCTAGAGAAATTTATCCATGACTTTATTAAAGCATGGGATAAAGTTATGAATCTCGATCGTTTTGAGTTAAGAAAATAAAATAAAATGGCCAGGGGAATATCCTGGCCATTTTTTATTTTATCTTGTCAAAAGTCTCATTCCTCTTTGCTTTTCTTTCACTATACCTATCGACTAAGAAATCTGCATGAACTCTCGTTAATAAAGTAAAGCGCATTAGCTCTTCCATAACATCAACTACTCTATCTCTATATGGGGATTCTTTCATTTGCCCATCTTCATCAAACTCGTTATATGCCTTGGCCACAGAGGATTGATTAGGAATGGTGATCATCCTCATCCAACGCCCAAGAATTCTCATATTATTTACAGCATTGAAGCTTTGCGAACCACCACTCACTTGCATGAGAGCTAAGGTTCTCCCCTGCGTAGGTCTAACTGCACCAATACTAAGTGGTATCCAATCAATTATTGTCTTCATTAAACCGGACATATTCCCATGTAATTCAGGGCTAGACCACAACTGTCCCTCAGACCAGAGACTTAACTCTCTAAGCTCTTGAACCTTTTCATGTTCAACCGATCGATCATTATCAAAGGTAGGAAGTCCATCAGGGTCAAAGAACTTTACATCAGCCCCCATAAACTCCAAGATTCGACCAGCTTCTTGCGCTAAAAGCCTAGAATAAGACCTCTCCCTAAGAGAGCCATAGAGAATGAGTATTCTCGGTTTGTGATTGATTTGACTATCACTTGTAGCCTTTAAGTTAAATTCTTCTTTAGATAGGTAATTCACTAGTACCTCCATTTATTTGAAAGATGCACAAGACTTAGCATAATTGGAACTTCTATTAATACACCCACAACTGTAACAAGTGCTGCACCAGAGTTTAATCCAAATAGTGCTATTGCAACTGCCACTGCAAGCTCAAAGAAATTACTGGCACCAATCATTGAGCCAGGACTTAATATACAATGAGGAAGAGTCATCTTCTTTCCTACGATCCATGCTGCAAAGAAGATGAAGTAAGTTTGAATAATTAATGGAATTGCAATTAATACTATATGGATTGGATTTTCAATAATCTTCTCTCCTTGAAAGGCAAAGAGTAAGATTAAAGTCGAAAGCAGAGCAATTATAGAAACAGGCTTAAGCTTTGGTAAAAAACTTTGTTCAAACCAATCTTTCCCATGTGTCTTGATTAATGCCTTATTCACAATAAAACCAGCAGCGAGTGGTATGACAACAAATATTACAACTGACGAAACAAGTGTATCAACAGGAATAACAACACTAGTGACTCCTAGAAGAAATTTAACAATTGGAATAAAAGCAACTAATAAAACGAGATCATTTATTGCAACTTGAACAAGCGTGTACTCTGGATCGCCTTTAGTAAGATAAGACCATACAAATACCATCGCTGTACACGGAGCGGCTCCTAGTAAAATAGCTCCTGCAATATACTCACTCGCAAGCTCAGGAGTTAAGTATGCTCCGTAAATCTTATCGAAAAAGATCCAAGCAAAGAAGGCCATTGAAAATGGCTTTATGAGCCAATTAACAACCAAAGTGAGAGCAAGTCCTCTAGGATTTCTCCCCACATCTTTTATAGAAGAGAAGTCTATTTGCACCATCATTGGAAAGATCATAAGCCAAACAAGAATCGCAACAGGTATATTAACTGTTGCCAGATTAAGTTCACTAAGAACACTTATAGAACTTCCAAGAAATTTTCCTAAAAGTATTCCTCCGACAATACAAAGCGCAACCCAAAGACTTAAATAGCGCTCAAAAAAACCCATTTGCTCAGATTCATTACTCATACTTCTTCCTCTATGTATTTTTCGATCGAATCAATCATTAATCTTATTTCATCCCTTACTCTTCTATAGACACTGAGAATCTCTTCTTCATCTTTCAAGTGACTTGTTAATCTCGGTGGATCATCAAATCCTGTATGAATAATCTTTCCACCAGGAAAGTAAGGACAGTTCTCAAAGGCATCTGAACAAACTGTAAAAACAAAGTCCATAGCAATATCTGGTAGCTCGTCTGTTGTATTAGACTCGTGAGCACTAATATCAACACCACCTTCATTCATCACTTTCACAGCATAAGGATTAAGGCCATGTTTCTTAGTTCCTGCTGAATAGAAATTATACTTATTCCCTTTAAGATGCTTTCCCCATCCCTCTGCCATCTGGGAGCGACATGAATTTCCGGTACATAGAAATAAAATATTCTTCTTCACTTTAACTCCTTTAGAAGCATTCTAGAATGGGACAGTCACTTAAAGGTTGATTCTTATCAACACAACAATCTGCTAAAGACTTTAAAGACTTCTTCATCTTTTTTAAGTCACTAATCTTCTCATCTATTTCTTTTATCTTGTTTTCGGTTTTCTCTAGGACATGACTACACTTGGCGTGATTTCTAACTTTTAAATCTAAGAGTTCTTTTGCCTCTTTTAAAGTAAACCCTAGTTCTCTCGATCTTTTAATAAACTGAATTCTAACGATATAGTCCTTGCTATAATATCTATACGCTCCAGTTTTCTTAGGCTGCTTAATAAGCTCTTTGCGTTCATAGAAGCGGATCGTTTCAATATTGACACCCGCCTCTTGTGCTAATTTTCCAATTGTAAAAAAATCTTTCATACTCATCTTATACACTCCGTACTATAGTACAGAGTCAAGATATCACACGAAGAAATTCTTTATCAATCTACGAAAGTAGTTATCCAGTACACAAGCAAGCGTTAGCGCAGCGTATATTCGATAGAATTTTTTTGAAAATAAGGGTAAATGGAGCGCGTGACAAGGTTCGAACTTGCGACATCTGCCATGGCAAGGCAGCTCTCTACCAACTGAGATACACGCGCTTATTTTGAGAAAATTCTTATATAATAAATCGAATTTTAAGACAATACCTTAGATGTCTTTATCATCTAAAAATCTAAACTGTCTGATCTTTGATCACCAAAGTGGTTAGATAGACAGTTTAAGCGCCCATAAGTCATTAGAATCACTGCCATCAGATGGCATACCTTTTGCTTTTTATACACTCAATGAATAAAATACTCTTTGCTCTAATATTTCTTAGCCTATCCTCATGGTCTGCTGATCTTTCTCTTTTTCTAGAGAATGGGAACTTTAATGAAGAGTTCGCTAAGCAAATTCTCTCGGGAGATTTAAAGGATGGTGAGAGCATTCACCTCATAGATAGAAGTCTTACTTTTAAGAAGATTCTTGGTAGCGGAAATACAACACTCATACTCAAAGTTCAAAATCCTGAAACGGGAGTAGACTTCGCTCTCAGACTTCCACATGGAAATACTGAGAAGCGCTACCATCTAAGTGATGGAATGAGATTTATCAATCATACATTTAATGGTTACGAAGAGCTAAATGATGCCGGTTTACCAATTCCTAAGATACATGACTACAATAAAGATCACTACCTTCTTGTAGATATTATTGAGCACGACTTTAGCCTTAGAACTTTCCTAGCGAGAAATAATACCTTTACTGAAGAGTCTAAGGAGAGGGCCTTAAAGTCGCTAATAGAATTTTCAAAAGAAACAGCACTCTTTGATTCAATAGGAGATTTTCATCTTGAACAAGCCGTATATTCTAAAGATAAAAATAAATGGTTCTTGCTAGACTGGGCTTCAGGCCATCAATTAGCGCGTCAGCCATCCTCACCTAATGTTTTTTCAAGCTTTCTCTTTTATGAGAACAATATTGCTCTCGACGGTAATGGAAATGAGATATATGAAATTAATAGAGATGGTCACAAAATAAAAGTTGCGAGAGAGATAAGTGAGTTTGAAAAGGCTGCACTAGCATCAATAACAAATGCTATTGAAGAACAGAGAAGAGTTCAAACAGAATTAGACAATCTTGAATTAGATAGAATTAAGCAAAAGCTTTCAACTCTTTCTGATCACAAGGAAGTTTTAGAAGTTTATAAGAATATTCACACTAAGCATTTAGCTTCTTTCTTCACTCTTTTACAAAAAGATTTTATCGCAAATCAATTAGAGAAGTTCCCAAGAGGAGCTCTAGGCGCAAGTGAGCTTGACTTACTAATGAATCACCTCGGAAAATTCACTCCTTACTTTTTCTCTCAATTTGCAGAAAAGATAATCGACAATATTTATGATCTTGAAACTTTCAATCATCTCTATGTAAAACTACAGACAATAGGCCTTGATGAAGAACTTGAAGATGATATCGCTGGAGCAATTGCTAGAAATATGGAGAGGCTTCTAAGAAATACAACTAACGATCCTAAAATCTTAGATAGTGTTGAAAAATTGAAAAATGACTATGGCCTTATCAACTATATGGCAAAAGAGCACTTGGCCAATGCAGCTCAGTACTTAAAGCCTGCTACAAGCTGTAGAGACGTGATCTCTAGCTTTCTCTAAAAGCTCAGTAAACTACTGAAATTAAATCATTTTACCTACACCTATCAACTACACAATGCACCACTAAAGCAATATAATTAGACTTCCTTAACAATTGTTTGACCCATCAACCAGACTCATCTATGATGCCTCCAAATTAGACCTTGGAGAACTAAATGAAATACTTATCGAGCATTGCTCTTTTATTAACTTGTATGATCTCAAGCGCACAAGCACTAGAGTATAATGCCCCTACTCTTATTTTTAACTCTTCTGCAGATAGCGGACACAATATGCCACCAAGAACTGTCTTCACAGATAGGGCCCCATCAATTAATGATCATGGTGAAATGGCCATTACTCTCACACTACTAGATGGTACATACGATACAGGAATTTGGGTTAAATCAAAATTTCAAGAGGGAATTCTGACTACAACAGGTGCTAGAGAATCATTCAATGACGTTCAAATAAATAATGATGGAGCACTCTTCTACACGCACCAAACTCTCAATGGTATAAAAGGTGTTTATACTGCCACAGGAAAAAAAGAAGGTGGATATAATTTTACAAATCATATGGATGATGAAGAGATTATGCCTTACGAATCTTTTAGTAACCTCTTTCTAACAAAGAGTGGTGAATTATTTTTTACGGCGAAAAACTTTAAAGGTGATCTAGCTATATTTAACTATCATGCTGAATTTGGTCTAGATTTAATTACGGCCCAGAATCAAAGATCTCGCACTCCATATTCATTTGTCTTCTCTCCAAGCTATAATGACAATTCCGAAGCTGCCTACAAAGTAAGAGTTGGTAAACGTGGAGAGCTTGATGACTCTCTACCTGATCAAATAATTTTAAGCAAAGGATCTAGTAAGAAGATCGTAGCTCAAGATCAAGATAGTGATCCAAATTCTAAATGGAAGAGTCTTAGAAATACAGTGGCCCTAAGTAATTCAGGAGCTGTTGCTTTTATAGCTCACGACGG
This sequence comes from Halobacteriovorax marinus SJ, assembly GCF_000210915.2. Lineage (NCBI taxonomy): Bacteria > Pseudomonadati > Bdellovibrionota > Bacteriovoracia > Bacteriovoracales > Halobacteriovoraceae > Halobacteriovorax > Halobacteriovorax marinus. The sequence goes on from NC_016620.1 coordinate 2,494,690, forward strand.
AGTAGCTGAGAAATTAGTACTTATTGAAGCAAACGGAAACGAAAGAATTCTTGCGACAAAGGGAAAAGAACTAAAAGAATTTAGTTTCTTTTCAGTTATTATCAATGACAAAAACTGGGTTGCTTTTAGAGGTAAGGACTTAGAAGGAAACCATACGATCTTTATAGCAACAGAGAATGGTGTTCAGAAAGTTCTAACACAATTTGATAAAATTAAAGTTCCATGGGGTGAAGCTCTTATTGCGTACGGACCACATATTCCATTTGGTGGTAATATTGATATGAATAACCATGGTGATATTATTGTCAACACAGGACTAGCAAACTTAGAAAATACTCAAGACTACGGAAGTGGTGTTGTAGTTATTTACTCAAAGAAATAATCTTTCAATCAACTTTGGAGCTCCCCAGAGAGTTCCAAAGTTCGTCTACTTTCTTATTCCAAAAGACTAGTACTTCGCATTTTGAAGCTTAAGTACATTCCCATCTAAGTCTTCAAATATCAGCATATGTCCCCAAGACTCATCAACCTCACCTAGTATTTTTGCCCCTGCAGCTTCTAAAACTTTTCTATCTGAAGAAACATCATCACTTGATAAAGTAAGAGTCCCACCACAGTGAGCACCATGTGAATCTCTTGGAAAAGAAGGAATATCCTCTCCCTCTGTCCAGTGAAGTCCAACCATTACACCTCCACAGTCCATACTCGTCCAATGAGATGTTTCGTAGGAGATTTTCATATTCAATACTTCTGAGTAAAACTTAACAGCTCTACTCATGTCAGTAACATTATAATAAATATCATGAACACCTTGGATCATAAAAAAGCTCCTTATTTTATTTCTTTAATTATTTAATATTACAATTAATCACTAAGACTCTTTATGACTGAGGCGACATTAGCTATACGAACAGGCTTAGATACAAAATCCAACATTCCAGCATCCAAACACTTTTGCCTATCTTCTTCTAATACATTGGCCGTCATTGCAACAATCTTACTTTCTTTATTATTTTTTAAAATCTTTTTTGTAGCTGTTACTCCGTCCATGACAGGCATTTGCATATCCATAAAAATGAGTGAGTAATTTTCATTAGAACAAGCTTCTACAGCCACTTTTCCATTTTCTACTATGTCTACTTTATATCCGAGCTTAGCTAGAATCATTTCTCCAAGTTTTTGATTAACCCTATTGTCTTCAACTAGAATTATCTTGTGAGGATACTTCTTTTCAAATCCATCATAATTGACATCTTGCTCCTCACTTTGAAATTCATTTCCTTTCTCAAATTCTAACTCAAAACTGAACTTACTCCCTTCTCCTTTTCTACTCTCAACCTTTATCTTTCCGCCTAAAAGTTTGGCAAGCTTAGAACTAATAGATAACCCAAGTCCAGTTCCTCCAAACTTCCTTGTCACTCCCTCGTCTGCTTGAGTGAACTCTTGAAATAGTCTTGATTGCTCTTCTTCACTCATTCCAATTCCATTATCTTTTACCGAAAATAGGACTTTCACAATATTTCCGTTACACCCTGTAAGCTTAATATCTAGGAATACTTTCTCTTCATCGGGAGAGAATTTAACAGCATTACTTAGAAGATTTGTAATGATTTGCTTTAATCTTACAATATCTGATTTTAAAAATTGAGGTATAGAATTATCAATTTTACTATGTATTGTAATCCCTTTTTCAGAAGCAATATTTGCTATTAAAGATGTTACATCTTCGACAGACTTCTTTAAGTTAAAACTAACTTTTTCTATAGAGAGTTTACCTGATTCAATTTTCGAGAAACTCAAAATATCATTAATAATTGTTAGTAAACTGTCGCCACAACTATTAATAATAGATAGCATCTCTTCTTGAAGTGGATTTAAACTTGTATCTTTTAAAAGAGATGCCATCCCCAGAATTCCATTCATAGGAGTTCTTATTTCATGACTCATGTTTGCTAGAAATAAGGACTTCGCTTTTTCCGCGGCAAGAGCTTTATTTCTTGAATCCTCTAGCTCTCGCTGATATTTCTTTTGCTCACTAATGTCTCTTATGATTCCAGTTAAATATAAACCATCTTCAGTTCTTGCTTCTCCAACATTAATACTTATAGGTACAACTCTTCCGTCTTTGGAAGTAAATTCCAACTCTTCAGTTTCACCAACCAACTTTGTAACATCAACCTTTAGATACTTATCAATATTAGTTCCTAATAACTCTTTTTCACTAAGGCCAAATAACTTGATCAATTTATCGTTAACACTTTCTATTCTTCCACTAGAATCAATAACAAAGAAAGCATCTGGAGTTGTACGAAAAATAGATTGCAGCTTAGCATGATTTTTCCTATTAACCATTGCCTCTTTCTTTACACCTGTAATATCTCGAGATGAAGCATAAAGAAAAAAGTCCCCATCTAATTCAATTCCCCTAGCATTAATTTCAACATTGAATATCTCACCATTCTTTTTCTCATGCTTTGTTTCAAAGATTTTAGGATTTTCAATTAAGTCTTTAATTACAGGTATCATATCTTCTACAGGGAAGTGTCTGTCCCAATCTTTTACATTAAGTTCATGCGCTTCCTCTAATGAGTAGCCCAGAAGATCTGCAAAAGTAGTACTGCAATAAACTACGTCACCATTTTGAGTTAGTATATGTACCCCATCGGAAGCATTCATCACAAGAAGCTTGAGGAGGGATAACTCTTTCTTGGGAGTATCATACTTACTTAAAAGATTATTCAATTTTGACATGAAAATTTATCGGACTTCTAGGAGTAAACTATTAAATTAAATTTGTTCTCGCGGAATGACATTCCAGTGCTAAATCATCAACAATTACTAAAATAACGCTCTTATGATGTATTATTCTTTCTACTTCAATACTAAGAACCTTCCTCTTTTAGCTGACCATTTACATCCGTTTTCTTATCAACGATGTCTACACGCGACCTAAAACTTTAGGCTGAGGTTTATCAGATATTAAGTGGTGCCCCGAAGTGGACGATTATCGAACTGCAATCATCAATTTATCTAATCAAGCTCAAACTTAACATCATCATTCTTAGTATTTCTTCTAAAAATCAAAAATGTAGCTTCTGTACCAGTTCTATTCTCTAAATAATGTAGTAACTCTGAATTTGCTTTAAAAATGACAAAGTCACCACTTTCTAACTTAGTCTCTTTAGAACCTTCGACTGCAATGAGTTCCCCGTTAGTTACATAAATGATCTCGTCAATTGATCTATGATAGTGAGGAGCTGAAGCCTTTGTACCGGGCCTTACTTTCTCACTATATAAGAATAACTGATTCGTTTTAAAAACTTCTGCTGAAAGAGCAAATGGATAATCTTTTTCTGAGTTAGAAGTTGGCAACTTGTGATTAAGTTCACTAGAACGTTTTATTTCCATTCGCTAATTGTAGAAAATATTTTGAAGAAAAGGCAAAAAAAAACCAGATGTGGGTTAACATCTGGTTTTTTAAATGGTGCCCCGACGCGGATTCGAACCACGGACACAAGGATTTTCAGTCCTTTGCTCTACCGACTGAGCTATCGGGGCTTAAATTCTTTTTTGAAGTGAGGATTAAAATAATGGAATGTACTGATTTCGTCAAATTAATTCTTAATATAATTTAGATAATTTAGTATGTTATATGTATGAGTATTAAAATTATAAAAACCAAAATTTCTTATTTAGATCAAAACTTAAATGCATTAATCTTCCTTCCCGAAGCAAATAGCAGTGACACAAAGGCCATTGGAGCTTTTACGCATGGCTATACTTCCCATAAAGCAAGTATCCTTAGTTGGTCTACTCGCTTAGCGGAAGAAGGTATTGCCAATATCCTTTTTGACCAACCAGGTCATTATCTGGGAACTTTCAGCGAAGTAAATACCTTAGAGGAGTATCAGCAACACGCCCCTCACCTATTTAATATCGCCAGAAATGAGCTTATAAAGTCTTACGAATTAGAGTTTGATACTGAGTTAGAGGGGAATGTTAAAACCATTCTGGGCGGTCATTCTCTAGGTGCTCTATTATCCCTCTGTGCTCTTGAAACTGGCGACTTTGATGATATAGAAACACTATCACTATGTGTCGGCTTAGGACTTCCTCCTAAAGGAGTCACACATATTTTTGATACGCCATTTTATAAATCAACTCTCAATATCAGAAGACAATTGGTATCTGCAGCCATATCGCCCGATGTGATTTTTCCATGGATAAAAGAGAGGAAAGAAAATCTTCAAATAAGTTCTAGAAGAATCCACTTCATCACTGGTGCAGATGATATTGTCGTTGGAAAAGATGGGACTCAATTAATGGTTGATTCATTAAATTCTAATAATGAGGTTAGCTACGATCGCCCAACAAAACTTCCTCACCATACGCCTGAGCTTGCTGCTCCTCATATTAAGAAGTTTTTAAAAGATGAAGGAATTATATAGAGCTAATAACCTCTAATAATTCTTCCATATTTATAGGCTTGAGTAGAACTTCTTCAATATTGTATGAAGAGATATCATTCTCTGAAAGAACTTTCTCTTCATGTCCAGTTAGAAGTATAATTGGCTTCTCGCCCCCACTCTCAGAGTAGGCCTTCGCAAATTCAAAACCACTCATCTCAGGCATCGAGAGATCTGTAAGAATAACATCCACCTCAAGGCCAGTTTTTAGTGCAGCAAGAGCAGCTAAGGGTGAAGTGTAGCAAAGAACTTCTGCTCCTTGCTCCTCTACAAAATCCTTATGCATATTTGCTATTATCTCTTCATCATCAAGAATTAAAACTCTACGACCTTTTAATGTAATCTCACCAAGTCTTTGAGTAGGATTTAACTCATTGGCCAGAAGGTCTTCTCCCTCAGAGTATACAGGTAGAAAAATAATAAATTTTGCGCCCTCTCCAATTTCACTAATGAGCTCAATACGACCATTCATCTGTTCAATAATTGAATGAATAATCGACAGCCCCATACCTGTTCCCTTATTGATGGGTTTAGTTGAAAAGTAAGGTTCATAAATCTTTTCTTTCACCTCATCTGGTATCCCTGAACCATTGTCAGAAATAATGAGTTGGACTTCATTCTTTATATGGTTAACTTGTGTTCGAACTTTAATGTAGCCATTCTTCTTATCGATTGAGTCTCTAGAGTTAGTACAGAAATTCATAATAATCTGCTGCATCTGAGTGATATCTCCGAGAATGTCCACTTCTTGATCAAAGGTATAATCAATTTCTATATTTGCAGGAAGTGTTGATCTCATCATATCTAAACTAGTGCGAACAACATTCACTAAATTAATCTTTGAGTACTCTACTTTCTTTTGATGTGTATAAGTTAAGATTTGGCGAATAAGCTTATCCCCTCTTTCAGAGAACTCTACAATATTTCCAAGATACTTCTTAATCTTATCTAGTTTATTGGCCTCTAAATAATGTAAGCTCTGTTCTGCAGACCCTGAAATGAGATGAAGAATATTATTGAAGTCGTGAGCAATTCCACCAGAGAGCCTACCTAGGGCCTCCATTTTCTGTGATTGATTTAGCTTAACAATCAGTTCTTCCTTCTCCTGTCTATCTCTCTCAATTCTCTCAATATCGTGAATTAAGTTCCCCTTCATTTTATTAACTGAGTAGAGAACAATATCCAATTCATCAATGGTCTCCGAAGGCTTTCTATTGAGATCAATATCCTCTTTATCTAGGTTATCTATATTAAAGTCTTTAAGCTTAGTCGATAGAACATTTAAAGGAACCATCACATGACCTCTTAGAATATAGATCATCACAAAGGCCACAATAAAAGTTTTGATGAGATTCGCGGTAAGTATAAATAGAGCGGTATTAAGAACATGTTCAATATATGGCTCTAAATCTGTTACGACTCTATGGTTTCCAAGCTCTCTCTTCTCCTTTATAGGAGTACATTAATGGCCAAGTTTTTTCTTTCTTTTGAATAAATTGATCTTCTGTTCCTGAAGAGAGAGTCTGCCCGTCGTAGTTAATCTCAACATAAGTAAATTCACCTGTAGAAGATAGAGAATGTAGCTGCATCTTCAGTGCTTTTAAATCAAGGTGCCATAAGTTATATGAAAGTTCAGGAACAATAAGGTTTGAAACTCTTTTTATATCGTTATCTACTTTAGAAACGTTTTGCGAATAGTCACGGTAAAGTTGGATACCAGTTGAGATCACCGTAACTAAAGAACTAATAGCTATAATTTTTAATATAATTATTTTACTTAGAGATGAGAACGGCTTCTTCTCATTACTTAAAGTTGTATTTTCATTCATGTACTAACCCTATATGCATTTTTGACATTATATCTCGAATAAAAAAATAAAGAAATTAAGTTTGTTTTGGGTTACCTTTTTCCAGAGAAAAAACGTAGGTTTTTAAGAAGACCGACTCTTCCTGTTCGCTCTATTGGTGTAGACTTAAACTTTCTTTGAAATCCTCTATTGGACATGTTTTCTAGATCTAAAATAACATCCTCTGGCGCTCGCTCTAGAAAGAACTCCCTCATCTCCCTTTCTTTATCCGATATTTCATTCTCATTTATTGAAACTTTCCCTACCCTCAATAATCTTTTATTCCAAGGGCAGACCTCTTGGCATATATCACAGCCAAAAATTTCTCCATTACTATCTTCCATCCCCTTGGGAGCCTCTTGTACACCTTTGAAGTCTTCAATTGTATATGTACTTATACAGAGATTTGAATTTAAAGTTCTCGTTTCGATATCGATGGCAAGAGTTGGACAACTATCTGCACACCGTGTGCATTGACCACAGTGATCAACCTCAAGCTCTCTCTGCGAAAGTTCATAGTCCTTAGAAAGAAGTAATGAGCCTAGAATAAAAAAACTCCCCTCACTCTTACTTATAAACATACTATTTTTACCAAACCAACCTAATCCGGCCCTAAAGGCAAGGTCTCTCTCAAGAATGGGCTGTGTATCTAAAGATAGTTTATAATCTAAAGTAGGATCAATTGCTTTGATTTGATGTGCAATGTCCTCGAGCGCTTCTCTAAGCTTAAAGTGATAATCGACACCACCAAAGCCAAGTACATAACTAGCAATTTTAAGGCCATTACTTAGTGGAGACTTATAGAACTTGTCTAATTCGTATTTTTTATTTGCATAGGAAAATTGAAATACAATGGCAGACTTAAATTCGGGGTAGTACTTTCTGAGGTCCTCTCTCTTATCTCTTCTCTCACCTTCTAGATACTTTAGAATTCCGTTAAGACCTTTCTCTACCCAACTATAATAGTACTTCCATGTCTTAGGCCTAGACTCAGTTGTTACACCCCAGTCAACTATTCCATACTTCTTTAAGTTCTCTGAATTTAAAACTTCTTTAAGTAGGCGCTCTCTCATTCTTAAAATTTTGGAATAATTTCAATTGCACCAGTTGGACAAACCTTGATGCATTGTAAGTCCATATTACAGTAGTGAATCTGATCCTTATTTAAGTAGGTATCCTTTGTAATAGGATTAACTTTCCAAATTGCATGAGGACAGATCTCAACACACCTTTGGCAACTAGCACAGATATTATGGTCTAGAAGGATTTTTTTTTTATCATCTGAAATTTCTTCTAATGTATCTCCACCACTTCCAAGAACTTTAGGCACATCTTTTATAATGTCGACCTTTACTGAATTACTACTACCGGCCCTAAAGAATCGCCCATCCCCTCTAGTGATAACTAACTTATCCCCATTGACTAGGCCCAACTTCTTTTTCACTTTATTAATAACATGGTACTGAAAGTTGAAAGAATCTTCTCTGTAATTCTTCAATAGGAATGGTTCGATTCCCCAATAGAGACACATTCTTCTTGCTGTCTTCTCTGTAGTCGTCACCCCAAGACAAGGTGTCGTCGGTCTAAACTTAGCAAGCTTTAAACATGAGATTCCTGATTCAGTTACAGCTAGGATTCTCTTTGCATAAACTTTCTCACCAATAAGTGAAGCGGCCACCATAACCGAAGCTTGAACACTAGAGAGGTCCACATGTCTAAGTAGAGGTCTCTCCTTAGGTGTTTGCTCAGCATCCTCAATAATCTTTACCATCGTTTTTACTGCTTCAACTGGGTACGAGCCAGAAGCAGTTTCCCCAGATAACATCACAGCATCTGTTCCATCCCAAATTGCGTTGGCAACATCACTTGCCTCAGCTCTTGTTGGTGTTGGATTATTTGTCATACTCTCAAGCATCTGAGTCGCTGTAATAACAGGAATTCCCCTCTCGTTACAAAGACTAATTAATTTTTTCTGGATAGAAGGAACTAAGTGATTACCTACTTCTACCCCCATATCCCCTCTTGCAACCATTATGACATCAGTAACATCTAATATACCTTCAATGTTATCAATGGCCTGAGGTTTTTCAATTTTTGAAATAATAGGAATATCTACTTTTAAGTCGTGAAGGAGAACTTTAACCTTTTGAATATCTTCACCCTTTCTAACAAATGAGAGAGCGATATAATCAATATTTTGGGTCAAAGCAAACATCAAGTCTTCACGGTCTTTATCCGTGAAACTAGGGGCCGAGACATCGCAATCAGGGAGATTAATCCCCTTATTTGACTTGAGCACACCACCTACAGAGACTTTAATTTTATAAACATCGCGATCTCTACTTGTCGCTTCGGCCATAATAAGACCATCATCGAAGAGAATTCGTGCTCCATCAAAACAATCATCTACTAGGTTTTCATAAATTGTAGGAATGTACTTATCTTTATACTCTGGGTAGTCCCCCATAAGCTTAGTTGGACCAATTACCCACTCCTCACCATTTTCTAAATTGAGATTTTCTGTAAGTTTATCTACACGAATTTTTGGACCTTGTAAGTCTGCTAGAATTGCTACTTGTTTATCTACTTTGGTCGAGGCTTCCCTAATATTAGCAATCACTTCTTTGTGCGAATCATGAGTTCCGTGACTCATGTTAATTCGACAAACATTCATTCCCGCTTCAATTAGTTCTGATATTTTTTCAACTGTATTAGATGATGGGCCTAAAGTGGCCACAATTTTTGCCCTTCTCATTCAAGTGCTTCCTATAGATAAATTTTCATTTCCTATATTATAACATCTTGATGAGAAAGGAGACAATTCTATTTTATGCTAATGAGTTTTTCTCTCTAGACATTTCGTCTAATTGCATTTGATTGATCTTTTGCATCTCTTCAATTCTTCTTTCAAACTGATTTCTAATAAGATCTTTCTCTAACTCACTCTGATCTGCGAGTCTCTGATAGTTTGACTCTAATTCTTTAATCTTAGTCTTGAAGTTTCTTCTCGTTTCATTTCTCTCTAAATCAAGTTGTGATTCATATTTTTGAACGATTTCATTTACTTTTACATCATTTTTATGCTTTTCATCTAAGAATTTTCTATCCAGCTCATCTTTAAGAGCTATTTTTTCTTTTGTATGAGTATCAGTCATTTTACGCATCTGTCTCTTAAATTCTCTAAAGTCTTCAACTCTACGCTCTTCTTCAAAAGTTTTAATTTTGCTAATTTCAGCCTGCGATTCTGTCTCTAATTTAGCAAGTTTTTCTTCATATCTATTTACAGTCTGATTTAATTCTTTTTCTTTAGACTCAAGTCTTTGATTAAGACTTCCCTCTTTCTTTGACATACGAGAATTAAAATCATCCTTCAATTGCTCAACATTATTATGATGGGCCATACGAGTGTCATTAATAAACTTCGACTTTTCCTTAGCATGTTCATTTTGTAACTCTGAAATAGCTTCCTGATTCATAGTACTCATTTGATTTACAACACGACCAAATTCTTGTCTTTGGTTTTGCAATCTATTATTAGCACTTTGACGATCCTTAATAGATTGTTGTTCATTATCTAATTGAGCTTTTACTAGTTTTGACTTGTAATCACCAATCACGTTATCTGTACGCTCTTGATTTTCTTTTAAAGTTTTATTTTTAAAGTCTCTCGTTTCTTTTTCTAATGTATCAATTTGTTTGGCATGTGCAAGATTTCTCTCTTTTGCACTATTTTGAAATTGAGTAGACATTCTCTCTTTATCAAGCTGATCCTTATATCTCATATTATCAATGCTCTCATTGATATTTTTGATCTTAGTATCGAACTTTCTTGTTAATTCTGCAGACTTTAGCTCATCTCTATCAGCTTGAGATCCACCTTTAAGCTTTTCTTGCATTTCTCTTTTATTTTGATAACTAGTTTGAGCGTATTGTCTCTCTAGCTCAGTAATTCTCTCTCTATTGAGCTTGGCCATCTGATCATTATTTTTATTATTTCGATCATTAATATCATCAGTTAGCTTTTTAAAGTTCGCTGACATATTCTCAGCTTCTTTATTCTTTTGAGCATAAATAGAATCAACAGTTTTAGCATGGTGGTCATTTCTATTTCTCAACTCATCAGATTGAGTATTTCTAAGATTTTGTAAATCTCTTTGCTGCTTCTCTACCATTTTTGCTCTAGATGAATTTCCACTTTCAACAAAGTCAGCCAATTCATTCTTATGGCGTAACTCTTGCCCTTTCTTCTCAATATCTAGTGCAACTTTCTGCTCTCTAACAGCATCTTTCGTCGTTTTATCAAACTCTGAAATTTTATCTTGAAAGTCCTTAGTTGCATGGTCCATTCTCTCACTATATCTGAGCTCAGCCTGCGCCGTTTTGTCGTTATAGTTTTGTTCACGAGATGAAACATCTTTATTATAAGAATCTCTAAGGTAGTTTAATCTATCGTCAAAATTTCTCTTTATGTCTTGTCTGTTATTTTCGAAGTCTTCTTGCTGAGAGGCTATCTCATTTCTAAACTGCTCCGTTCTTTGGAGCATGGATTCTTTAACCTCTTTATTCTTTTGATCTATAGTACTCGCAACATTTTGCTCAATCTCTGACTTGCTTTTCTCGTAATTATTTCTCTGCTTCGCCTGAACATTTTCATGGTTCTTACTAAGCTCATCTACTTCAGAATTATAATGATCTTTCAGCTCATCTGCTGCGTCTCTAAAGTTACTTCTTGCTTGTGAAAGTCTTGTACTATAGTCGTTAATATCCATTGTGCCTCTACCTTCCTGGTTTTTTGGCGGTGATCCTGACCTTAATATTATACATGATAAGAAGAAATAAAAAGGCCTGGTAAGAATTTTCCAGGCCTAGTGATAAATATTTATTTTTGATTAAGTATTAACTACTTAGCAAGTTCTTGATCAATTAGCTCAGAGAAAGTCTCTACTGGGTGAGCTCCATTAATCATCTTCCCGTTAACAAAGAAAGTTGGAGTAGATTTTACACCTACATTCTTCCCCTCTTCCATAGTGGCCTCAACCTTAGCTGTGTACTTTCCAGAATCTAAGCATTGAGTAAATTTTGCTTCATCAATCTTCAAGCTCTTTGCTGAGTTTACTAGACCTTGACGATCAAGTTTCGTCTGATCAGCAAACATTGCATCGTGCATTTGCCAGAACTTAGCCTTATCTTGCTCGTGAACACAAAGTGCTGCTTCTGCTGCTTTCTTCGCATGGTTATGAAACGGAAGTGGAAAATTCTTAAAGACAACTTTGATTTTATTTCCATATTTCTTCTTTAGATCATTAATAATTCCCGCACCCTTTGAACAGAATGGACATTGAAAGTCAGAGAACTCAATGATCTCTACTTTTGCATCAGCACCACCCATGAATGGAGAATCTCCAGCAGGGACATTGAAAACAGGTCTCATTGGCTCATTAAAGTAAATTTCAACTGGAGTCTTCTTAGTCTTAGCGGCTAACCACTTGTCTATAGCAGTTTTCTTCTCTTCAATAAGAAGGAATTGCTTAATTCTCTGCTTCATCTGATCATTTAAGTGCTCTTTAGGAATATTCTTCTCTTTTACAAAAGCATCGATCTTCTTTTGAGAGATTTTCACATCGGCAGTAATAAACTTATCTAAATACTGGTCGTTTGTAAGACCTTTCTTCTTAGGGTCCTGCTCCATTAAAACTTCAAGAACAGTAGCCTTCATTTTATTCATTTTTAATTCAAAGACTTTCATCTCTGCTTCGTAGAGCTCACTTTCAATTCCTTTAAAAAGATCGTTCTTTGAAATGACCTTGTCGCCAATCTTAACTCCTGCACTTGAATCTGGTGCCGGTTTAAATAGAAATGTAGGCTTTGATTCTACTGAGTTTGTACAAGAGTAAAATAGAACTCCTGCTAAAACTGCAATTGATACAGTTGTAAGAAAATTACCTTTTTTCATCATGCGCTCCTTGCACTTATATATTTAGCGTTTCTAATTCTATCCCACTTGGCCTAATGGCTCAACTCATTCAGAAATTCTTTATATATTTCACAATTGTCTAACAATGAGTGGTGCGTTCCAGAGGAAACGAGTCTCCCCTTATCTAAAACAAGAATCTTATTTGACTCAATGACTGTCTCTAATCTATGGGCAACAATAAACGTTAAGGACTGCTCCTGGATCAGGAGAATGACTTTCCTTAAGGCCAACTCAAGCCTCGAATCTAGCCCTGATGAAACTTCATCAAAGAGAACAATTGGCTTTTTCAAATAGCATGACCTAATCGCTGCCAGAAGTTGCTTCTGTCCAATTGAAATAGATTTTTGATCTAAAATCGTATCAGGACCTACTCCCCAAATCTCGGTGATATATGGAATTTGCTCTTCTACCCACTTCCAAAAGGAGTAGAAACTCTCTGGAATGTCTTCACATAAGCAGATATTAAAAGCGATACTCTCCGAGAATATATGAGAGTCCTGAGAAACAATTCCTACCAACTCTCTATATCTAGTCACATCCTTAAACGAAGAGCCTGGAAAAGAAACTTGCTCACCATCGGTCCCACTAACTTTTATCTCTGCTCTTTGAGGAATGAGGTTTCCACTTAAGATTTTTAAAAGAGTAGATTTTCCACAACCAGATATTCCAACTATACCTACAAGCTCACCGCGCTTGGCCTCAAATGAAATATTATTTAAGCTAAAGGCCGGCTCACCTTCTCTACGAACTGGGTAAGAAAATTCTTCTACCTCCACACTCACTGACTCTAGACTCTCCTCTTTCTTTGTATAACTCTTAGGAGAAGAGATCGTTTGATCTAAGTCGTTCATAAATTCACTTATTCTATCGACTCCACTGGCAGCTCTTTGAACGTTCGCAATTTTACCTGCAATATCTTTTACTGGCCCAATTGATCTTTGAATTAAGTCTACAATAACAAGAATCACTGCAGCTTGAGTAATATGACTATAAGGGAAAATAAGTACAACAAGTGCTAATAACAGAGGATAAAGTGATTCAGCAATTGAGTAGTATCCCGAGTCCCATACATTTGATTTTAAAATCTTACCAAGGTAGTCATCAAAAACAACTTCTGCTTTCTTTGAAGCATATCTCTCGTGGTTAGTGAAATAAGTCTCCCCTACACCTCCAACGAGATTGGCCACCGTTTTATAAACATTTCCTCTAGAATGCCTTACTGAGAGAAAGATTTTTCTCATATACTTACTTCCATAAATAAGCAAAGAGGCCGCGAGTACTTCTGCAACGACGAGAGTGACACCTGTTACAGTATTGATTGAGATGAAGCTCAACATACAAGAAACAACAAAGAAGAGATCGATAAAGATTCCAAATGTCCCCGATGTAACAAGCTCACGAATACTTTCAGTATCATTTACAATACGGGAGAGGATTTCACCCTGAGGATACTTTTCTTCGTGCCCAGTATCACCTTCTTGAATTTCATAACTAAGAATCCACTTTTCAAAGCACCACGATCTCACATTTTGAACTAAGTACTTTACGTACTTATTAACTCCTAATTGATATAGTGATCGATTGGCATACACTCCCATAAAGAGATAGAGAAGATGCTCAATACTTTGATAGAAAATATTTTCATTCTCATAACTCTCTGCCAATTTCGCAACGAGCTTAGGAACCATGGCCCCAAGCCCCGCAGAGAGAACGAGACAAATAAAGATTAAGACTACATATCGATATGAGCCTTTAAAGAAGAAAATACTAGACCATTTGATTTTCGAAGTATTCATATGTCTTTGTCTCGCTAGCTAATAATTTACTTTGTTCCCCGTACTCCATAAGTCCGTTCTCCTTATCTAAGTAGAGGATATAATCAGAGAGTTTTACAGTGGTTAAACGATGAGAACTCAAAATAAAAGTCCTCCCTTTAGTAAACTCACTCTCCTTAAGTTGGTTGAAAATTTGTTTCTCTAAAATTAAGTCTACTGAAGAGAATGGATCATCCCAGATAATAATCTCGGCGTCAGACATAAGACTTCTAATTAAGCAAAGTCTCTTACACTGTCCCCCAGAAAGTCTCTTTCCATTCTCGCCAACTTCTAGGTCTAGTAATTTATCTAAACTTGACTCTAAATAATCGAGACCAAAGAGCTTCAATAGGTCGTGGGCCATCTTCTCTCTTTGCTCAGTGACTTCGGTTCCTAGAAAAATATTTCCTCTCACTGAATCGTTATATAAGTACGGATCTTGAGCGACATAAGAAATTTTCTTACCTCTACTCATTAAAATATTTGCCATCTGTTTGATGACCTCTGATTTACCACAACCAGTAGTACCAATTAATACATTCCATTTGGACTCAACAATCTTTAAGTCAATTTTTTCATCCCACAACTTTACTCTATAACCCTCGGACGAATCTTTATTATCGAGTAGAAGTTCTCTCTCCTCTTTACTCTCTGACTTAATGGCATTAATCAGTTCTTTTATTCTAGACCATGCTCCAGCAGATCTAGCAAAGACAACTCCAATCCAAGAGAGGAACATCATTGGTTCCAAGAAGAGAAATACAAAGCCAGAAAAAAGTACTAGTGACGAAGCACCAAGGGCCTCTACTTTGATTATATGAGCACCCCAAAGAAGAGACACTCCAACTCCAAAGGGTACGAGAGGAATAGAGAGAGCTATATTATTTCCTGCTTTATAGAAATTATATAACTCGGCCATAGAGTGCTTCTTAAATAATTTAATAAAAGAGTTCTCTACATGGTAATTCTTAATCGTCTTCTTTCCTGTATAGGCCTCCATAATAAAGTTCTGAACCTCACCCTGCAGGTCTTGAGTTTTCCTATAGTACTTTTTATTGCGACTCACTATAATCGTGAAGATCACAAAGCTGACAAATACAGGAGTCAAGGCCATAAGTAATTTAGGACTAAAGCCAGAGAGCTTTGGAACGAGAACACTCATTGCAATAACAATATTTGCCACTTGTAAAAGCGCAAAACCAATTAAGGCCCTAACCTCTTCAAGGTCATTACCTACAACTTGAAATAGCTGACCAGCAGAAAACTTCTTGTAGCGAATAGGGTTTGAACTCTCGATTCTCTCAATCGCTTCAACTCTCAAATACTTTTGTAAAATTCGTGCAGGATAGAAAAAGAGTAATCTGGACGAAGTTCTAAATACAATTATTCCAAGGGCCAAGTAAGCAAACTTAATAGTATTGAATTCATGAGCTTCATTCATGACAAAGTCTGCCAGCTCTTTGGCCATAAAAGGCAATTCACTTTGAATATAATGAGTACAGTACAGGGCAATAAATGCGCCAACATACCAGGGAAAGAATTCTATAAACTGATTTTTTAACAGCTGTAAGAGGGTGACATCTAAACGTTTTTTCATCCAGTATTTATAGCCTATTTATCACTAAGGGATAAGTTAAATTCTTGAATTTCTAGAATTTAATAAAGATGCTAGCGCTATGCAAGGTAATGAGAGATTGACACCTTTTTAAATCTCACCTATATTTTTTGAACACTTCAAAGCACCCGTAGCTCAGTGGGAGAGCATTCCGTTGACATCGGAAAGGTCACAAGTTCAATCCTTGTCGGGTGCACCATAATCAATTAATATTTAAGCATGAAATTTATTTTTACAATCCTTGTACTACTTAGCACTTCAGCCAATGCTACTGAAGAATTATTATTTTCAAACGAAGAAAAGCAGGTAAAGAAAATTACTCTAAGTGAATTGAAGAGTCGTTTTAAACCTCAGAAAGTCAGTGTGTTCAATCCCTATACTCTTAAACCTGAGATTTACAATGCTTTTGATATGAAAGAAATTTTCAACTTTATTTATGGCAAGAAATGGAGAGACTCCTTTGCATTTCGTGTCTCAACAAAAGATAAATATAGCCCACTCATTGAAACGTATAAATTCAATGAGAGAAAGTCCTTCCTCGCCTATTCCCGTAGTGACAATAAAGAGTTTGTAAGTCTAACTTTCTATAAAGAAAAAATAGTAGACCTAGCTCCGTTTTACTTAATCTGGAATGAGAATAAAGAAGAAGTCCCTTCAAGAAGAATGTCTCATTGGCCATATAAAGTGATAGGCTTTAATTTGGTTTCAAGTTTTCCAGAGTATCTAATTCCTCCTAAGGACTCTAACCAGAAACTCAAATGGGGATATGAAAACGTAAGAAAGCACTGTCTCGCCTGTCATAGTCTATACGGACATGGCTCAACAAAAGCAGGCGAATTAATCTCAAATAACTTGACCAAGAAGTTCTCAGATAAAGAGCTAAAAAGGTTTATCAATCAACCAAGAAAAGTAAATCCAAGAAGTAAAATGCCGATATTCTCTCCTAAGATCGATAACCGAGTCGACAGAATTAACAATATTGTAATCTATCTTAGGTACCTAGAAGAAAAATCAAAAGTAAAAAGAAAGAGTAAGACAGAAGCTCTTAATAAAGAGCTTCAAAAGAGAATTAAAAACTAGAGCCGATTGAAAATTTAAGTTCTTTCGTTCCTATATCATTAGACAAGCTAGACATAGCAAAGGATATTCTATCAATGAGATAGAGCTTTGTTTCATCAAACCTATAGCCACCACCAAAGGCCATAAAGTTTGCGTTCTCTGCGCCCTCACCATTCCACATCTGAAGGCCAAAACCAGCTTCGATATAGATATTAGTAAAGTTATAACTAGCATAAAGCCCGAGATCATAAATTAAAAAAGACTCTGAAGCCAGTAATTCCGTTTCAGGTGTCTTATAAGAGTGAAACCCTACTTCTCCTCTTAGACCAATACTGCTGCTAAAGAAATAATGAGGCGTCCACGCAAGTCCAAATGTAGTAAGAGAGTTGTCTTGATCATCAGAAATAGAGATATAGCTAAGTGAAAAGTCTAAGAGTTCATTTTCTCTTTTTGATGTAACTTGCTTAGCTCTACTTTCTTTTTTAGAACTGTTCTCACTCTGTTCAACAACCTCTTCTAGAGATTCTTCACTTTGAGATAATAACTTCTTTGATTCATCCTCTTTTAAGAAAGCTACTTCCTCTAGGTCTTCTTGCTTAGATTTATTTATAGTTTCTTTCTTTACTACTCTCTTACTTCTTTGAGCCTTAGCCCTTACTCTTTGTGGAGTAGGTTTACGAACTTTCTTCGCCTTTGCTACTCTAGGAGTACTTGCTGCTGCAGCGACAACCTTACTTCCATCAACTTTCTTTAGTATTTTCTTTTGATCATTTTGAATGAGAGCAATAGTATAATTTGCCTTAAGATGAGGAATAGACTTAAGCTTTGTTCTTAGTCTTCTTGATTCGGTCACTCTATTAAAGTTTTTATTTAAAAAGTGACAACTATACTCTAAACGACATGCACTAACTCTTGGTGCGCTACTCTTACAACTCCACTCCCCTTTGGGCTTTGGCATTTTCATACCACGACAAAGACGAGTACTACGGGCCATGGTTAACTCACCACTTGTTTTTATATACCCTAGCTGACTTCTGGTGCCTTCAACTTCTAGGTAGAAGCTTCCTTTATAATTCTGTGCCAAAGAGCATAGAGAAAATGTACTGAGTAAAATAATCCATAGTTTTTTCATAGATTTATTTTACTTCGAATTTTCAGGACTTTAATAGACCCTACAATTTTACCTAACAGGTAAACACCTAAAATCACATATTACTTGAGTCATACACCCTGATAACTTAGCGCTTCGTTACGTTTCAAAGATTTAGTGCTAATATCTCGAAAAATTTCGCGAGGACATATATGACTATAAAGATAAATCCATTGGCGCTTGAGGCCCTAAAGAACTTTGAACTTCCACAGGATATAGGTTTTGGTAGAACGATGGTTCCAATTATGGCGGTATGCGATTATGAGAATGGAAAATGGGGAGAGCTTGAACTTCTTCCTTATGGACCACTAGAGCTCGATCCTACAGCAAAAGTCCTACACTATGGACAAGAAATTTTTGAAGGAATGAAGGCCTATCACTTCGAAGGACATGGTCCTTACCTTTTTAGAGCAGATCAAAATGCTAAGAGATTCAATGAGTCCGCTAAGAGAATGGCAATGGCAGAAATTCCTGAGGAGATCTACCTTGAAGCAGTAAGAGCTATTGTTGGACACTCTAATGATTTTATTCCAACACAAACTGGTGAGTCACTTTATATAAGACCTTTTATGATTTCTACAGAAGAGCACTTGGGTATTAAACCAAGTGAGAAATTTAAATTCATGGTTATCGCCTCTCCTTCAGGAGCTTACTTCACAACGGGATATTTAAAAGTCCTAATAGAAAAAGAGTATGTAAGAGCGTGTCCAGGAGGAATGGGTGCAGCTAAAACAGGTGGCAATTATGCAGGAAGTTTAGTCTCGGCCCAAAAGGCCAAGTCACTAGGCTTTCAGCAAACACTTTGGCTGGATGCTCTAGAAAAATGCTATATCGAAGAAATGTCTGGAATGAATTTCTTTGCAGTGATCGATGGCAAACTTCATACACCAGAAATCCAAGATACTATTCTCGATGGAATTACAAGAAACTCACTGGTTCAACTTGCAAAAGACCTAGGTTACCAAGTGATCGAAGAGAAAATGAATATTAATAACCTACTCGATGCAATTTCTAGTGGTAAGTGTACGGAGTGTTTTGCTTGTGGAACAGCCGCTATCATTACTCCTATTGGAACTCTTGGTGATATAGAAGGTAATGAATGGAATGTTAAAAATCCTGAAGGTCCTGTTGCCAAAAAGTTACGTGAAACTCTACTCTCACTACAAGAAGGGAGAATTGAAGATATTCATGGATGGAGAGAGACTGTAAAGGTTGTCTGTCACTAATAAAAAAGGCCCAAGCATAACTTGGGCCTCTCTAAAAATCTTTTTAATTTCTTTTAATGTCCAGAACCAACAATAATTGATGGTAGAAGCTCTAAACAAAGCATTGCAATAAGCGTTGGTCCAATTGCACCTAGTAAAAGTCCTAGAGGACTAATTCCCTCTTTTCCAAAAGAACCTTTTAATATACCAAATCCAGCTGGGTTTGGAGCGTTAGCAATTACAGTTAAACCACCACCAGCAACGGCACCGGCAACAAGATTATACTTCGCTGAATCTGTTAACTCTACTAATGAACCAAGGTACGTTAGGGCCGCATTATCTGTAATTGCAGTTAGTGCTGTAGCACCAAAGAAGAGAACAATATCATTCATCTTTCCAAGTACTGGTTGTAGCCACCAAGCTTGTTGTGCACCTAATGTTACTAGACCCGCAAGGAAGAAACCAACAAGAAGAGATTCTTTTAACTTAATTGCATCTTGGTATTGCTGAGTAATTGTTGCAAAACCAAGGAAGAAAAGGAATAGACCTAGGAAGAAAACCATGTGGTGAGCTGTATAAACAACTAATCCCATGAAGATTAAGTGAGTTAAAGTCATCCACCAAGTTGGAACAAGAGCATTCTCTTGAGCTTCTTTAACTTGTAAACTTCCAGCTAGCTCTTTTCTAAATATTGCGACAACAACCGCTGTAGAAATAAGAATTGCTACAGTAGACTTATACCCAAAGTGAGTAATCATATGCATAAATCCCCAGTGCCACTTTCCTGCAACCATCAGAACAGGAGGAGCTGCAAAGTGAGAAAGTGTTCCACCAATTGAGATATTTACAAAGAGAAGTCCAAGCGTAGCGTACTTAAATTTATGACTCATTTCATTTGAGTAGAAGTATTGTAAAAGAATAAGTGCAGTCACAGTCATTGCCGCAGGCTCAGTAATAAAAGAACCAAGAAGTGGTCCAATCACAAGAGCAGAAACATAGAAAGCCATTTTTCCAGGTAGAGGAAGAACTTTAGATATTCCTAAAATGATCTTCTCAGCAAAGAGAATAACAGGTCTCGTACCAGCAATACACATAATGACAAAAACAAAAGCTGGCTCTGTATAATTAAGCCCTTCTAGATATTTAATCGCCCCACCTACAACAGTGTGACCATCTTCTCCAAAAACCATTAGTCCTTGAGTTACACTCATGTAGCCAATTAAGATCGCCGCCCACATTCCAAATACGGCTTCAACCTCACCTAGGAAGTGAAATATATTCTCTCCCATAGAACCTTTTGGATACTTGTGAGCAAGGTGCTCAAATTTTGAAACGAGAAACGTGTGGAGAACAGCGCATACGAAAAGAATTGTCCCCACTAATTGAACGTTAGTTGGATTCACTTAACACTCCTAGTTGTTATTCCGAGTTCCAAACTCGGATTTAAGATATAAAAAGATAACTACTTAAATTTTAACTCAGGATTGTAAACTTAGGAATGAATTTTTTTAAAAGTTTGGGCCAAGAGATTGGCCCATGAATTTAAACTTTAACCATCGTCTCCGATTGATGCCACTGGGCAAGCTTCCATTTGCTCAACGCAAAGTTCAACTTCCTCATCAGTGCTTGGTTGCTTAATGACGTAAGCATTTCCATCTTCATCTTCTGCGAAAAACTCTGGAGCACCTGTATAACAAACGTTACAAGCAATACACCCTTCTCCATTATCGTCATCTGGATCAGTACAGTACCAGGCACCAGCAATATTTTTCTCGTGCTTCATGTCCTTATTGGCCATTATTAATCTCCTTAATCTTATCAGTTCTCTAATTATTATATCAATATTTAGCGAAAGACTATACCTTATGCCCCTAAAATAGACTTCCTTTCTCAATCATTTCAAGTATATGCTCTACGTCATTCTTGTCACTTTTCTTTAATAATGGCACAATGGCGCTTCGAGTTTTATACGACTTTAGCAAACCGGAGAATAAATAATGGAGCAAAGCGCATTAGAAAGAGCTACTGCTTGGGCCAACAATAAATATTTCAGTGAAGAATCTCGCAAAGAAATTCAAAACCTCATCGATGAAAATAACGAGAAAGAATTAATAGAGAGATTCTATAAGGACCTTGAGTTTGGAACAGGTGGAATGAGAAGTATTATTGGTGCTGGTACAAATAGAATCAATACATACACTATTAGAAAGGCCACTCAGGCACTTGCGAATGAAGTTATTCGCTCTGGAAAAGAAGAAGGTCTGAGCGAACTTAAAGTCGCTATCTCTTACGATAATAGACGCTTCTCTTTTGAGTTCGCTAAAGAAGTTGCCAGTGTTATGGCAGCCAATGGAATTCACGCCTATATTTATAAAAGATTAAATCCAGTTCCTCTTCTTAGCTTTAGTGTAAGACACCACAATGCTCAAGCTGGAGTAATGGTTACGGCGTCTCACAACCCACCAGAGTACAACGGCTACAAAGTTTTTTGGAATGATGGTGCACAAGTCACTCCTCCAAACGATTCAAATATTATTAATAATTATAACTCTATCACTGACTTTGCGAGTGTAAAGACAATGGACTTCCAAGAGGGAGAGAGTAAAGGTCTTATCCACTGGGTTGGAGAAGATGTTGAAAATAAATATTTTGAATCAATTAACTCTAAGGCCATCAATCCAGAAATGTGTTCTGAAAACGGTGGAAAATTAAATATCGTCTACACTCCGATTCATGGAACGGGTTATATTCCATGTACTACAGCTCTAAGTAATTTAGGATTCTCTAATGTCCAAGTTGTAGAAGAACAAAAGCTACCAGATTCAGACTTCCCTACAGTTAGCTCTCCTAACCCTGAAAACCCAGAAGCTCTGGCCATGGCCGTTAAGCTCATGCAAGACACTAAAGCTGACGTAGCTTTTGGAACAGACCCTGATACTGATCGTGTTGGACTTGCTTTTGAAAAGAATGGAGAGATGGTTTACTTAAATGGAAACCAAATTGGAATTCTCATGGTTCACTACATGATGAATGGTTTAACTAAATCTGGAAAAATGCCAACGAATCCATACTTTGTAAAAACAATTGTAACGACTCCACTTCAAGATCAAATAGCGAAGAGCTTTGGAGTAGAGACATTTAATACTCTTACAGGGTTTAAATGGATCTGCGGAAAAATGAATCAATTAGAAAAGACCAATCCAGAGAAAAACTTCGTCTTTGCCACTGAAGAATCATTTGGATACCTCAATCATGAATTTGTTAGAGATAAAGACGGCGTGAGCTCAATTACTCTTTTAAGTGAAATTTGTCTTCACTATAAATTACAAGGAATGGATCTAGTTGATGGTCTAGATAAGATTTATGAAGAGTATGGATTCTCATCAGAAACACTACTCAACTTAAATTATTTTGGGAAAGAAGGCTCAGAGAAAATCTCTCGTATTATGGATAACTTCAGAGGATATAGTGAGAAGACGTTCTGTGGCGAAGAAATCAGTTACTTAGAAGACTACTCTACTGGTGAGTCTAAATCTTTTACAGACTCTAAGATCTCCAAACTTGACCTTCCAAGTAGTAATGTTCTAGGTTTCAATTTTACTAATGGTACTAAAGTCTATATGCGCCCTTCTGGAACAGAACCAAAGATTAAGTTCTACATCATGATTCAAGAAAAAGAAGGAAGCCTAGAAGAAAAGAAGCAAAAGGCCAATCAAAAAACACAAGAGTTCCTTGATTACATCAAAGAACAAGCTGATCAGGCCTAATAAATAGAGGAAAGAAATGTCAGAAAAGTCCAATGAGTTAGCAGTTGTATTAGTTAGTGGTGGAATGGACTCACTTGTTACCGCGGCCATGGCCAACGAAAAACATCAAAGAATGGCATTTCTTCACCTCAATTACGGTCAAAAAACTCAAGATCGTGAATTGAAATGCTTCAATGAAATTGCCGATCACTACAATGTTCCTAAGTCTCTTAGAAAGATCATCGATATCAGCTTCCTAAGCCAAATTGGAGGAAGCTCTCTAACTGATGACTCAATAGATGTAAAAGACTATAAAGGTGATAGCGAAGAAATTCCTGATAGCTATGTTCCCTTTAGAAATACGCACATAGTTGCCATGGCCGTTTCTTGGTCAGAAGTTGTGGGAGCAAAGAAGATTTATATCGGTGCAGTTTATGAAGACTCTTCTGGTTATCCAGACTGTAGACCTTCATACTATCAAGCACTCAATAATCTAATTAAAGAAGGAACTAAAGACGGTGATATCGAAGTTGTAACTCCCGTTATCCATATGAAGAAAGAAGAGATTGTTAAAAAGGCAATCTCACTCCAGGCTCCACTATCTTCATCTTACTCTTGCTATGCTAGAGGAGACAAGGCCTGTGGGATTTGTGACTCTTGTGCCTTGAGGCTTAGAGGTTTTCAAATCGCTGGTTTAGAAGACCCAATTGAATACGATCAAAGACCAAATTATCTTTAAGATTTCGCGAGACGATTAGTCACAACAGAAAGGGCCTTAGTCACATCATTGATGGCCCTTATATCTCCACTGACAACTCTAAGTTCTAAAGCTTCACTAAGAAATTCCTCGGCCATAGTAATGCTATGCTGATCGTACTTTGATTTTGCATAGCTCTCTAAAATAAGGGCCTTAAACTCCATTATTTTAGGCTCACTAGTTTCATTACAAATTTCTAGCGCCTGATTAAAGAATGAATCGGCCTTAGCAAACTTCCCCATCCAATGATACGTAATTGCGAGTTGAATTTTAGTACCAAAGCTAGAGAGCTTTTTCTTATGTTTATCAAAGAGTGCTATCGATTGTTCAAAGAAGTCATGAGATTCGTGGAGATCAGTAATAAGTCTTGAGTAGAATCCAATATGAGAATAGATTTTAGCTCTTATCAGTTCTTGCTCCTCTAAAAGAGCTGCATCTTTTAACTGCTTAACACCACTGCGCATCTGCTCCACATCTTCAGGAGCTTCACGCAAGTCATCAGCTAAGAAATAATTCATATTAAAAGAGATATCGGCTAAATCCATCTTACTTACAGTCTGAAATATTATTTAATAATTCGCTTAGAGTGAGCATCTCATTTTGCATGAGCTTTCTATCTATCCCCTCGCGAATATCGTGTAGAACTTGTGGCCCTTGAAAAATAAATGAAGAATAGATTTGGCAGGCCACTCCACCCTTCTTCCAATAATCCCAAACATCATCAAAGCTAGAAATTCCACCGACTCCAATAAAATCAAGTTCAGGAAATTCAGCGTTCACACTTAGGCATCTCTCACGAACAAGCTTCGCTCTTTGAGTAAGCAATTTCCCAGACACGCCTCCATTGCCTCTCTCTTCCATAATCGTTGTATTGGTCGCAATCACTCCACTCAAAGAGTACTCACTGGCCAAAGAGAAAATCCCCTCGATAGACTCTAGTGGTAAATCAGGAGATATTTTTATAAATAGCGGAGTTTTACAATTAGTACGCTCTTCTTTTAAGGCCTCAAATATCTCTCTCATACTCTCATGTCTTTGAAGGTCTCGAAGACCTGGTGTATTTGGAGAAGAGACATTGATAACGAGGTAGTCACAGTGATCTTTAAATGAATTATATAATTTCACATAGTCACTTGGAGCATTCTCCGCGCTAGTGTCTTTATTCTTTCCTAAGTTAACACCGAGAACTTTATTTCCTTTGTCACTTGAGAGAATATTCTTTAGAACTTTTTCAGAACCCTTATTATTAAAGCCCATGCAATTTCGAAGAGACTCTTCTTCAATATAGCGAAAAAGTCTGGGCCTAGGGTTTCCGGCTTGAGGTAAAGGTGTCACAGTTCCCACTTCAACTGCTCCAAATGGAATTCGTGAAAAGAAGTTGATTGCACTTGCGTTCTTATCTAATCCAGCAGCAAGTCCTACAGGAAAACACCAGCTCATTGAATTAAGATCCACTCGGTACTTTTCTAAATCTTCTAGATCGCCACCAAAAGAATCCGCCATTGTGCGTGGAAAGTTTGAAAGGGCGGCAATCGATAATTCATGGGCCTTTTCAGCGTCCATCTTAAAGGCCATAAATTTGAAAAAGTCATAGAGCACTTATAATAACCTTAGTAGAGTTGAACAAAATCATTTTCGTGAACGGATCCACCGGAATGTAGTACAGCAATTGATCCATCTTCTCCAAAGTAGTCAATGATCTCAATTGTTCCTTTAACAGTTCCCTTAGAGACTCCTATTAGAGCTCCTGTCTCAGGATCGAAAATCTCTTCCCCTTCTGACATAACCTTTAATATATCTCCAATATTGATTCCCGAACTTCTTCCAGCATTAATATAGATTTTAGTTCCAACGATCTTTGCAACCCTTCCTACCCAGTCAAGCTTTGAAGAAATCGCCAAAATATTTGGAATTGATTTTCTCACAGCAACTTGTACGACATAGCGAAGTAGCTCCCTTCTATACTGTAACTTGGACTCGCGATCACCTTGAAAGAATCTAAAACTACTATCATCGGCAGACGCTCTATGAGTCTCTGAATATATTTCTTTATTTCCATTAACATCAAAGATTCTCACTTCAACCTTTGACTCCGTATAAGACTTAGTTTCTCTAACGACACCAATCTCATCTACTTTCTCTCTAATTCTCGCATCAATAATTCGACCAAAGAGAACAAAATTAAGACCCGCAACTTTTGCTTTACGCGAGAGTTGAACAAGCTTCACTCCTCCTCCAGCGTAAATTTCTTTAGAAGAACCAAAGAGTCTCTTTGCCATTGGATCAACTACAAACTCACCTGTTCGAGATAGCTCTCTTCTAAACTCCTCAGTCGCAGTGATACCAAGATCCTCACCACCATAAGGAGACTCATTAAAGAATGTTAAGAGAGCAACTCTCTTCTTAACCCCGTTAAAGAACTTTCTAGGTTCTTGCCTAGGTCTACTTCCATGAGCAGAGCGATCAATTGTCCCTAACCCACAAGAGCTTAACAATATGCAAATACTAGCGAGTGATAGAATTCTTCTTTGAAAAATCTTCATTTATTTATCCTTGAGTACTCTCAGTCTTTTCAGAGACAGGAATTTCCTTATCAACTAAATTAATCATAAAAGGATTCTCTTCATCTTGAAAAAAGATTCTCTTCTGATTATCTACTTCTAAGTTCTTTGTTCTTAGGAGTGTCCCTTTTAAATCTTCAACACTCCCTTTAAAGAAAACTCTTAGTTGTGCTCTCTCTCTATTAAATGAATCGATCTTAACTTTTAAACTATAAGTTAGGCCCATAGAAGTTAAATACTTTTCTACCTCATCAATTTGTCTTACTGAGTTGGCACCTATGATATCAACACGAAAACTCTTTCTGCCTAAAGGAAAGTGTGAGATGTCTCTAATAAGAGAATCCCACTTTGCGATAGGCAACCTGTATACAAGACTAGCTGAATTACTAGAGAGATCTTTCACTGTAGAGTATGTGGCCTCTTCACTGATGAAATCATAGTGAGATGCTAGGCGGTTTGATTGAAGATCAAATAGTAAGTACTCTCCTCCAAAATCAAACGTTCTCTTTTTAAATGTCGTATCTTCTGAAACCTTTTTAATATTGACCTTAACTTTCATCCAAAGAGAATCTTTGAGCTGATCGTCGACAGAAAGTAGAGCACTCTCTTGGGACTGCTCAATCTCCCCTTCAATATTTGAAATTTTATTTAAGGACATACTCGCTTCAGACAACATCTTTAGATGTGACTGAAGTTTTTCTTCTTCATAGGAAGTTGTAATAATAACATTGCTCACCTTCCCCTTAAACTTATCCTCAAACCATCTCTTCCAATGCTCCTTAAGAACACTTGTAAAGTCGTTCTCTAACTCAACACCAAGGTCTTGCCATGACATATCTCTCATTGAAAAATCTACTGTTAAAAATAAATTCTTATAGAATCTCTTTTCACCGCCTCTAGTGTAGCCATAGAAGATTTCATTAATAAGCTTTCTATTTACTTTCGCCTGAATATTCATATAACGACTATTAGGAAATTGAGGTGACCTAGACATCTTCTTTACTGAATAAGAAGACAGGACTTTCTCAAGCTTTCCATATCTCGCCTTTAAAGTAAGCTTCTTTGATCTAAGTTCATTGTCATACTTCTCTTTCTTACTACCTGAGAGTTTTGTCTCTGGAGTTGTTAACCCGTATGACTTATCAAGTTTCTCTTTGATTGGTGCGAAGTAACTATCAAATTTTTCATTATACTTGGCCCAGAAAACCTCTGAGTTGTGGCCCATCTTAGAAAGTTCTTTTGAAATAATATCTCTCACAGAAGCGTAGAGTAATTGCTTTTTAACAAAAGTAAGAGAGTCTCCGTCTCTTGAGACAAATCTCCCCTCACCATTTGTTAATTCATCATTAGCCTGAATGTTATAGCTGAGCGCTAATAACATTAAAATCGTGATCATTCCCTTCATCACTACTTCTCCATCCTTGAAGTTTATTGCATGGCCGGATCTTCAACTCTCCCATCAACAATAAACTGAACTGAATTTCCATTAAATAATTCGTTCACTCTCGCTGCCATCTGCGGTGTTGGGTTCACTAGAAAGTCCTCACCGAGGGGCAGTCTAGCTCTTCCATCGTTCGCACTAAAAATAACATGCGCAGGAACGCTTCCTCTATAACTAAGGAGTACTTGCTTAAAACGATCAAGTTTCGTCTCCGTTAGCTCCTCCATTTTAACATTAATTCGAATTGAAGTAACCCTGTCCTCGGCCTGATCTTTCAATAATTTCACGTTAGTAGGGAAAAACTTCCTCGGCTCCTCGGCCAAATTAACATTTCCACTCATCAGAACCGGCTCGTCTCCAGAAAGAAGCTCCCCAAACTCGGCAAAAACCTTAGGAAATACAATACATTCAATCTTACCCGAGAGATCTTCAAGCTGAGCAAAGCACATACGATCACCCTTCTTCGTCATAATATCTCTCTTCTCAGATATTAGACCTGCGAGCATCATCTCTCTCTTATCTCCACCAGTTAAATCTCTAGCGGCAGCAATATCCATAGAGGCCAATTTCCCCATAATATCGCTATATCGATCTAGAGGATGACCAGAGACATAAATCCCCATCAACTGAGCTTCATAAGCAAGCTTCTCTCTATCATCAAAGTCATTTGTAATTTGAATATCGAGCATCTTCATCGGATCATTTGACCCGTCATCATCACTAGAGGAACCACCCATATCAAAGAGACTTACTTGACCAAGCTCTTTTTCATGTTGAAGTTTCTTAGCATAAGTCACAATGAGTTCAGCATTTTCAAGCATGGTCTTACGGTTAAGCTTTGTTTCGCACTCATCAAATGCACCAACTTTAATCAGAGACTCTATAACTCTATTGTTCACGATCTTAAGAGAGACACGAGTACAGAAATCAATAAACCCTTTGAAAGGTCCGTTCTCTTCTCTCTCTCGAACAAGTTCTTCTACAGCGTTTTCACCAACGTTCTTAATGGCACCCATTCCAAAACGTATATTCTGTCCAATAACATTGAAGAGCCAAAGCGATTCATTTACGTCTGGAGGTAGAACCTCGACTCCATGGTTTTTAGCGTCGTTAATATAAACTGTAACTTTATCCGTATTTGATAATTCTGTAGAAAGAAGTCCTGCAAAGAAGCACGCTGGATAATAGTATTTTAAAAATGCAGTTTGAAATGAGATATATGAATAAGCAACGGCGTGAGATTTATTGAAACCATATTCCGCAAAGCTGGCCATCAGTTGATAGAGCTCTCCCGCTTTTTCTACGTCAAAACCTCTTTCAGCTGCACCCTTTAAAAAGATCTCCCTATGCTCTTCAATCAAGGCAATCTTCTTCTTCCCCATCGCCTTTCTTAAAATATCCGCTTGACCAAGAGTATATCCGGCCAGCACTCGGGCAATATTCATAACCTGTTCTTGATAAACAATAATGCCGTAAGTATCTTTTAAAAGAGGTCTTAACTCTTCAAACGCGTAATGCTCTTTTTGTCTACCGTGCTTAATCTCCACGAATTGATCGTGCATCCCAGAACCCATTGGCCCCGGTCTATAGAGAGCGTTAATGGCGGTAATATCATCAATACTATCTGGCATAATTCTCTTACAGAGATCAATCATCCCAGATGATTCTAATTGGAAGACACCAATCGTATTACCGTCTCCAATGAAGTCATAAACTTTCTTATCTTCGTAATCAATTTCTTCAATATCAAAATCTTTAACATGATCTCTTTGAACAAACTTTGAAGCGTAATCAATAACTGTAAGTGTTTTTAGCCCTAAGAAGTCAAACTTAACCAGACCAATTTCTTCTGAGAAGTCTTTATCAAATTGAACAACCTTCTCGCCCTTCGCCCCTTTAAATAAAGGACAATATTCAACAAGTGGTTTACTGGTAATGATAACACCTGCAGCGTGAATCCCTGCGTGGCGGTAAAGACCCTCAAGTCTTCTAGAGATTGTAAAGATCTGTCTAATCTTTGAGTCTGTATCAATCAGCTCTTGAATCTTAGGCTCCATCTCAATGGCCTTCTCAAGATTGATTCCAAGTTCATCAGGAATAAGCTTTGATAACATATTTGCTTCGGCGAAAGAGAGGTCAAAAACGCGTGAGACGTCTTTAACTACGGCCTTGGCCTGTAACTTACCAAAGGTAATAATCTGACCAACTTTCTCTTCACCGTATTTCTCTGTTACATACTCAATCACTCTTTGGCGACCTGCCTGACAGAAGTCAACGTCAAAGTCAGGCATAGAGATACGTTCAGGGTTGATAAATCTTTCAAATAGAAGATTGTATGGAAGAGGGTCAATATTTGTAATAGTCATAGCGTAGGCCGCTAGAGATCCTGCACCGGAACCTCGACCTGGCCCAACTGGAATTCCATTATTCTTTGACCACTGAATAAAGTCCGCAACGATGAGAAAGTAACCAGGAAATCCCATCTCGATAATCATATCGACTTCGTACTTTAATCTCTCCCAATACTTTGGTTCAAGCTCAGCCTTCCAATTATCTTCACTCACTAATTTGGTAAAGTGCGGTCCTCTAAATCTTTCTTCAAGGCCTTCCTTACACATTCTTCTAAAGTAATCGTCTTCCGTCTCACCCGTATCAATCGGATAGTCAGGAAGGTGATAAATTTGATTACCTTGTTCATCTGTCCAGTTCAGCTCAACATTACATTTATCAGCAATCTCTAAAGTTGCATCACATGCTTCAGGTGCATAGTGAAATTGCTCACGCATTTTCTCTGGTGACTTGTAGTAGAACTCCTGTGAAGTCATCTTCATTCTATTTTCATCGGCAAAAGATTTTCCCGTCTGAATACAGAGTAAAACTTCTTGCGCTGTAGCGTCTTCCGGAGTCATATAGTGGGCATCATTAGTGGCCACAACTTTTACTTTCTTTTCCTTAGCGTACTCTAAAACCTTACGGTTTACATCAGCTTGCTCTGGGATTCCGTTTTCCTGAATCTCTAAGTAGAAGTCTTCATAACCAAATACTTCTTGCAGCTTTTCAATCGCACGCACGGCCTTCTCATCTTGCCCAGTAAAGAAGTTGTAGCCAACTTCACCTTTCAAGCAAGCAGTCGTACAAATAAGACCTTCAGAGTATTCTTTCAATAGTTCAATATCAGCGCGAGGCTTATAATAGAAACCTTCAAGGTAGGCCCTTGAAAGTAGCTTACATAAATTTTGATAACCTATATTATTCTTTGCCAAGAGAATAAGGTGATGAATGTGGTGATTAGACTCTTCTTCATCTTGGTTTGATACACGGGCAGATCTTCTTGCAGACTTTCGGTCAAATCTCGAACCAGGCGTGAAATAAATTTCAGAACCTAGGATCGGTTTGATTCCCGCAGACTTACAACGCTTATAAAAATCAATAGCTCCAAACATATTTCCATGATCGGTTTGAGCTATCGCTGGAACACCCATCTCCTTAGCCGCAGGAATTAAATCCTTCAATCTTATAGCACCGTCGAGTAGCGAGTACTGGGTGTGCAAATGAAGATGAACAAAGCTATTTGGATGTGTCTCTAGAAGCGATGAAGATTCGTTTTCACTCATATTGAATGCCTCGTGATACATGCGTCGTGTGTGTGGTGTCGCATTTAATTTCTATAATTCATTAAAGCAAATTCCTCATAAAATGTCAGTTGATTTCCCCTTTGACACGCGCATCATTCGGAGAAAATATCCTCCCAATGTCACACCGCGACTTCAAAGATTTTTCTGACTTTCTCTTGCTCTATTTCAGAAATCCATTATTATGTTCAATTGCATGATTAAAATAATTTTCGCCTATATTTTCTTTATATTTCAGTGCTTTGGAAACTACGTCGAGTTTCCAAAACTCTATACTAGGGCCGAGATGAAGCTCATCTCTAAAAATGAGTTTAAGCAGATCTTGACAGAAGCTTCTAACGCACTCCCCCTAAAAAAGAACTTCCCACCTCAAAAACCAGGTGAAGTTGCTACCATTCGTCACGAGTGGAAGGATGCTGGGGCCGCCCTTCATGAAATTGCACAAATAATCAAAGTAAATCAGCATCACACAACCAGTGGTCTAAAGTTTCTGAGAAACTGTGCCAAGAATAGAAGAATTAGAACTGAGTTTGCGGCCATTTGCCTAACTCACTATAGTGTCTTTTATAAAACCCATAATAAGGGTAAAATTAATAAGAGAGAGTTTCCACAGGAAGTGGTGAACCTCTCATCATTTATTACCGACTAACTGAGACATTCTACACACGATTAATGAGGTTAAATTTCAAATATGAAAGAAAGCCTCCCTATTTGAATCCTTATTTGCAGATCTAGCTATTCCATCTGTAAATGAAGTTACAAATAGTTACGTATAGCAATAGTGGCTATTTATTACAGACTAGCTTGCTTGCAATAAAGGAATAGTTATAGGTTATGTCATTATGGCCAAGAAAAAGAAGAAGATACCAGTCAGTACATCTCAGCTGGAGCTCTTTTCAGAGAGACCGACAGAGTTAGATAGAAATTTCCACTTAGGTGGAAAGAGTTTCTATTTCTTCGACTTTGATGACAATGTCGCAACCTTGGCAACAACAATTATTATCTTTCATAAGCAAACAGGTAGAGAGCTTCAACTCTCAAGTGCTGAGTTTGCGACTCATCATAGAAAGATAGGAATCGATGGAGTCTATAAAGACTTCTATATAGACTTCAATGACGAGAAAGGAAGTTTTAGAAACTTCAGAGACCAGAATTTCTCACTCAAAGATAAGAAACAGAGATTTATTCACGATATTGAAGAAGCTCTCTCAAAGAAAGATTTTAATTGGAAAGCGCCCTCTTGGAATTGCTTCTTCCATGCGGCCCATAATCAAAGACCTATTTCTGTTATTACGGCCAGAGGGCATGAGCCTGAAACAATTAAAAAAGGAATTGATCTTCTGGTTCAAGATGGTCACCTTACAAAGTCTCCGAACTACTTAAGTATCTACCCTGTTAGTAACCCTGATATCAGAGAGAAACTTTCAGCTGGTCAGGAGTCGGCCTCGATTGCAGATCTAAAAAGAGGGGCCATTAGAGAATCAGTAGAGAAGGCCATTGAAAAATATGGATATAGTGATCATCATAGATTTGGTATGAGTGATGATGATCCACATAACGTGGAGCTGATTACAGAAGAGATGAAATCACTAAAGCAGGACTATCCGCAAATGAGTTTCTTCGTGATCCAAACCTTCAGTGATTCGTTCACTAAAACAGAAGTTCTTCAGCATAGAACCCGAGATATTATTACGAAGAAAGAATCTACTGCTGATCAGATGAACTTATTCCTATAATAACAGTCACTTACCACTGCCTATATTTTTGACGGCCTTTGAAATCATTTCAAAAAGTAACTATTAAACCCAGAAACTCTCTAGAATTGTCTGAATAAGAGAATTTAATTTAACGAGGTTTCTATGTTTAAGTCGCTCCTACTTATCCCGGCCCTAGTGCTATCTATTTCTACGGCATCGGCCAATTCAGATAATGAAGTCCAATTAGATGATTGGATGTTCAATCCATTATCTAAATTTGTAACAGAAGATCAGTGGAAGAAAATTACTGACGATATGTACGAGGAAAAAATAAAGAAAGAGAAGCAAGCAAGAATGTTTGGTGAAGGGAAAATTATCACTGTTGATACTAGAGATCAAAAAGAGTGTAAGTCACTTCAAGAAACTTTAAAAAGAACAACTGCTGCTTCAAATAGTGAACTAGAGAAATTATGTCAACAAGACGAGAAGAAGCCATACACATCTTTTGTCGTTGTTGGAGATCAAAATAGAACTTACCTATCATTAAATGGTTTATCCGATAGACAAAGAAAACTAGCAGAGCAAACAAGAAACTTCACAGCGCTTGGTGCTGCTGCAATTGGTTTACTTTGGGTAATGCCAGAGTCTGTATCAAAGTGGGACAAAGATGAAATTACGAGTACAGGTCTTGGTAATAAGTGGAAAGAAAATGTTCAAGAAGGACCTGTTGTAGATAAAGATGACTGGATGATTAATTATATTGGTCACCCAATCTCAGGAGCTGCGTACTATACAGTTGCTAGACACGCAGGCTTTAATAAAATGGAATCATTTGGATATAGTGTAATGATGTCTACTTTCTTCTGGGAATATGGATTTGAAGCTTTCGCTGAAACACCTTCAATCCAAGATCTTCTCATTACTCCTATTATTGGATCACTTATGGGTGAAGCAATGTTCTCAATGGAGCAAAAAATTAAAGATAATGGAGGAAAGCTATTTGGATCAGAAAAAGTTGGTGGTTTTGCAATGGCGCTAATGAATCCAGCAGGAGCGATGCTAGATGGAATTAATGGCTTCTTTGAAACAGAAGTTATTAAGAGTTCAAGAACATATCTCTACACGCAAGGACCTTCACAGAATAGATTTGGATCAGATAATTTCGAGATTCAAGATTCTGTTATTGGTATAGGAATCGAATTAAAATTCTAAAAAATAAAAAGGAAGACTAGGTCTTCCTTTTTTTATTCCCACTCTATAGTTCCAGGCGGCTTAGAGGTTATATCATAGACAACTCTCGTAACACCCTTCACTTCATTTGTAATTCTCGAGGAAACTTTAGAAAGAAAATCTCTTGGCATATCAGACCATGTAGCCGTCATACCATCAGAACTATTTACCATTCTCAGGCAAATCACTTCCTCATACGCTCGTGAATCCCCTTTTACACCAACTGTTTTAATTGGAAGAAGAACAGTTAACGCCTGCCATGTCGATTCATATAGTCCACTTCGATGTAATTCTTCAAAGAGAATTTGATCGGACTCTTGAACCTTTGTTATAGATTCGGGAAAAATCTCTCCCAATATTCTAATTCCTAAACCAGGTCCTGGAAATGGATGTCTATAAACCCAATTATGTTCTAGGCTCAGTTCCTCACCAAGTTTTCGAACTTCGTCTTTAAACAAATGTCGAAGAGGCTCTAGTAATTTAAGTTTCATTCTCTCTGGAAGCCCACCCACATTATGATGAGATTTAATTGTAACAGACTTTCCATCCTCTTCATGAGGAGAAATAGATTCAATGACGTCGGGATAGAGAGTTCCCTGTAAGAGGTAATCAAAGTTTATCCCATGACTCTCTTCAAATTCATGAACCTTTTTTTCAAAGACTTCAATAAAAGTATTTCCAATCATCTTTCTCTTCTCTTCAGGATCAGAAAGACCTTTCAACTTTGAAAGAAATAAGTCTTTTACGTCAATAATTTCAATATTAAGAGGTAACTTCTCTTGCAGTAACTTAATGTGACCTAAGTCTTGTGGACGCAACAAACCGTGATCAACAAAGAAGCAATATAGATTATCTCCTAAAACTCTGTGGGAGAGCATCGCTGCCACTAATGAATCAACCCCTCCAGAAAAAGCACAGAGAACTTTCTTATCTCCAATAGCTCTGACCATTTCAGTGGCCTCTTCTAACATCTCACTTGCATTCCAGTCAGCATTGAGCTTAGCAATATTTTTATAGAAGTGATTTAAGATATCCTTTCCATGATCACTATGTTCAACTTCAGGGTGAAATTGAAGACCTAGAATCTTTCTCTTCTTATGTTCAATTCCTGCAATTAATCCATTCCCACTTTTAATTGCAACTTCAAAGTCTTTTGGCACAATAGAAATATGATCAGAGTGACTCATCCAAACGTTAATATTGTCTGGACAACTTTCAAACTCATGCCCCTTGGTAAATTCAATTGTGGCGTGTCCATACTCTCCGATCGTTCCCCTCTCTACATTTCCTTCAAAGAACTTTCCAAGTATCTGCATACCATAACAAATACCAAGAATTGGAAGGTCTTGATGGTTAAATATAAAAGAGTAATCATTCTCATCTTCAAAGACTGATTGTGGTCCCCCACTTAGAACAAGGGCATCTGGAAGCTGATCGTTTGCAAATAATTCACGACACTCTTTCAAAGTTATAATCTCACTAGAGTACCCTAGCTCTCTAGACTTTCTAGTTATGAGCTGAGTATATTGTGAACCAAAATCTACAATCCAAATTTTACGATCTATAAGTTTTTCGCTTTTCATTTCTTTCCTACGACTTTTGATAATTAGGTGCTTCTTTAGTGATCATCACATCGTGTGGATGTGACTCTTTTAAAGAAGCTTGAGTGATTTGTATAAACTCAGCTCTCTCTTGTAAAAGCTCAATTGTCTGCGCTCCAACATAACCCATTCCCGCTCGTAATCCTCCGAGCATTTGATAGATATTAGAAGCGAGAGATCCTCTATAAGGAACTTGCCCCTCTATTCCCTCTGGAACGAGTTTTTGAATTTCATCTACTGCGCCTTGACCATAACGATCTTTAGACCCAAGTGCCATAGCACCAAGAGACCCCATTCCTCTATAAACTTTATAATGTCTTCCTTGGTAAAGAATCATCTCTCCAGGAGATTCATCACAACCAGCAAAGAGAGAACCTAGCATGACACAGCTAGCTCCTGCCGCAATGGCCTTTACGATATCACCAGAATATTTGATTCCACCATCTGCAATCATAGGGATCTTTAATTTTTTACATTCGATAGCGCACTCTAAGATTGCGCCTAATTGAGGAACACCTATTCCCGCGACAACTCTCGTTGTACAAATTGAACCAGGTCCAATTCCAACTTTAACACCATCAGCCCCAGCTTTAGCCAAGTCTGCGCAGGCCTTTGCTGTCGCTACATTTCCTGCCACAATATCAACTTCAGCAAAAGTATCTTTCAACCTCTTAACCATTTCAACAACACCCTTTGAGTGTCCATGGGCAGTGTCTACAACTAAAGCATCAACTCCAGCCTCTACTAATCTAATTGCACGATCAAATTCCTTATCTCCAACACCCATTGCTGCTGCAACTCTTAGACGTCCATACTTATCTTGATTTGAGTTTGGAAAGTCACTTTTCTTCATAATATCTTTTATCGTTATTAAGCCCGCTAGCCTTCCCTTTTCATCTAAGACTGGAAGTTTTTCAATACGATGTTTATGAAGAAGGGCCTGTGCTTTATCAGGATCAATTCCCTTCTCTGCAGTGATAAGTCTATCACCAGTGGTCATAATATCTTTTACCTTTACAGATAAGTCTGATTCAAAACGAGTATCTCTACTCGTAATAATACCAACACAAATATTATCTCTATCTACTACTGGCATACCTGTAACCTTTCTCTCTCTAGCAAGTGAAAAGACATCAGATAGTGTTGCCTCAGGGGAAACAGTTACTGGATCTAAGACCATCCCCGCTTCAAACTTTTTAACTTTTCGCACTTCCTTTGCTTGATCCTCTGGTGAGAGATTCTTGTGAACCACACCTATTCCACCCTGTTGGGCCAAGACAATAGCTGCTCTTCCTTCGGTCACAGTATCCATTGCAGCAGAAACAATTGGGATATTGAGATCTATATTCTTTGAGAATTTTGATTTTAAATTTGCATCTGCAGGTAAGATTTCAGAGTAGCCAGGTTTGATTAAAACATCATCGTAAGTCAAAGCAAGCTTTGGTGTTAAATTGTTCATGAGGTCCCTCTTCATAGATAATTTAAGATGTTGAAATTATAACTTAAGTAGGGATAGAAAACGATACGAAATACTTGCTCATCGTGCCGTTAGGTCAAGCTAATTAGCGTTTACCTGAGGTAAACGCTAAGCTAATAAATAAAATGATTTTTTGAATTAATAAGATTGCTTATAGTCTTGATCGTAGCTTTTTAGCTCGTTAATTAAAGAGTTCACTTCTTTACTGTGACGCAGTTGCTTTTTGTATTCTCTTGTTAGAGATGACTCAAAAGCATCTTTCTTTATCTTTACAACTGGCTCAATACCTATTGAAGCTGGCTTTCTAGTTGTCTTTGTCTTAGTTGAAGCAATAGAGCGAGCTGCTTTATCTTTCTTTTGACCAAAGATATAAACCTTCACTCCCGATTTCTTACTATACTTAGAAACTTTCTTCACTTTAGGCTTTTTCATATTTACCGTCTGCATCTTCTTAGAATAGTAATCAGCGAGGGCACCATCAAGACTTTTTTCTGCACTATGGTCTCTTCTATAAATAATCTCGGCCTCAGACTTTTCTTTATCAAGCTCTACAATAGAAGCAATGGCCCTCTCCTTCTTCTGAGAAGGGGAA
This sequence comes from Halobacteriovorax marinus SJ, assembly GCF_000210915.2. NCBI lineage: Bacteria > Pseudomonadati > Bdellovibrionota > Bacteriovoracia > Bacteriovoracales > Halobacteriovoraceae > Halobacteriovorax > Halobacteriovorax marinus. Next base: position 2,532,554 of record NC_016620.1, read on the forward strand.
GATTTAAACATTCTTGTATCTTGAGCCGTTAGAATACTCTCTACAGGTTTAATATTCTTCTTTTGAACTTCTGACTTATCAAAGAGCGCTTGAAGCTTAGTAAAAGTATTACTTCCAACTGGTGTTGGGTTTCTAGGTGCTCCATTATTGTATTCCTTAGAAATAAAAGAGAACTTCCCAGATGAAACATCAAGCTTTAAATAATCTTCAAAGAGATTTGCAAATGAAAAGTTTCCATTTAGAACAAGGATTTGTGTCTTAACAATACTATTGTCAAAGTCAACAATGGCCTCTCCTTCAGAAAATGAAACTACACTATTTGGTGTTTGAATTTTATAGTGATCAGAATTTTTCTCATGAGATTGTACCCATAAATAACCATTTTGAAGTTCTAAAAAACCTTTTAAGATTTTTGCACTACTACCACCGGCAAAATGAAAAACTTGGTCTTTAAAGTTTTTTACAGTAAGTTGCCCCCCAACCTCTGTATATACTTCTTGGAAATCATAAATATGATCTCCTGGCTTAAGAGTTACAGTTTTACCTTTAGATACAAGAAAGGCATTTCCTTTTACAGAAGTCACCATCATCTCAGGCGAGTTTGCAAAAGTTAAACTCATTGAAATAAATGTAATAAAGAATGAGAGTAAACTAATTCTTTTTGTGTCTTTGTACAATTTTCTCATAGTGTGAACTCAGTATTTTCCATTCAGGAGTGTTTCTATATTTTTTTCTAAATTCCTCAGCTGCACTAAAGAATTTATCTTCATTACCTATTTTTAAATTGGCCAAAGCCATCCATAACTTAGAACCTCTATAGAATTCTGAAGTTGGGTAAGCTTCAACTAATTTTTCAAAATTAGTGATTGCCCAATCATAGTGATTTCCCGATTCAAATGCAGCAACTCCTGCTTGAAATAAGAATTGGTCATCCATTTTCTTTGTTGGAAATTGGTGCTTATATGTATCAAAGAACTGAGCAGACTTTTCAAAGTTCTTTAGAGAAAATTCTTTCTTAGCTACAGCCAGCATTTGCTCAGGTGTCCACTTATAAACATCAAACTTAACCATATCTCCAGTGTCATAAACTGGTGCAACAGAAGCAATTTTTCGAGCTGGTTTCTCACCCATTGACTCTTTTAATTGAACGCTTAAATATTGGTTCTTAGTTTCAAGTGCTGCAATCTCTGTCTTTAATTTAGAAATCTCATACTTTAATTCTCTCTTCTCTTTTGAGAGTTGGAGAATTGTATCCTCTTGATGATTAATTTGTGCCGATCTCTCTTCGATATGATTCATGAAACCACATGAAGTTACACTGGTGACTAGAGTTGCAAAAACTGTTAATTTTATGGCCTTATACATAGGTTATTCCTCTTAAAAACCTTAATCTTCTCTAAACTAATCGGACAAAACGCCAAAATATTTAGCAAAGTAGACTAAAATAAGAGAATTTTCTTAAAGATTATTTATAGAGCTCTTGATATTTTTCAAATATATCAAGTAGTTGATCAATTCCAGAGACTATTGGAGCTGGACCGGGTTGTAGGAAAATCTCAGGTTTCAATTCGAAAACTTGAGCATTTTTGACCGCTGAGATTTCTGTGTAACCCTCTCTTTCGTAAATATGATTAAAGACGACTTTCTTTCCACACCAGCAAGCGAAGATAATATCTGGATTGGCCGCCACAACTTCTTCATTAGTTATAAATCTATCTGTAGCAAGGGAGTTCATACTCTTATCCATATGTATAACTTCTCCACCACAAATTTCGACAATCTCACTAAACCATTGAATACCGCAAATGAGAGGGTTATCCCACTCCTCTATATAAACTTTGGGTCTATGTTTAAACTCAGACGCTCTTGCTCGGGCCATCGAAATTTTATTCTCAAGCTCTTCAATATAGCTTGAGGTCTTTTCCCCTTCGCCAATCATATGCCCAAGCATAGAAATATAGTTTAGAATCCCCTCCACAGAGCGATGATTTGCAATAAAGACATTTTGTCCCATAGCAATTAAATCCCTAGCTATGTCTTTTTGAATATCAGAAAAGCCCAGAATGAGATCAGCATTCATTGAGACAATCTTTTTGAGATTAGCACTAGTGAAAGCACAAACTCTCTTTTTCTTCTTCGCCTCTTTGGGCCTCTCAACAAAGGCCGAAACACCTACTATTAACTCACTTCTTCCCAGAGCGTAGAGAACCTCTACACTCTCTTCAGTTAGACAAACTATAGACTTTGGAAAATCTCTCACTACTACATTCCTTTTAATAAGGCTCAATCATAACATTTAAATTGTAAATTTTTAGTAATTTTTCGGTGATATCTCTCAACTTTAATAGGCATATAACGATAATTTGATAATATATATAAGATAGCAATTCTTTTAAGGAATCCACAAATGGGAACTTCTAAACTGCAACTCATTGTTGCACTTCTCCTAACTTTAACTTTTTCAACTTGGGTTAGTGCCTCTGGAGGAGAAGAAGATAAGATTCCAGATATTCCTGTAAAATTTGCGATATCGACTCTCAAAGTTGAAGATAATTATTACCTCGCACTCAATTATGAAAACTTTCCACATTGGCATACCTACTGGAAAAACCCTGGAGACGCAGGTCTTCCACTAAAATTTGATTTTCAAATTGATAATAAGAAAGAAAGTCTCACTGAATTAGAATGGCCAACACCTAAGAAATATATTGAAGAGGGAGATATGCTGGCCTTTGGATACGAGAAGCAGTATTCAATATTTTTCAAATTACCTAAGAACTTTTCTAATAGTACATTTAAAATTGATTCTAATTGGCTTGTTTGTAAGCATATATGTATTCCAGGTAAGGCCCATGTTGAAGGAAGCTTCAATGACTTTAAAGTTAATTTAAGTACTCCTGCTTCATTTGAGGTTTCAGAGGATCAATTAAAAGAGAGATTTGAGAAGCTTCCAAGAGAAAATTCAAATGCTCCCCATCTAGATCTAGTCCTTGCTAAAGATGGTAAAGAAGATAATAAGCTAGTTCTCTATTACAATCTCTCGAGCTTAGAAAATAAAGAAATTGATATAGCTAAGAATATTCTTACTCCATTTCCACACGAGCCATTTAATTTTATTAGAGAAAAGGTTTTTAAAGATAAGAAAGGAAATTACTACGCCAAGTATAATATTGAATGGGACGGCGAATATATGGAGCCAGAAATCCCTCTCCCTAAAGATGGTAAGTTCAAAACTCCGTATGAGCTTCGTTTTTTGTTTGCAAACCCTACAAGTGGTCAAACTGAGATTATTAAGCATAGCTTTCACTCTTTCTCACTAACTGCTAGTGAAAACTTTAATAAATTTACAGAACTGCTCACTCCTGTAGAAACAAACTTAAGAAATAATTTAAAAGACTCTAGTCCTACAACTCTAGATACAACGAAAGCAAGTGCTAATGAGTCCATTTTCTTTTACTTACTTCTAGCTTTTGTTGGAGGACTCATATTAAATTTCATGCCATGTGTTCTCCCGGTTATTTCCATAAAATTATTTGGGTTAATCCAACATAGATCAGAGAGTAAATCTAGAATTCTTAAACACAATTTAAGTTATACATTAGGGATTCTTACTACATTTGTTATGCTCACAGTTGCTATCATTGCTCTAAAGTCCGCTGGGGAACAAGTTGGCTGGGGCTTCCAGCTTCAATCGCCAGTTTTTGTCCTGGCAATGATCGTAGTTCTTTTTGTATTTGCACTAAATTTATTTGGACTCTTTGAGTTTAGAACACCTGGTGGATCAAAGCTTGGAGGACTAGAAACTAATGAAAGCTTCTTTGGAGATTTTTCTTCTGGTGTATTGGCAACCATTCTCTCCACACCTTGTTCCGCTCCATTTCTAGGAACGGCACTTACATTTGCATTCACTTCATCTAATTTTACAATATTGGCGATTTTCCTCTTTGTAGGACTTGGACTGGCCTTCCCATTTCTGATTACAGGCTTTTTTCCTGCCACTATTTCATTTCTCCCAAAGCCTGGAATGTGGATGGAGAATTTAAAGAAATTTCTAGGACTAACTCTACTCCTAACAATTATCTGGCTAATTGATGTCTTCTCATCGCTAACTGACCATATGGCAGGAGTAATGATAAAGCTCAATACGGCACTACTATTGTGCTTCTTTGCCTTTTATCTTGCTAAGAAAATCACTAAATCCAAGTTATGGATTGCAGTCTTTCACATCCTCTATATTGCTTTATTTGCGAATATTCTAATGACTCCTAAGAGTGATATTAGTAACAAGAGTCAATCAGCTCTTCTTCAAGAAAAGAACGCAAAAGGTCTACAGTGGGAAAAGTGGTCTGAAGATAAAATGAAACAATATGCAGGAGAGGGAAAGAAAGTATTTATCGACTTCACTGCAAAATGGTGTTTTACATGTAAAGTAAACGAAAGGCTTGTTATCGAAACGAGTGCATTTAAAAAGTTAGTAGACGAAAAAAATGTTCAACTCTTACTTGCTGACTGGACTAAGAGGGATGAAGTCATTGGCTCTTGGCTTAAAAAGAATGGTTACGTTGGAGTTCCCGCCTACTTTGTAATTAATTCAAAGGGAGAATTAATAGACTTAGGAGAAACAATTTCAATTAGTGAAATAAGTGAGAGCTTGAATTAATCAAGCTCAAACTTACTAGGTTGATTCATTAATTTTTTAAGAACATCTCCAGGTACAGCATTTTCATAAAGAACTTTATAAACACCTTGAAAAATATTTGCTCTAATCGCATATTTCTCACATAGTAGATGAACGGCTTTTGCCGTCTTATAGCCTTCTACAACAGTTCTTTGCGAGTTTATAATCTCCTCAGCACTTCTACCTTTTGCAATTTCAAGCCCGAATGTCTTATTCCTAGATAACTCTCCGGTAGTTGTTAAGATAAGATCACCCATTCCACTGAGTCCATAGAAAGTCTCTGGTCTAGCATTGAACACCTTTCCAAAGCGTAGCATCTCAGCAATACCTCGAGTAATCATGGCCGCACGAGTGTTGTGATTATAGCCAAGACCCTCAATAATACCACCAGCGATGGCCAATATATTCTTAAGTGCACCACCTAAGAGTACACCCTTTACATCATAGCTAGGTAGTACTTTAAAATATGTTGTATCTAGCATCTTAGAAATGCTTTCAAGATTATGTTTAGACCTTCCGGCAGCAGTAACAAGCGTAACTTGCTCTTGAAGTATTTCTTTAGCAAAGCTTGGACCTGAGAGAAAGATAAACTGCTCTTTATACTCATTCCATAAATCAAAGAAGAGATCATCGGCCATCTCTAAGGTTTGCGGGTCAATTCCCTTAGACAGAGAAACGAGAGGAATCTCTTGTTCAAAATACTTTGTAAAACGCTCGTAATTCTCTTTGAAGAAATCATTTATTCCAGCAGTAGGTAGTCCAGAAACGATAATCTCAACCTTCCCCTTTGCCTTCTCATCAACTTCTTCCCAAGTAAGAGCGGGAACAATATTATCAGCGAGATTAATCCCCGGAAGATAGACTTCATTTGAGCCCTTTAATAGACTCTCATATACATCCACTGATCTAACCTTAAGAATTACATTTTTGAAATTATTGGCCAATACCGAGGCTATTGATGTTCCAAACGCCCCTGCCCCAACAACTAGTGCATAATCATACTTCATTACATCTCCTATAATGGAATTAGTAATAGTGTACTACAGAGAGAGGATTCCTGGAATTGTTGAAACTTTTTGATACATCTGAATAACTTCATCAGAAGAGTTACAAACACTGGTAAAGCTAACAGAAGTATACTTGCCATTTTTAGATGGTTTTTCAGATAATTTATTACCCTCAACCATCCCCTCTAAAGTCTTTAATTCTGTACTTGGAACAATGAATTTAAATAAATATGGCGCAGGCCAAGTATATTGGTCATCTAATAATGCTTTAAATTTTTCTAATTCTGATATCATTTCTGCCTTATAGTCTGAATTTATATAGCATAATTAAAACAACCGCCCCTTTCAGTCAAGTACGAGCAAAAAACTATAGTAAAATCAATATCTTCCGATAAGTACCTTATAAAAAGGATTTATTTTGAGACTGATTTTATTATTTGCGCTGCTATTTAACTTCTCCAATATTCTCGGTGATGAGTATTGGCATTATAGAGAATACCTCGACAACTTCCCTATTCAAAAAACTAAGATTGCCAACTTAAAAAAACTGGTAGAAGAAGATGCAAAAAAGTTAAACCAAAAACAAAACAAAACTGCGCAAATCGTATTTATCTATCCAGGCAAACAGATCTCTGATTATTGGAGAAGAAATATTACTGCACTTGAAAAAAGACTTACCGACTCTGGAGTGAAGTTTAATATAAAACTTATTCCTGTTGAGACAGGTTCAAGTGTAAATGAAGAGACCAAAGATATTATAAGAGCAATTAAGAATAGGCCGGACTATTTAATCTTTACTCTAAATGTGAAAGATCATGCAAAATTAATAAATCAAATTCTATCATTCTCAAAGATTAAATTAATCTTACTCAATATAACGACACCGCTTAAAACACTTGGGAAGAATCAGCCGTTCTTCTATGTAGGCTTTGATCATGAGGAAGGTTCTAAGAAAATTATAGAGACAATTAAAGAGCGTTACCCAGATGGAGGAGATTATATGGTGCTTTACCACTCAGAGGGCTATGTCAGTCAGATGAGAGGAGACTATATGATCAAGGAACTTAGAGAAAGCAAAAAGTGGAATTTAAAAGCTAGATACTATACTAATGGTCAGGGTAAACGTGCAGAAATCGCAATTAATGACTTCTTTAAAAAGAATAAGAAAGTTGATCTCATTATTTCCTGCTCAACAGATATAAGTTTAGCCGCAGCTAAATATAAAAATAAGAAAGATTTTATATTAAATGGATGGGGAGGCAGAAGCTCTGAGATTGATAATATACAGAGTAAGAAAAGTGGTATTGATTTTACTGTCATGAGAATTAATGATGATAGTGCCATTGCTGTAGCAGAAGCTATAAAGCTTGATCTTCAAAATAAGTCCAATATGGTTCCTATGATTTTTTCAGGAGAGATGGTAATTATCGATAAAAATACCTCTAAAGAAAAACTCCGCTCTTTAGAGAAAAGGGCCTTTAGGTATTCTAATGAAGAAATCTAAAGATATTAAAATTTCTTATCTCTTAGGAATTATCATTATTGTCATAGTAACCCTAGTGACGATTCCTCTTTTCTATAATCAATTCAACTCCTCTATGCTCCTACTTAAAGATAAAACGATTGATGACTTTAAGGATGAAGAGAAGTTAACGGAAGTATTTATAACATCTCAACTAGAGGCCAAGAGAGTTCAGTTGCGAGAAGCTGCGAATAATTTTGAATTAAGAAAATTATTAGAGTCAAAGGGAAGTAGTGCCTTAACGAACGTTCTTAAGAAGGTAGTCACATCCCCTATTGACGCGGACTTTATTTTTCTATCATATGATGGGAGTGAGCAAATTACAGATGTTAGTCTCAATATTTTAAATACGAAGCAAATCATAAATGATTACTTAGAAAATCATTCCATTGAAAGAGACTTTGAACTCTATACGACAAAGACCTCTAACCTTATCGCATTTCTAAAAGAAGACATCATATCAAGAAAGACAGGTCGTATTCTTGCAACTATGCATACAGGATATATTCTAAATAATAGAGCAAGTTTCTTTAACAACTTATCTCTTAAAGTTTTAAAGACTAATTTCTACTTTATTATTAATGACAATGTTTATTCTAGTTCAGGAGTCATGAGCGTTGATGACGCAAAGGCCATTACTTCTGCTAAAGTAGGAAGCTTAATTCAATCAAATAAGAAATTATTCTATATAACAAAAGTAAAACTTGATGATATTTACAGTATCAAGGTCGCTTTTGAAACAAGCTCCAACTACGTTAAAAATCTTAAAAGTTCTTATATATACAACTTTCTGATTACAGTTCTAACCTCCATCTTACTTTGTATTATAGCTATCTATATCGCGAATAGATTGATCACTCCTCCATTAGAACATATCGTGAATACTATTAGTTTACTAATGATTCGAAACTTAAGGTCGACACCAAGAAGAAGTTTTATTAGAGAGTTTAATTTAATAGAAGATAACTTCATCTCCGTCTTTGATAAGTTTCAGCAAAAGAAGTCTCAACTTGCAAGTTTTGTGAGTTCTTCACCAATTTCAATTTTGATTTTAGATTACAAAGGTAAGATTATTCAAACTAATGATGCGAGTATAAACCTATTTGAGATCAGTGATAAGAATGGAAATATTTTAAAAGATAGCGCTCTAAAAAATTGCGATGACTTCAAAGAGATGCTCTCAACAATAAAAGATCGTAAGAAAATTTTTGAAGATGAATTCAACTTTAAGTCAGGTGAAAAGTGGAAGAATACTCTTTGGACAATTCACCAAGACAATAAAGAGAATTATATATTCATTCAATGTGTAGACAATACTGAAAAGCTTGAAACTCAATCTATCATTGAGGCCCAAAGATCAAAGTCAGTTCACAATCAAAAACTTGCTGCCATTGGGGAGATTGCAAGTAGTGTCGCTCATGAAATTAATAATCCAATGGGAATCGTATCACTCTCTCTAACAATGCTTGAAAACGAGCTTGAACAACTAGAGATCAACAGTGAAAAGAAAAAAGAGAATATAAGAAAGTCTATTTCCAATATTGAAAACTCTGTTGAGAGAACATCGCAGATCATCTCAAACTTACTGGATTTCTCTAGAGAAGGAAGTAAAGACCGCTTAGAGTCTAAAAACCTAGACCTCGTTTTAAATAAAACCCTTCTCTTTATTGAAGAGAAATTAAAAAAGAATAAGATTACTCTCAATACGCAGGGACTAGATAAAGATATAAATATTTACATAAAGGAAACACAATTCTCTCAAATACTTGTCAATCTCTTCAATAACTCAATTGATTCCCTAATTGGACAGGAGCGCAGAGAGATTGACCTCTCAACAAGAGTTGAAGACACAACTTGCTACCTTCACTTTAAAGACACCGGAAGAGGAATACCAAAAGAGCTGGAAGAGAAAATCTTCTCGCCATTTTTTACCACAAAATCAGTTGGTAGTGGAACAGGCCTTGGACTTAGTATTTCCAAAAACTTATTACTTGAAATGTCTGGTGATATAAAACTTGAGAGAGAAGATTCAGGAGCTCACTTTATTGTGAGCATCCCTATAAAAAATTAATTAGAACTTGACGAGATTACCATCGAGATCATGTATCTCAGGAGTTTTCCCGTGAGCATATCTCAAGATGTCTATCACTTCTCTAGCAGAACCAATTCCAGACATAGATGTGATATAGTCCGCTTTCTCTCTCACCTCTAAAGATGCACCAGGAACAGTTGCTGAAAAACCACTGGCCATCATTAGTGGAATATCAAAGAACTCATCTCCCATGTAGAGAATTTCTTCTCTTTCATATCCCTGTGCAAGAAGCTCTTTAAAAGACTCTCTCTTATCCTCATTACCGTAGTAAACAAAATCAAGTTTTAAGTTCTCTTTAAATCTTTTAAGTACACTTAGAGAGTCTCCACCAGTGATAACTCCAACTTTAAAACCAAAGCTCTTTAGCATCTTAAGTCCATAACCATCACGTGTATCGGTGAATCGATTCCACGCCATTTCATCCCCACTGTACCAAACTTTTCCATCAGTTAAGATTCCATCAACATCAAATGCAACGACTTTGATTTTGAGAAGTTTTTCTTCAAATTTCTTAGCAACTTCTTTTAGATTAATTTCCATCAACTACATCCTTAATTTGTATTAGCTTCCTTACAATGCTCTGAACTTTATCAATAGGTAGAGCCGTTGCCGAGTCAGAGAGTGCTTTTTCAGGGTTTGGATGACACTCCATAAAAATCCCGTCAGCTCCAGCAGCAACTGCTGCTTTGGCCAATGTAAATATCTGCTCTCTCTTCCCACCTGTCTGAGTACCTAAACCACCAGGTCTTTGTACGCAATGAGTAGCATCATGAATAGTCCTTACACCAAAGCTTTTCATAATCTGAAAGCTTGCCATATCTACGACAAGATTATTATATCCAAAGCTTGTCCCTCTCTCAGTAAGAAGAATCTTATCTTTTGAGAGGAAGTTGAGCGCTTTATCTACAATATTCTTTGTCTCTTCCGGGCTTAGGAATTGCCCCTTCTTCACTTTTAATTGTCCATTATATTTTGCACAAGCTTCTGCACCGGCCAAGATCATATCTGTCTGTCGACAAAGAAATGCTGGAACTTGTAATGTTTGAACGACGCTTGCAATTTTCTCAGCTTGTTCAGGATGATGAAAGTCCGTAATTGTTGGAAGAGAATAAGTCTTCGCAACTTTCTCTAAAATCTTTAGACCGTCATCGATCCCTGGTCCTCTATAAGAATCAATAGATGATCTATTGGCCTTATCGAAACTTCCTTTAAAGTGTAACTGAATTCTCCCCTCAAACTCTTTGAGGTCTTCAACTAACTTACCTGCAATATCCATTGCTAAAGTTTCACTTTCTAGAACACAAGGTCCAATAAAGAAGTCCATTTTTTTATTTTCCATACTGATCTGCCTTTTCAATAAATGCTTTAAATAGTGGGTGCGCCGAATAAGGTCGCGATTTAAACTCAGGATGATACTGACAAGCAATGAAGTGAGGATGCTCACTCAGCTCCACAACTTCTACCAAGTCCAATTCCTTATTAATACCAGAGATAACCATTCCTGCTTCGCTAATTTTAGAAGCATAAATATTATTCACTTCTAGCCTATGTCTATGTCTTTCACTAATAATTGAGGCGCCATATACCTTCTTAGCATATGATCCATCGAGAAGTTCACAGTCATAGGCACCAAGTCTCATTGACCCGCCCTTTGATCCCTCTTGGCTCTGACCTTCCATGAAATGGACGACTAAGTCGCCTCCACTTCCAAATTCTTCACTCGTAGCAGTTTCAAGTCCAACAATATTTCGAGCGTATTCAATCATTGCTAACTGCATTCCTAAACAGATACCAAAGAAAGGAAGCTTATTCTCTCTCGCATACTTTATCGCGGCAATTTTCCCCTCTGTTCCTCTTTGACCAAAGCCACCAGGAACGAGAATACCTTGCACATTAGAGAGAACTTCATCATTGCCTTTTTCTAACTCCTCAGCATCAATATAAACAGGTTCAAGCTCTAGCTGACATGAATTTGCTGCATGGTTGAGGGCCTCATCAAGAGATTTATATGATTCAACTAACTCCGTATACTTTCCAACGATTCCAATTTTTACTTTTCTCAGAGGGTTCTTAAAGTTAAACACAACTTTTTCCAAATCATCTATCTTCGGAGCTGCTGCCCAAATTCCAAGTAAGTTCGCAATTCTCTGGTCTAGTCCTTGAGCATGTAAGCTTAGTGGCACTTGATAAATTGTATCGACATCAATTGATTGAAAGACATTTTCTTTTTGAACATTGCAAAAGAGAGAGATTTTATCGACTAAAGAAGACTCTATTTCTCGATCTGATCTACAAATGATTATTTGCGGGAAGAGTCCCATCGAGCGAAGCTCTTTCACTGAGTGCTGGGCAGGTTTTGTTTTTAACTCACCTGCTGCGCCTAAGTATGGAACGAGTACTAAGTGAATAAATAGAACATTTTCTGGTCCAACATCATGAGCGAGCTGTCTAATTGATTCGACAAAAGGTTGTGATTCAATATCACCAACTGTTCCACCAATCTCACCAAGTAAGACCTCAGCGTCCTCTGCCGCAATATGAATTCTTCTCTTAATCTCTTCCGTTATATGAGGAACAACTTGAACAGTTTTTCCAAGGTACTTTCCTTCCCTTTCGTTCTCTATAACTTGTAAGTAAACTTGTCCCGTTGTGAAGTTACTCGTACGACTTAGAGTTAGAGAAGTAAATCTCTCATAGTGACCTAAATCTAGATCCGTCTCTGCACCATCATCAGTAACAAATACTTCTCCATGTTGTGTTGGACTCATTGTCCCAGGATCCACATTTATATAAGGATCCATCTTCAACATATTTACCTTAAGCCCTCTTCTCTCTAGAAGACCCGCAATACTAGCTGCAGCGAGACCCTTACCTAGTGAACTAGCAACTCCACCGGTAATAAAAATAAATTTCTTAGGACTTGATTTTCCTTTCACGGAGAACTCCTTCAAGTTTTTCTATATCTTCTGGAACATCGACTCCCATCAATGTCATATCTGTAGTAACAGCACCCATGGTAAAACCATTCTCAAGTGCCCTGAGTTGCTCTAACTTCTCAATTAATTCATAACGAGAAGGAGAGAGTTTACAAAATTTCTTTAAGACCTCAGGACGATAAGAGTAAATCCCAATATGCAAAAACCAGTCTTTAATATCGACACTATCTCTATAGAAAGGTAACTCCGCCCTAGAGAAGTAGAGGCACTGCCCATTAATTGGACTATAGATGGCCTTAACCTTATTCGCATCAATATGTTCAGCTTTATGACCGTGAAATGGTTTCACCACAGTGGCAATATCAAAGGAGCTCTGCTCGTGATAACTGGCCAATCTAGACAATAAGTCACTTTCAATTAGTGGCTCATCACCTTGAACATTTACAACAAAATCCCAATCTGTATCGCTATAGAATCTCTCCAAGGCCAGGGCTATTCTTTCGGAACCAGAGGCCACATCGTCATCGACACGAACAACCTCTCCTCCGAAATCTAGCACATGCTCTTCGATTCTCTCATCATCAGTAACAACACAAACAACAGAGTTTTTAAGTTGGTCTTTAATGCCCAAGCAGTTTTCATATACTCTTTGTATCATTGATTTTTTAGAGATTTTTGCAAGAGGTTTGCCTGGAAACCTTGACGACGCATAGCGAGCAGGAATGAGTATGAGAACTCTTAATTCATTCAAAAATCATCTCCGTGATCTTAAGGGTAGAATTTAACACTTTAGTTTAAATCTTCCAAGCTATGTTATTATAAATAATGAAAATGATAAGAAGAAAATATTTTTTCCACATATTTACGCTTTGCTTCCTATTCCTAAGTTCTTCGGTCGCACAGGATTATGAAAACACTGTTATTACAGACCCAAGTATTTCCAGAAGATGTGAAGAGCTTCTAAATAAGAGGAATCAAAAAGTTGCTCATAAACAAAAGCTCATGGAGCTCATTACTAGAAATAGAAGACTGCTCAAAAATGTCCCTAAAGAGAAGAAGACTGTTAAAGTTAAACTCATAGAAAATTACGGAAAACTCAAAAATGAGTTGAGGCTTTCTCTAATTAAGATCACCCACCTTGAAGAGAGTATTGTTCGTACAGGATGTCCGGGACTCACCCTATAAAGATTCTTTAAAAACTCCCCTTTTCAGGCCCAAATTTTTTGCGTATCATTTTCTCACACACACGAGAAAAAGAGACAGATAATGAACGGATTCATTAAATTAAATGTAGCAATGACAATTGCATTTGTAAGCACGACAACGTCTTACGCCCAACCAACACCTAAAGAACTTCACTCAGAAGGCTATGTTCAATCTTTAGATCAATCTGCTTCCAGCCGATTAAATACGAAGGCTCTCCATCTTAACGATGTCATAGAGCAGGGACTGCGAAAGAATTACGATCAACAAATAAGAAAGTATAATGACGAAATTCTCGATCTAAAGTGGGATGATACTTGGGAAGACTTCTGGCTACCAAAGGTAAATATTTCACTTATTTCGGATGAGCACAGACTGGGAACTGTTAAAGGTGGCAGCAATAACTCAAGTCCAAGAAATAAGCGACCAGATGGTGCTCTTTCTCTTAACTTTGGAGACTATACTCTTTTTAACTGGGGACGAGACTACCTTCCCTACTTAAATACTAAAGCAGATATAAAGAGATCAAAAGAACAGATTAAAGAGGACTCTAGAGAGTTAAAGCATGATTTAATAATTGCTTACTTTAGACTTAGCTTTTTTAACGAGCAAGAAAGAATAAAGAGAGACCAACTAAGACACGCATCTTTTATCTATCGTCTCAATCGTGAGAAAATTTCTCTAAAGAAAGTTAGTAAGCAAGACTACTATCTCGCACGCTCCGAGTACTTAAGGGCCCAGAATGAATTTCAAGAGGCCAAGAATGCTGTGCAACTCCAGAACGAGGTTGTAGCAAACTTAATTAATGATGAAGTGGGAACAAAGTATATTCTTCAAGACGCTCTTAAGTATGAGCTCTTAACTACTCCTCTAGATGAAATTATTAGAATTGCGAATGCAAATAATCCCGACACACTTGATGCACTCAAAGAAGTTGAAAACGCAAAGAGAAGCTACGAGCTTGCACTTAAGAATAATCTCCCTCTTCCAAAAATTAGTATGACTCTTGGTGCTTATGACTACCGTTTTGGACCAAATACAAATAGAACAACATTTTCTACTGGAGAGGGAAACTCTAATATTGATATTGTGGCATCAATCAATGCAACATGGTCACTAACGGGTTCTGGAGGATTACTTAACTCTAGAAGAACAAAGTCGTCTATGCTTTCTAAGCATTTAGCATTTGCCAAAAAAGCGCAGGCTCAAAGAGATTCTAAAGCACAAATTAAATCTCAGTACTTCACTGTTAAACACTTACAAAATCAAATTAATATTCTAGACGCAAGGATTCCAACTCTTCAAAAATCATTTGATACTATTTTAGAAAATTACATGAATAAAAGAACGCGCTATATTGATTTCAAAAATACTCTTATTGAATTGACCGATGCTCAGATACTTTTAGAACAAAGTAAATTTCTACATCTCTTAAACAAAATAGAGCTAGCAAAAGTTGCGGGAGTTGAAGACTTCCCGGGGCAGAATTTTGAAAATTTAAAGCAAAGCAAAAAGGGTTCTAAATAATGAAAGCACTTATAGCATTACTGACACTATTCATATTACTTAACCCAATAACATCGGCTCAAACGACACTGCCTCCGACTGATGATGAATTAGAGGGAGAATTAAAATACCTGAGATCTGGCAAAACTAAAGATCAGAAGAGCCTAGATGAAGAATTGCGTATTCAGAACTACGACCTAGAAGCTGGTCTATCTCTAGATAGCTATTCAACAAGTAAGGACAGCTCTAGAGTATCTCTACTGTATAACCTAAACACTAACCCTATGAAAGCAATGGATGTTTCAGGTTTTGAATTTCAATATGCAAGGAAACTAGACCGCGCATGGTGGGAGTTTTACGGGGCCCAAAGTAGTGCAAAATTTAGTCAAGTTGCAGACGCGAATGGACAATTTCCAACTTTTAGCAGCGATGAAATCTCAGAACAAACTCTAAAGACAACAACTCTTGGTACCGGTCTATCTTATAGAACAAGTTTAATACAAACTTTATTCTCAAGTGACAACCTCTTTGAAACTATTGGAGCATTTGTAAATTACAATAAGACTTCTACCGAACTTGGGGAGTCCTATAGTGGTCCAGGTATGAAAGCTGACTTTGGACTACATTATAGAACAAGTAACTCTTTTCACTGGGGGATGAGATTTAATTATAACCTCGCCCATGTTAAGAGAAGTAAGGTTACTGATACAGAAAAATCAAGTGAGAGAAGTCTTCTACTAAAGTGGACCTCTTTTGCAGCAGATCTATCTTTTTATTTTTAATTAAGCTCGAACGACCCTTTCGTCGAGCAATAACATGGAGCCCTTCGAATGATTAGTCGTTATGACAAGAAAGAAATTTCTGAAATTTGGACAGAGGAAAATAAGTTTAAAACTTATTTGGAAGTTGAACTCGCTATCTTAAAATCACTCGAAGGAAATAGAGTTCCTGTAGGAACGAGTGAAGAGATTCGAAAATTGGCCAAGATCGATGTAAATAGAATTACAGAGATCGAAAAAGAAACTCGCCACGACATCATCGCATTCTGTAGCTCAATTACAGAGAATCTCGATCCAAAAATTGGAAAGTTTTTTCACTTTGGAGTAACTTCCAGCGATATTATCGATTCAGCTCTTACACTACAAATTAAACAATCTCTCGAAAGAATTCTTCCTAGCTTCAAAAAACTTCTAGCTTCATTATCAAGCAAAGCAAAAGAAACAAAAGACCTTCCTACAATTGGACGCTCTCACGGAATGTATGCTGAGCCTATGAGTTTTGGACAAAAGATTCTAGGTCACTATGCAGAGTTTAGTCGCCGATACCTTGAGTTACTTGACTACTACAACGATGAACTAAGGGTTCAATTCTCAGGAGCTGTTGGGAATTATACAATCTTGACGCCAGAGCTTGAAGAGGTTGCAGCAAATGCCCTTGGACTTAAGCCAGAGGAACATAGCACTCAAGTTATTCCAAGAGATAGAATTGCAAAACTTATATCTATCTTCTCTTTGACTGCCTCTGCAATTGAGAGAATCTCAGTTGAAATTAGACACCTTCATAGATCAGATGTTGCTGAACTTTTTGAAGGTTTTGCTAAAGGTCAGAAGGGCTCATCTACAATGCCCCATAAGAAGAATCCTATAAGCGGAGAGAATCTCACTGGTATGGCGAGAATGCTTCGCTCTCATATGAGTGTCGCTCTCGATAATATAGTACTTTGGCACGAAAGAGATATCTCTCACTCTTCAACGGAGAGAATGTATCTTCCCGATGCCTTTGGAATCCTACTCTACTCTCTTGATAGACTTAGCTCGACGGTTGAGAATTTAGTTATTAATGATGATGTAATTTCAAATAGAGTTTTTGAAAATTGCACCTATCTATCAAGCTACTACCTTCATCATCTTATTGAGAAAACGAATTTCAAAAGAGATGATCTTTACTCTCTAGTGCAACAAGCAAGTTTTGAAGCAAGTAAAACTCAAAGTGCAGAAGTATTTCACCAAGCACTTCAAACTCTTCTAGAGAGCAAGCAGACAAAGCTAGAACTCCCAATTCCAACAAGGGACGAAATTAAAAATATCTTCTTAAAGTCTACAGATAAAGTATTTGAAAGGGTTGAGAAGAGTTATCCACATGGAAAAGAGCTATAAGAGCTCTTTTCCGTATTCTTGATCTTTGAGGTGACTCACAATATTTTTAACTTTTTGTGAGTCCTTCTTAGGTAGAACAACAACTGACTTACCATTGGCAATGACAATTAAATCTTCAATACCAATGAGTCCAACGAATTGATCGGGAGTATATACAATATTTCCTTTAGAATCTTCAAAGTAATGATTCTTAGCGCTCACAAGCGTATTACCTTCAGTTTCTTCAACAACAGTAGAGAGAGCATCCCAAGACCCTAAGTCATTCCAATCAAAGTTGGCCTTACATAGACCAATTCGAGATGACTTCTCCATGATAGCGTAGTCGATTGACTCAGCTGGAAGTTTCGCATACACCTCGGCTACATTCTTCTCATTGCCAAGGGCCGCATATAGCTCATCATAGAATTCAAAGATCTCAGGACAATGGGCCTGAAACTCTTCTAGTAGAACACCAATTTCCGCTACAAACATTCCTGCATTCCAAAGATACTTTCCAGATTCGAGATAACTAATGGCCGTCTCTTGATTTGGTTTCTCTTTGAAAGTTACGACGTCTAGAGATGTCTCAGTTAACTCCTCCCCTGTTTGGATATAACCAAAACCAGTGTGAGGAAAATGAGGAGGAATACCAATAGTAATAATTCTCTTCTGAGAAACAGCAACCTTAAGGGCGCTTTGGATCGTTTGTTGAAATCCATTCTTATTCAAAATAACGTGATCAGATGGAAGTATTGCAACAAGGTCAGACTTACTTGCACCATTTTTCATTAATGTTGCCAATGATAGCAAGATACATGGCGCCGTATTTCTTCCACTCGGCTCGAATACGACTTGACCTTGTCCTATTTTACCAGCTGATTCTTTGAGAACTAACTTCTCTTGCTCTTTGACTGTAACAATATATCTTTGTTCATTTTTAACTAATCCATCGAGACGGTCGAGGGTATCAGCTAAAAGACTTTGACTTGAAACTAGAGGTAAATACTGTTTAGGCTTTTTAGATGTGGACTCTGGCCAAAATCTTGTCCCCTGCCCACCGGCCATAACTAAACTATAAATATTTCCCATAAAATTACCTTTGTAAGTTATGGGAATATTATAGCAATAATTTCTAAGAATTGAAATTAATCAAATTGAGTGAATCTATACTCTGAAGAGCTAAAAAGAGATTTGTGCTCTATGACATAGTCCTTGGCTTCACTGATATTTTCAAAAACACCAATGCTCACTCTAAACCATGTACCTTTATGCTGAAGGTTTTTTTCGTTAATTATAGTTGTATAGCCTCTCGCCTTAAATCCCTTTGCGAAAACTTCTGCTTCATCGACAGAGGGAAATGATCCGACTTGAATCGTATACTTACCACTTAACTTATCTCTAGAAGACTCCTTAGGTGCTTCCATCTGAGGAACTTCTGAAACTTCACTGCTCGTAGGACTTGTCACGTCAGTGTTCATAGTTGAATCACTATTCGTGGCCGTGCCAGAAAACTCTTGCTCAACTTTCTTTTCTAGGGCCATATCAGTTTTTTCTTTGAGGGCCTTGTAAGTCTCATCATCAGAATTAACTGACTTTTCAATTTCATTAACCTTCTCTTCTGCTGGTGAGAGTATTTCAACTTTATTGACGTCCTCTTTACTATAGCCAGATTTTTCAAATGAATTGTTAACCCCTATCTTTACTCCCAAGAGAAAAGATGTGATTGAAATCAAAATCATGAAAACAAAGATTAAGAATACTTCTTTTTTTGCAAATACATAGAGTTTAGTTTTATCTTCCATAGCTCTATTTTAATCGCCTCTAAATTTGCATGCAATCGTAATAACCAGTAGTTATTTTTACCCACTAGTTCAAAAAGCGAACCTAAACACTCCTAAGCTCTAGAAAATTCGACGCCACAATTGGCAAGCTCCATGCACCCCTTAAACATTGAACTTTTCAAGGGGTAAATATGAAAGCGAGCAAGAAAATTTTAAAAAATCAGAAAGGCCAAGGACTTATGGAGTACATAATCATCTCTTCTTTGGTAGGTATATTTTGCCTAGTCGCTATGAAGCAATTTGGAGAAAGTGTCCATACACGTGTAGAAAAAATGAGAAAGGATATAGTGAAACATATCCCTGCGAGATAGATTTGTACCTTCTTAGAACACTCTCACTATTTAAAATAGCAACTCTCTCACTCTACTTCTCCTGGTCCATTGCCCAGGAGTCAGAGTGTCAATCACATAAACATCACCTAATTCTAAAGAAGATGACTAAGGCGATCGTTTTAAATAAGAAAATGAGAGTCTTTAAATGCAAACAATTAGTCACCATCAATATAAGAAACTCAAAAATTGAAACTAAGAATTACTTTTCTCTAAAAGAGTGAATATGAAACTAGATCAAAGAGGAAGTACTCAATTACTTCTATGTCTCTTTCTACTAATGGCCCTAAGTGGTATTAGCGCTATAACAGTTAAAAAGCTTATTTATCTTCATAAGAATAGACTAAGACTACACTCATTAATATGCATGAGAAAATCTCACTTCTTTCAAGCTAAGTTTATTAATCAAATAAATTCAACCAATAAACATATTAGAATCTCCTACTACGCATCTTTACTTCCTATTCCCAGTGTCTCTTCTGCAGCAAAAACATCTTTAACCATTCTAAAGGCCAAGCAACAAATAAATCTGATTAGCTTCTATAGAGATATTTATAAAGTAGAAGAGTGTTCAAAAGTAACGAAGATAAACATCTTTTCATCTTCTTTCTACCAACTTAAATCAAAATTCATATTCATGAGGAATATAGATCACACAACGAGAGTTTCAATAAAGAAACAAGTAAAGTTTCGCTATTTCACATCTGGAAAATTATCTTTTAAAACACCTCCCGTCATTTTCAAATCATCCTTTAAGCTGGATAACCGCTTTGACATAAGGCCTAAGGTCTTTACGAAGGTGTATGAGCTATGAGCAATAGAGGTTCTAGTGAACTTGAAGTTTCCATTTTTCTCTTTGCTCTGAGCTTAAGCTTTTTTTCATTCGTAAAAATAAGTACATATTTAAGAGATATAGAACAAAGAGATCTAAATGAGTTTGAAAGAAAATGGAATAAGTTCTCCTCTAGAACTATTCAAAGAGTCTACAAAGAGAAAGAATCAATCAGATAAGAAAAAGCTTTGTATTCAATTCTTGGTGATATTTATACTCTCTCATTTTGCGAGAACTCTACTACAGACTCCTGAAGTGGTCATAAAGTCAGAAGAAGTAATCAGCAAGCGAGATGGTTACACGAGATTAGAAATAAAAGCTTATTCAATCATCCCAAATGATCAAAAACTTGCAAACCTTATACATACAACGAGTGCAACTGAGATACAGGGTGTTCATATTCTCCAAAGAACTATTCACGAAGAAGGGCAATTCACTGTGTTGCTAGATATTCCAACCAAGTATTACTCAACATTTGTAATGAAGCCTAATAATTGGAAGCTAATTCCATTTAGAGAAATACCACTTAAAAGGAGAAAGAACTTTGAAATCATTTTTTAGATTAATGCTCTTTAGTACATTGAGCATATCTCAAGTCCAAGCCATGAAAGATACACCTTTAGTTCTTATAACTTATGAAGGCAGCGATATTGAATCATTTAATCAGATTCAGAAAATTATGAATGAGCACTTTCAAGTAAGTAAAGAACTCTACCAAGTTGAGTTAGGTCCATGTAAGAAGAAACACAGCTTGGCCACTCATGTTTGTATTGATAAAGATCTCAATGTGACAACTCTCTCGCGAAATAATGAAGTCATGGAAGATATGCTTGGAATTTATTGGAAATAAAAAAGCCCACAATGAGTGTGGGCAAAAAAATACGGGCCGCTAATAGGACCCGTGCATAATAATCTCGACGATTAATCTAGATTACTTATCTTGGTGAATCGCAAACTTAGGAGTTGTTCCCTTGTTTCTATTAGCAGCCTTTCTCTTAGCACCAGCTTTAACTTTCTTATTTGCTCTTCTAGTTTTAGTAATTCTTGTATTAGAAACCATGATTTCTCCCCTATATCTTAAAATCTTCAATTTTTATTTCATTTCTACCCATAGTAGAAACAAGTTTTTACCTACTTTGGGCCAAGTTGTCAAAGTTTTAATCCTTAACTACTTAATTATCGTATCACCAAAATCTCTAAGTAGCTGTAAAAACGATACTACGAATATCCATCATATAAATATTGCCGTGGGAGAATACTATAGAATCCCAACTCCAAACCTCGAAAACTACGCAGTGAGTAATAAAGAGCTCTTATCCGTGAGGCATAGAAAAGCGCAGGAAGGCCTCCTGATTCGTGGAAAACATCAAGGTTTTAGCACGATCAAGGTATGGAATAGTCATCAGGTAGAAAAGAAGTATCATATTTTTATTCAAACAAAGATAGGCTTGGCAAAGATGAAGCTCTTGGCCCTTAATTTTGAACAAATGGGAATTGATACTGAATTGTCTTCTTCTAAGTTGAAATTATGTTCAACAATAACAGAGCTCAATCAATTTAAAAGTATTTCCTCTCTTCTGAAGTCTAGTGAGAAATCAATCAATATAGATAATCAACTACTCATCTCAAAAGAACTTCAAAGAGAATTGGCGAACTTAATTTATCCAAAGTTTTTGAAAAATAAGGTTTCTGATATTATTTGCCAATTTCATCAGATGCCAATCCGTTGTAAAGTTCCTAAATCAAATCTTGATATTGATAGTCTTGTTAAATATTGGTTTCATGAAATTCCAATAGAAATACATCAATTTCAAGATGAACTAACATTAGATAATTTTAAACTTAAAACAAAATTGATTCTTCTTGAGTCTGCTTCCAGTGAGGTTCTAGCACTTGGTCTCGATAAGATTTCTAACAACCTCTATGCCTTAATAAGAAACGATCTCAACTCTTTTATCGGAGAGAATATAATCAACTTTGAAAATAAGAGAGTTAAGCTCTCATCAATTGCTACTCCTGAGATTATAACAAGAGTTAATAATGAAGGGGAAATTAGTATAGGTAGCGAGATCCCCTTTACTAGAAAATCTAAGGAAGAATATGTTACGAATTGGAAATTCGCCGGGCTCAAAATAAAAACAAAGTTAGAAAAAGAAAATAATGAATACTTTCTAAATATTGAAACTGAGCTCTCTAGGCCAATGCAAAGTTCGGGTGCCTCAACAATCAGTTCAAATAAAACAAAATCTAGAGTAAAAATCACTCAGGGGAAATCTCTTAAAATTACAGATATAGGGCACCAAGGTATACAACACCAAAACACCTCTCTTCCCTACTTATCGAAGATCCCTTTGCTGGGAAAGCTTTTCACTTCTAGCTCAGAAATTGAAACTTATAAGAATATACAGCTCTACGTACAACTTGAGAGAATGCCATGAATATAGCAGAAGATATTTATAGAATTTCGAGAGCATTTATTCGTGACTCCATCAATAGAGGAAAGTTTCCAGATGTGAATCAAATCATTGGTAACTTAAACCTACAATTCGGTGAAGACTGGGAAATTCTCTTACCAAAAGAGAGCTTACAAATATGGTACGACTCAATTGCAACGATGAACTTTTTAAAGCTAAAAGAAGGGCTTGAAGAGATTATTATTCACGATGAAGAAAATATTCAGTATTTCTACAAAGATAAAATTACGAAGAACTCTATTTCATTAGACTTCGAAGATTTAGATTTATCTTATAGGCTTCTCTGTCTACAAAATAAAGTCGACTGGAATATTACAAAGCCATTTGTGAGTTTTAGATCAAAGATCGGTTATACTAATATTAGGGTTTCTCTCACTCACTCCTCTCTCTCTCAAGTTCACTCACATAAATGTTCTATTCGAATAATCTCCACGGAGAGCTTTGCACTGGAGACTTTCTTTGAAGATAGAAGTGAATGTGAAGTTGTAAAAAGGCTTTTTAAAGAAAAGAATAATATAGTGATCTGTGGATCAACTGGTAGTGGTAAAACTTCATTTATCTCTTCACTCCTAAAAGAGGTGGGACAAAGTGAACACACTTTGATTATAGAAGACACACTTGAGATAAACTCTCCTAATAGAACGACAACCAGGCTAGTAGCGAAGGATCAAGAGAATTACTCTTTAAGAGACTATTGCTCTTACGCTCTTAGGTTAAGGCCAGATCGACTCATCCTTGGAGAGATCAGATCTAGTGAAGTTGTTCCGTTAATATTGAACTCCAATACTGGCCATAAGGGAATGCTAACAACGATTCATGCCAATAGTGCTATTGACTGTCCAGATCGAATATCTACCTTACTCTCACTCTATTCTGGAATTAAGGGAATGAATAACGACATGGCACTGACTCTAATTACAAAGGGAATAGATAATATAATTTTTCTAGAAAAGAAGAAGGTAAAGTCTGTAATAAAATTGCTGGGGCACGAGAGTGGGAAGGTAAATTACGAAGACGTTATAGAATCTTCGAATGAACCTCTCTTACAAAATCTTCAATATCTTCGCTAAGAATTCGTAGAGCAACATACTCATTTGTTTGCTTATAGATTTCATAATCACTGAGATTATTTAGGATAGAGACTTCTTCACTTAAGAGGTTTTCACCAATTATTGAGAGGATATCCCCCTCAAGGGCAAGACCTACGACACCATCTCTCTTTGGGAGGTCAAATATCCTTGAACCAACTTCACTTGGTAGTAGAGTTGACTTCACAACAACAGGAAACTTTGCTCTCATGGCCGGTTCAAGAGTTCTTTCAAATAGAACCTTCGCTCCAAATTGAGCAAGCCTAGAAGCGTGATCATAACTTAACTGCTCTATGAACTTTGCACTTGGTACAATTCGCGGATCACAGGTTGCGACTCCGGCAACATCTGTCCAAATAAAAACTTCACTTGCGCTAAAGGCTTCCCCTAAAAGAGTTGCACTATAGTCAGAACCTTCTCGTCCTAGAGTTGTTGTCTCACCACTTATAGTAGAACCTATAAAACCTTGTGTAACAATGAGGGCATCCTCAATTGCAGGCTTCCAAAGTTGGACTCTCTGTGAGATTTCACCGATCAGAGGAGAAGCGCAATTCCACGAATCGTTAGTAATCATAATCTCTCTAATGTCCTTTAGAAGAATTGCTCTGTCGTGCTGAATACTAAGGTATGAAGAAAGAATTAAGCTAGAGAAGCGCTCACCTAAACTATAGAGAGCATCCATTTTCTTTGGAAGAATCTCTCCATCACCGAGAATACTTTGCGAGCACATTTGTAGCTCACTCTCAAGTTCACTGAGAGAGAGACCAATATCAAGTTCCAAGTCGTCTGCAATGGCCCTATGTCTTAAGGTGAGGGATTCTAATTGCTTTTGCATTAGATTCACTTCATTCAAGGATGCGGACTTTGCAATTTGCTCTAACTCGTTTGTGGTATTCTTTGTCGCACTTACAACAACGATTCCACAATTTGAATGATTGAGAATAATTTCACTTACTCTTTTCATGGCAGTAGCATCTTGAACACTACTGCCACCAAACTTAAAGATCTTCAAAAATTAATCTCTAGTAAGCTTCTTATAAGTATGTCTCTTAGGATTAACGGCCGCGTCACCTAAACGCTTACGCTTGTCTTCTTCATAGTCAGCGAAATTCCCTTCAAACCAAATGCTCTCTCCATTACCTTCAAAAGCAAGGATATGAGTGGCGAGTCTATCTAAGAAAGCTCTATCGTGGGAAATAATTACGGCACAACCAGCAAAGTCCACAAGAGCTTTCTCGAGAGCTTGCAGAGTATTTACGTCAAGGTCGTTTGTAGGCTCATCCAGCAGTAAAACGTTTCCACCAGTGAGAAGAGTTGCTGCTAAATGCACTCTATTTCTCTCTCCACCAGAAAGCTCACTAACTTTCTTCTTTTGGTCTTCACCTGAGAAGTTAAACTTAGCAATATAGGCCCTTGAGTTTACTTCTTGCTCACCTAATTTAATAAATTCAGTTCCACCAGATACCGTTTCATAAATCGTCTTCTCAGGATCAAGAGCACGCCCTTGATCAACGTAACTTAACTTCACTGTATCACCTACTTTAAAAGTACCACTTGTAGGCTCTTGCTCACCAGTGATCATTCTAAAGAGAGTTGTCTTACCAGCACCGTTGGCACCGATAATACCTACAACACCACCAGGAGGTAGTTGGAAGTTTAAGTTATCGTAGAGAACTTTATCATCAAATGCTTTAGAAACATTTTCAGCTTCAATAACAGAGTTTCCAAGACGTGGCCCAGTAGGAATAAAGAGATCGTTAGTTTCGTTTCTCTTCTCTTGAGAAGACTTAAATCTCTCATCATAACTCTTGATTCTTGCTTTTGACTTTGCCTGTCTTGCCTTAGGAGAACTTCTAATCCACTCAAGTTCCTCTTTCATGGCCTTTTGCCTCTTAGACTCAGTTTTCTCTTCCTGAGCAAGACGCTTCGATTTCTGCTCTAGCCAATCAGTATAATTTCCTTCAAATGGAATTCCTTGTCCTCTATCGAGTTCTAGAATCCATCCTGCAACATTATCAAGGAAGTATCTATCGTGGGTTACAGCAATAACTGTACCTTTGTATTGTTGTAAGTGACGCTCTAACCACCAAACTGTTTCAGCATCAAGGTGGTTTGTTGGCTCATCTAGAAGGAGGATATCTGGCTTTTGTAAAAGAAGTCTACAAAGTGCAACCCTTCTCTTCTCACCACCTGAAAGGACACCACACTTTTGATCACTTGGAGGACATCTTAGTGCTTCCATCGCAAGGTCTAACTTGCTGTCTAGTTCCCAAGCCTCTGCGTGATCAAGCTTATCTTGAAGCTTGGCCTGCTTATCTAATAGTTCATTCATTTCATCATCGCTCATTGGCTCTGAGAATTTCATAGAAATCTCATCGAATTGAGCAAGCATATCTACAACTTCTTGGCACCCTTCCTGAACAATTTCCTTAACTGTTTTATCTGGATCTAGTGTAGGCTCCTGCTCTAGGTAACCAACAGTATATCCCTTTGCCATATGTGTTTCACCGAGGTGATCTTCATCAATACCAGCAAGAATCTTTAGTAGTGTGGACTTCCCCGCACCGTTAAGACCTAAAACACCAATCTTGGCCCCGTAAAAGTATGAAAGTGAAATATTTTTAAGGATGTGTTTGCTCTTAATTACCTTTCCAACTCTATTCATTGAATAGATGATTTGCTTATCATTTGTTTGGGCCACTTCTTACCTCTGCTTAGTGTCAAATTATTAAAAAATTCAATACTAAGCTATTACAGCTAGACCCAAATATCAATCTCTTAGAGCGTCAATTAGCCTTTTATAAAAGCATTGTTACAAAACTAAAGAGATAAACAAAATAGCTGAGAAAACCAGCGATAAGTAGAGAGATAAATTTGGCAGCATTCATAAATTCCTGAAACTTCTTCTGCCCCGTGGCCCTTAAAAACGAGAGTTCATCTTCTAGCTCCGGCAAAACTTCCACTAGACCATCCCCACTTTCTTGCCAATGCGAAAGAGTTTTAGCAAAGAGCTTATCCCAGCTATGGTAGCGCTTATTTGAAGTTTGACCAATTGAGTCCCAATCAATATTTTTAATAACTCTTCCCACCGAAAGCCCACTTGCAGAGAGAGTTTTAACAATCAATAGATTCTTTAGACGAATAATTCCTCCGCGAATAAAGATCCGGTTTAAAAGCACACCACTTATATGTAGAAAGCTTAGTCCAAATACTTGAAGGAAGATAATGACAAAGTAGGTCTCACTCTTAGTCTCAAACATTGACCTGGTAATGAGAATCATCATTAAAATAAGTATCCCCATAATGAACTGCTGAAAGTAAGCTCCGTGAAGAACACTTTTATTTTTCTTCTCTTCGCGCATAGAGCGAAAGGCTTCTTTCTTTAAAAGAAGTAAGGATTCATTGGCCTTAGCACCATAGAGTTTCCTGACTTCGAGTAAGAGTTTTGCCAATCTATAAAGCTCCCCCTCTACAGCCGGAGAAGATACTTCTGCTCCCTCAATTAAGCGCACAACTCCCTTATAATCCTCCCCTTTAGCTCGAAGAAGACTCTTAGGTCTTAGAAATAAAAATAAAGGAAGGAGTGCTACGAGATATTCCATACTTACCCTGTCTAATCGTTATTGACGATTGACGTTAAAAGGAATTTCTGGAATAAACAAACAACATGAAAACAATAGATCAAGATAATTCACAAGCGAAAAATCCTTCACTTTACTCCCCTACTCAGGTGAGTTTAGATATCATGAACTTGGAGATTCTCATCTCAAAGCTCAAAGGGATTTGTCACGAAATCGATCCCTACACAGAACTTACTCTTAGTATGAAAGAGAGACTTATTGACGTTGGGATTGAAGAATTCAACGACCCTTTTGCTCTCACAAATCAGCTTCTCTTCATGACTGAGAATGCTATTGAAGAGCTTGCAAAACTAAAAGAAGAAAATTAATTCCATGGCAACTAAAGTAAAGAAACATAAATTACCAAGGGTAAAACTTCACCCTGCAACTCTTAAACACGCAAAGAAGGGACACCCTTGGGTTACAGAAGACTCATACACTAAAGAATTCCCGAGAAAACAAAATCTTCTCATTGGGAAGAATCCTAAAGGTGATGAAAAACTCTTTCTGTTACACGACCCTACTCACAAGAAAGTAAAAGCAAGAATTTGGGAAATCGGAACTGAACTTCCAGAGTCTCCAAATGGTTTTCTAAGATCTTTTAATCATAGATTAGAAGAGTCGTTCTTAAAGAGAGTATCTGCTAGAGAGAAGTACCAAAGAGATAATTTCTATCTCTGCTTTGCAGAGGCCGATGGAATACCTGGATTAATGATTCAAAAATTTGGAAATGTAGCACTAATACAGATATATAGTGATTTCTGGTTCTTCTTTAAGAATGATATCAGACGAATTGTTAAGGCCCACTGCGCCTCTCACTTCCCAGAGGTTGATAAATTTATTTTTCAACAGAGAAAAACTTCAGACGCTGTTAACTTTGAAAACCTTGAAAAGAAATTAACAGAAATTACAATTCAAGAATTTGGTATTAACTATCATTTACGTTTTGATTATAGGTATGACATCGGTATCTATAGCGATATGTCTGCCATTAGAAAGAAACTTACTAATGAATTTAGAAATGCAAAATCTGTTCTAAACTTATATTCATATACTGGAGCCTTTAGTCTCTTCGCTCTCTCTAAAGGAGCAACAGATGTTCACAGTGTGGATCTTTCAAAAGATTATATCACTTGGCTAGAGAAAAATATTGAACTCAACCCACAGCTAAACTCTTCACATCATGAAAGTAAAATTACTTCTGTTGAAAAAGCCCTTAAGAGCTACGCGGATGAAGGAAAGAAGTTTGACCTTATCATTTGTGACCCTCCAAGCTTTTCAAGTGATGGAAGAAAGAGTCAAAGTGCACTAAAGAGTTATGACAAACTTATTCCTATGATTGAGAGTTGCTTATCTGATGAGGGTAAGGCAGTCGTATTCTTAAATACACATCATATTCTAAGAAAGAAATTTAATGAGAGAATCGAACAGCTTGCGAGTAAGAGTGGTATGCGTGTGGCAAAAGCTCTTAGAATGGAAGAAGACTGTGTCACACTAAGTGGTTTTCCTGAAGGGGATTATCTTAAAGGACTACTTCTCTCTAGAAAGTAATGTAAAGCTCAGAGTTAAACCTTTTCAATACTATTTTTTTTCTTCTATAATTAGTGAAAAGTTAAAATGGAGAAAAAATGAAAAAACTATCTTTAATTAGTCTCTTTGTACTACTTCAAGGTGCAAATGCTGAAGTTATCATTCCTGACCTTAGACCAGGAAGCTATGAGCTATCCCAAGGCCTCTCTTCCCTATCTTGGACAGATAGAAATGCCTTTAGAGTAAGTACTCAAGGGGATAAGAATAAGAATAGAGATAATAATGGCACTCTAAATTCTGATACATATACAAGCTATCAGGAAGGTAATTTATTTTACTCGACGGAGAGCTTTAATTTAGAGATAGGACTAGGTATTTACGATAGTGACCATGAAGCCTATGGCTCACTCTCTGACTATGACACTGACTTCTTAGCTTTCTCAGTTCACGCGGCCAAGAAGTTTAATAATTTTACACTTGCTGCAGGAATTGAAAAATCCGACGAAGATCTTCACAATACTCACTCAAGTGCAAATGAACAACATCGTGAACTTTCTTACTCAATTGCGGGAAGTTATAATTTCAACAAAAACTACTATGTAGGCGCACAGATTTCAAAGACAACAAGAAAGAATGAACTACACGCCTCAAATATTACATTAGAAACAGAGCTAGATTTCTACAATTACACTCTAGGTATTGGACATGTTTCTGATGACAAGAATCTAACTTCGGAATTATACCTAACAAAAGAAACTGATGATAAGACGGACACTGACTCTAAGGGAAGCTCTCTTGAAATTGGTTCAAATATTTTCTACCAAGTGAATAGATTCTTAGTAGATACTGCTATCTCTCATACAAGTGGAAAGAGTTATGATAAGAAAACTGAATCAAAGTTTTTCTTCCTAGAGCTAAACCCAGAATATGCTTTTAGTAATTATAACTTCTTCGCCGGTGTTATTGCGAATTTTGGAAAAGGCTCAAGTGAGAACACGACAAGTAACACAAATAATTTAGATGTTAAAACTAGAGAATACGGGGGTGAAATTGGTTATAGATCAGAGACATTTGAATCTACCTTGACTATGACTTCAGTAAAATCTGAAAACACTTATGATAATTCTCCTAGCTCTAATAATACAGATAGAGAACATATTTCAAAACTTGATGTTATCATTAAATTCTAAATCATAAAAAAAGGAGCTATATCAGCTCCTTTTTTTATCTACAAGTTACATTACCAAATGCGCCTACTAGTGGATCCATATAAGGATTATTTGCGTACACAAAGCCTCTCATACATTGACCAGGAAGTAGTACCTTAGTCTGAACCCCGTTAAAAGAATATCCATAACTAGTTCTTCCCTGCACATTCAATGTACATGTAAGTGGTCTGTATCCAGCAAAGTTACAGGCTTCACATTGAGCCTGAGCTCCGCTAACTAAGAAACAATTTGCAGCTGCTGTGTAATATGCATTTGAAGACACGCTCACAAGTGCTAACACTGCGATTAAGAATGCTCTCATAATTTCCCCTTTTCTTTTGGTCATATCAAAGAGGGGGCAATACCGTCAAAGAGGATGTAAATGAAGGTAATTTTTTTAGGATTAATCCCCCTCAAAGAGAGCTGAGGGGGTAAGAGTGTAGAATCTTAATTATTCGCAAAGAATATGCGCTTCAATTGACTCAATATCAGTCCACTTAATAGTTGGATTTGAACCAGCATACTTAGCACTTTTTACAACAACTTTTGCAGTATTTGGGTGAT
Source organism: Halobacteriovorax marinus SJ (assembly GCF_000210915.2). Taxonomy (NCBI): domain Bacteria; kingdom Pseudomonadati; phylum Bdellovibrionota; class Bacteriovoracia; order Bacteriovoracales; family Halobacteriovoraceae; genus Halobacteriovorax; species Halobacteriovorax marinus. The sequence continues at coordinate 2,563,119 of NC_016620.1, forward strand.
AGTCATATGTGTAAGTTGCTGAAAAAGTTGTCGTATAGTAGTAATCAACTACACCTTGATCAACACGATCAACAACAACCTCAGTGTTTAGTTCTCTTAATCCGTAAGCATTAATGCACTTGTAGTCTTCTAGAAGTACAGCTGCAATCTCTTTTTTAAGAGCTGGGTGTAGCTTTGATTCTGCACTATAAATTGATTCAACAGTGTTAGCACTTACTGATACGCAAGATAAGAATAGTAATGTCATTAGTGATTTCATAAAGTCTCCAAAGTTATGTTTTATTAATTGAAGCTTAAGTATCACCGTAGAAATGTGAAATACAGTTATGGTTTTGTTAGGAATCGTTTGGAAAATTTAATGAAGAAAGTTTGCACAAAAAAGGCCTTCAAACGAAGGCCTATACTTTTAATTACTTAACGATTCTATCACGCCAAGCTCTAATATCAGGAGCAAGGTAGTCATACTTCATTGAATCAAGCGTATATTGAGCAAACTCATAGTCAGTTGTGTGTGTTAGACATTCAGTAGGACAAACAGTCGTACAAAGTCCACAGTAACAACAAAGGGCCGTATCAATAGTGTATTGATGTAAATCTAATCTAATTGGATTTCCATTAGAGGCCTTTAACTTTGGAGCGTCCTTGTCTCTCTTAGTTGCTGTAATATAAATACAGTCAACAGGACAAGCAACTGCACATTGGTAACAACTAATGCAGTTTTCAGCGTCATTAAATAAACGAGATCTTGAATTCTCAGGAAGAATTTCTCTTACCTCTGGGTACTCAATAGTTACAGGCTTAACCCCGTAAACATACTTAAGTGTAATCCCCATTCCCTTACTAACAGTTTTTACTGCACGGAAGATATTTAATAACCATTTTTTAAAAGTTAACTCTTCTGGTTGTCTAGTTGTCGTAAGTGTTGTCGTATTCATCGGTCAACCTCTCCAAGTACAATATCAATAGAACCAATTGAAGCTACAAAGTCTGCTATCATCTGACCTGGGGCCATATCTGGTAACATTGAAACGTGTGTAAAACATGATGACTTAACTTTAACTCTATAAGGGTTCTTAGTTCCATCAGCTACAATGTGGTAACCAAGTTCACCTCTTGGGCACTCAGTTCTCATGTAAATTTCACCTTTAGGAACTTTTAGGACTTTAGGAACTTTCCCCATAATAGGTCCTTCCTCAATTCCTTCAAGACACTGGCGAACAATTTTAATTGATTCGAAGATCTCCATGATTCTTACATAGTAACGATCCCAGCAGTCACCGACTTGTCCTTTAAGACCTTCACCAACAACTGTATCAAAATCAAAGTCTTCATAGATTGAGTATGGTCTCTTCTTTCTTAGATCCCAATCAATTCCAGAACCTCTAAGTACAGGTCCAGTCGCTCCGTAATCGTATGCCATCTCTTTTGAAACAACACCTACGTTGGCTGTTCTTCCAATGAAGATTGAGTTCTCACCAACTAGGTTGTGGTATTTCTTTACGTTCTCTTCTAACTCAACTAAGAAGTTTTCAATTCTCTTAAGTTGGTCATCACTGATGTCGTTCCAAACTCCACCAATCCAAACATAATTATAAAGAAGTCTAGCTCCTGAAAGCTCTTCAAAAATTCTTAAGATAAATTCTCTATCTTGGAATGCATATAGAAATGGAGAGAAAGCTCCAAGGTCAATGGCATAAGTTCCAAAGAACATTAAGTGAGATGCAATTCTTTGAAGCTCTGCAACCATAACTCTTATATATTCAGCTCTCTTAGGAACCTCAGTTCCTAGCATTTTCTCAATGGCCAAACAGTAACCATGCTCCATGTTCATAGCAGCAAGGTAGTCCATTCTATCAGTGTAAGGAATAACCCCTCTATAATCTAGAAATTCAGAGTGCTTCTCTTTACATCTGTGTAGATAACCTAAGTGAGGAATTGCCTCAGCTACTGTTTCAGAATCTGTTTTAATCTCTACTCTAAGAACCCCGTGAGTAGCAGGGTGCTGAGGACCCATATTAAGAGTCAAAAGATCAGTGTGAAGTTTTTCTTGATTAGAAATATCCATCTTACTCTTCTCCCTTCTCTTGCGAAGACTTCTCAGCATCGGCCTTTGCTTTCTTAGCGGCCTTAATCTGTGCAACTCTATCTTTTGCTTTATTTGCTAAGTCTTGATCAATCCAAACGTGCTCATCAACCCATGAACCAGAAACCTGTGTTGGATCTTCGTGATCAATTCTCATTTTTGCAAAGAATTCAATATCGGCTTTGTTAATCTTGTCTTCAGGATTAACAACCATATCCATATACTTTTCTTGAACGACATAGTCTTTTCTTAGAGGGAAACCTTCCCAGTCATCTGGACAAAGGATTCTTCTAAAGTCTGGATGATTTTCAAAAACAACACCAAGCATGTCGTAAGTTTCACGCTCTTGAAAGTTAGCAGATTTCCAAATATCACAAACGCTCTCTAGCTTTGGAAGATTCTCTCCCTCACCTCTAGCAACTCTTGTCTTAAGGATTAGCTCTGTATTCTCAATGAAACTTGCTAAGATATAATTCACTTCAATTTGGTTTTCTTCTGGGTAATCAACACCAGAGATAACTTGAAGAACATTCATTTTAAATTTGTCACTTCCCTTAAGGGCCTGGCAAACTTGCTTTATGTAAGTAGGCTCAACTGTAACTGCACTATCACCAACTTCAGCGATATTTGCGACAGCATTACAACCTGAAACTTCCGCATTTAAAAACTCTACAACTTCACTATGCATGCTTCACCCACTTATCTCTAAGAAGTCTTTCGTTAGCAATTTTCTTTTGTAGTGTCATTAGACCTTCAATAAGAGCTTCTGGTCTAGGAGGACAACCTGGTACATAAACGTCTACAGGAACAATCTCATCTACACCTTTAAGAACGTGGTATCCGTGTTGCCAATAAGGTCCTCCCTTATTTGCACATGAACCCATTGAGATAACATACTTTGGTTCTGCCATTTGCTCATAAAGAGTCTTAATTCTTGGTGCCATTTTAAGTGTTACAGTTCCTGCAACAATCATTAAATCGGCTCTTCTTGGTGTGGCCATAAATGCCCCACAACCAAATCTTTCCAAGTCATACTTTGAAGCACCTGTTGCCATCATTTCGATTGCACAACAAGCTAAACCAAATGTCATTGGCCAAAGAGAATTCTTACGACCCCAATTAAAGAAGTCATCCAACTTCATCAAAACGACGCTGTCTTGCATTAGCGTTTTCCTTTCTTTATTCAATTTTAGATTTTTGAAATTATCCCATAATTTTTACCTTTCGCACAGGTTTTAGTCAATGTAAGGGCGTGAAAAAATACCGATTTAGTCAGACAAATGCTGTGCAACAAGTAACGACATCATTTGTCAAAATAAGATTTAAGGACGAAACTGAGAACAACGCGTCTTGTAAGAAGCGTAGAGATTCTTAAACTTTCCAAAGCTCAAAGAGGCCGGAGAACGAGAACTGGTGCCCATTCCCTCTCTCATCATAACGAGTCGGTTGTAATCATTTTCACAGGCCTTCCCCATTATGGTTGTAAACTCACTTAATGCGGCGACAGGATATGGGAGACCGTAGGCAGATGAGATATAGAGAGCCTCTCCCTTACCTAATTTAGGAAACTTTGACTTCTCCCAACCATATTTATTGATAATTTCTTCAAAATTTTCAGAGTACTCTCCAACATCATAAAAGCGAGCAACGCCTAGAGACTTTGAAAAATTTCCCGTTTGTGGGTCGACAACATTCTTACAATTAGAGCTAGTCTTAAAGTTACTAGGCCTCAACTCTTTTAGTACTCGACACTCAATTAAGTAAGCATCTACTTCGCCGCCTCTTCCCTCAATAACTGAGCTTACAAATTGATCCACTGTGAACTTTGTCACATAAGGATTAAATGGCTCACGATATGAGTAATGCGTTAGTTCGTGGGCAAGATCTAGAACCGCATCCTGAAAAGAGAGACCTTTATTTAAATATACTTTAGATTTAGTTTGATAATGAATTTCGCTAGGATTATCTGGTGAGAATTTTCTAATAAGAGTTGTGTCTGTAAGGGAGCTACTCCCTACATCAATCACATCTCTAAGACTTGCTCCTACACTCTTTGCCTTCTCTGTAGATCTGGCAATAATAAGTCTTCCAGTTTTTGATGTTGCAAGAGTTTGTAAAACCTTCTCAAGAGATTTCTCTTTTCCTTCTCGAGAATTGTACCAACTCTTATCCCAATTCTCCTGCACGTCAATGTGAATCACGCGCGCTCTTCTATTGAATGACTTTGCAGACACTGAGCTAATAAGCAGCGAAAAAGAAAATAAGATCAATGGTTTAAACAAAACACTCATTGATCTACTTTCGGAAAATTAAGGGGGCTTCTTTAGAAGTTTACTCTCTTTTGAATAAAGTACTTTTTCTTCTTACTTTCTACCATTACTTGACCAATTGACTTGGTACTATTTTCTAAACCTTCCACTCTAAGTTTTAGATTGTAAGTTCCAGGAAGTAAGTTTAATTCTGTCATTCTTATAGAGGCAGGAATTGTTGCCCACTGCCTTGTATCAGCTTGCTCAGAAGCCTCTATCCCCTTACTCGACGCCACATACTGTAAAACCGCTCCACTCTTAGCGAGGAATTCATTTTGATCTTTAAGACTCTTGTATGTTGCATAGGCCGCGAGAATTGCAATAACGTGCTTAGTGGCCAGTCTCGCTCCAAGCTTAGGGTATAACCAAGCAGATTGTTCAACTACAGCTTGTTCAGCAATATCACCCATCGGATTAACTAAAGGAATTATCTTCTCTTTAACCTTAGACTTATCACTCCAAACCTCAAGAACAAAACTTCCCTTAGCATGGTGCTCTTCAATAACTGGCAATTCAAATGAAATTGCCGCCTGTGTTGCAGCAACGTAGCCGACAACCATTCCAACATTGGCCCCAACTGGATCGTAAGTTCCGGCGGGAGGCATGAGCCCTAGAACGTCAGCAGCAAAACTACCTAAGAGCATGGCCATAGCAGGGCTTTCCTTAGTTAAGCTCTCACCAAGTCCAAAGAATTGCTTTGAAGGAATTTTAGCTGGAATAACACCCTCTTCAATAAGAATAGAAATATTTCCAGTTTCCTGAGTTTTGATTTTCTTTGTATCGATTTTAAATGGAGCAATTTCTCTTCTCCAAGTCCTTGGTCTAAGCTTTTTACTTAGACTTAGAACCTTTTCATCTAAAAAGTTTTTAAGTTCCTTTTGATGAGTCGACATTGAAATATAGTCTTTTACAACTTTCTCCATTCCCATCTTAGGGAACTTTTCAAAGCTTTTAACATAATCAACATTCTTCATATTAAACGCTTTATAGGCGTTATAATTTTTAATGAGAAGTATGCTTGCGTCTTTATAAAGTTGATAGGCAATTTCCCTATCTTGGGAGGTGCCAATTGTTTCATGAATTCGAGCTCCAAGTATTTTAGCAGAGAGATCATTTTTAAAGACTGGATTTCCACTTCTTTCATTCTTTAAATCTTTTAAAAAAGAATCCCATGCCAGAAGCTCGGCCCTTGCTCTAAAGAGCGATTGTCTTTTGTCATTATCACTTTGCTTCTTCCACTCGAGCTTTATCTCTCCTTTCTCGGCCAGCTTTTCATGATCAACTTCATCTTTATAAGATAGAATGAAATGATTAAGGGCTTGGTAATAGAAAAGAGTTGAGAGTTCATACTTCTCACCGTAGTAAATATCTGAACTCTCATTTGCAATATATGTCTTAAGTTTTTTAGAAATCCTTACAGTATATTGCTTACGTGCAAGAGTTTTCGCTTCTTCAAAGACTTCAATGGACTTCGCATATCTACCTAGTCCATGATAAATCAGGCCTTTCTCCATAAGATAAAGAAGCTTGGACTCAGGGTTCTTTTTGAAGAACTCCGAAGCTTCAAGAGACTTCAGAGCATTAGCATAATCCCCTTGCTTAACCATTGACCTCAACTCTCTTGAGATCTTACGGCCTCTACTGGCACAAGAGACCAGTAGAGTAATACAAAGAAAATAGAAGAGAAGTTTTTTAACTCTTACCATCCACTTCCACTTTGTTCAGAATACTTTGAAAGTTTTGCTCTTGTTCTTAAAACTTCTAAACCACTCTCAATATTTGTCATACGAATATTAACTGAGTATTGCTTAATTGTTTTACCTTTTCTCGTTTCAGGCTTCATGTAGACATTTCCAAATATCATAATATCTGCACCAACTTGTTTACCGATATTTTTTGCAGTATTTGGATCAACCATTCCATCATTTTGATAAGTAATTTCTTTTAAAATATTCTCTCTTGCAGAAGCGTCAACTAGAATAAAGTCACCACTTGCAGAGATCTCATTTAAAAACTCATCATTGATATCATTAATTGGAAAGTAAGCTTCTGAAGTTAAGTTTTTAACCTCACCGATGAAAACAGTTGGCGTTTTTCCAGATTTTCTTAAGTAACGTTTAAAGCCATTATGCTTAGAAATATTTTCTAAAATTTCTTGAACAACTCTTTCAGTATCTCCCTGAACCCATTGGTCAGTTATCTCCATTGCTCTCTCATCAGACTCAGCAGAGTCAACTCTCTTTGCTTGGAAGCTTCCACAACTTGTTACGAATAAAAGTGAAAGCATTAATGCTGTTATCTTAATCATTATAAATCTCCTAAATTAAATTTCGCCCCTCTTGGCCTTGTTAAAATTTTCCGCGGCATTATCAAGCGCTTTCTTCACATTAGACTTAGTCGCCTCGTCACCAGATTGATTTGCAACAAAATTTGCAGCTTGGTCAACAGCATCAGCTAACTTCTTAGAGTCCATTCTTACAAAGACAGCACAAGTAAAAGCATTAAAGTCTTTCTTTGCTCCAAGCTCCACTTGATATGATCTCTTCTCCCAATAAGTCTTCACAATCGCTGCTCCATGAATAAGAGCTTGAACCTTTTGTGCGAGAGTGCTTTCAACATATTGTCTAAGAGGTTGAATATTTGGATTATTCTCATCTACTGATGCATTCCCCTCTGTAGATGTTGCTAATTGCTTATCAATAAATGTTGCAATTTCACCACCGATATCTGCCTTCACATTTGCTTTGGCAATATCGCAAGCAATTCGTCTTGATACTTTCGGCTCAGTTTCAAAAGAAAAATATCTATACTTTGCAGTATCCTTTCCCTTATCTCTGGCCCAAATTTCAGGATCTTCAATCCATCCAGGTTTATAATTAGAGCTAGCATCCTTAACAACATAGTCTCTTTGAATTTCAGTATTCTCTCTTTCTTCAACTTCCCTTTCTTTGTCCGAAGAACCACATGAAGCAAGTAAGAGTAGAGAGAAAATAAATAAAAATGATCTTTTCATATAAACTCCTTAATCAATATTTAATTCGTTAAACTTTTCTTTTATATAATTATAAATACCAGGTAATGCATTTTCATAGGATTGCTTAAAGCTTCTTCCCGTTTGAATGATCTCATACTTAAGGGCTCCAATCTCTTCATTAGAGTTATTGAAACTCTTTGCACTTAGAATAAACTTATTCTTAACAAAACCCTTCACTTTCATATATTGAGGCTCTGATTGCAGCTTAACTTCAATTCGGTAGTCGCCCTTATCTGAGTTTATAATGAAATCATTCTCTATTAAGTTCTCTTTGACTGATTTTAGGATATCACTTGCTTGATCAAGTTCATTCACTCTTAGGGAGACCTTAACGCCCAATTCTCTTTTCTTTTTCTTTAAATCTAATAATGTCTTTAAGCTTATTGAACTCGTGTAGTCTGTATTCCTTAAAATTCGATATCTATCGTGAATAAAATTGCGGGTTTCATAAAGCTTTATGGCCTTATTAAGCGAGCTTCTTCTTCCATCTTTAATTAATGACTTCATTTCTGTATCGATTCGACTCATTCTATCTTCTAAAATCGTAGAGGTCTTTCTCTTGTGAAGTGCCGCTAACGAGAAGTAGCTATCTTCACTTTGAAATTTCTCTTTAATATAAGAACCCTCAACTATTTCTTCCGTCATTTCTTGAATACTATTATAAGTCTGCTCACTTACATCTCCAGCAATAACACCATCATTACTAGTAGACTCAGAAGTTGTAACTACAGAAGTATTAGACTTAATCTTTGTACTAAATATTTTTGCAATCTCATTTCTAGCAGCTGCATCTGCACCCATTGAGCCAGCTGCTTCTCCAACGGCACAGAGTTCAGTGGGAGGACAAAAACTCATCGGCGACGTGGCCCATTCAGGCAATGCATACGAGCTTAATTGAATTAAAAGAAATAGAGAGAGTGCTTTTTTAATCATTAGAAATATCCCAAAGAAATTAACTGCTAAATGCTAACTAATTGATACTAGAAATACAATTTTAAATATTGAGTTTTTTGAACATCAAGAAAAATTACTTTTGTGACTTAACTGAATAACTTCAGATACTTAGTATGTATCGAGAACTCTTAGTCTGCGACAAATTATCCGACAAAAGTGCTAAAGTTTAACGCTTTAATTCCGATAAAATCATAAGAACCTAATGATTAAAGGAAGCCATATGATTTCTAGAAAAATTATTAAACTAAGTCTCATCTATTCACTTACATGCTTTAGTACTGAATATGTAATGGCAAAGACTCAGTCACTTGAAAACAATGACTCCTTAAACCACTTAGAGACAAGTATTGATGGAGCAAAGGCCATTAGTGCTAAGCTATCTCCTCATGAAGAGACAATGAAATCCCTACTTCTCACTCATGGAGAAAAGAGCGCTGTTTTAAAAAATATAGATAAAGTATTAGCGCAAAAGAATAAAGCTATTTTTGAGTATATGAAGCTTACTAAATCTCTTTCCTCAAAAGTTGAGGAATTAACACTTTCACAAAAAATCAAAGGTGAATTTCAAAAAAGAGAGCTGAGTGGAAATATTGAAGACCATGACCAAACAATCTCTGATCTAAAAGGTATTATTGTTCAAAAAGATTTGAGAATTCAATATTTAAAAAAATCGATGAAGAATCAGAATATTCAACTGTCTCAGAAGATTAAAAAACTAAATTTCAAATTAAAAGATTTAACAAATGCTTTTAATGAAATGCCAGAAAAGATGGAGGCGATGGCCATACTGTCTCAGAGTAAGCATATTGAAGAAATTAGAAACTTACAAAATCAACTCCATATAAAGAATGCATCTATTCTTGAGTATCAGAAAAAGATAGATATGTATGAAAATGAAACAGAGCTATCTTCCGCTAGCTCACTCCTAGCGAATGAGCTAAAAAGATCGCAAGATCAACTTTCGAAATTTAAAATTTCTTATAATGAATTAGAGAAGAAGTACAACGATCAAGTTGAAGAGAATAAGCAATTAAGAACTTATGCTTCAAATATAAAAGAAGAGTACACTAATCATATTAGTATTCTTCAAGATAAGTACGCCGCTGCTATAAATACCAATAGTAAATTAGACAATAGTTACGACGGGAAAGTGAATCGTATGCCAGCAAGTGTTGTTAGCTATGAACCTATTCCTTCATCAGTAGATCTTGGTTATCTTGTAGAAGTTGATCCAAGACATCTAAAATTAATTCTAGATGAAAACTTCTTTTTTAACTCTGGTCAGTATGAGATGACAGAAACGACTAGAACGAAGCTTCAATCTATAATAGGTGCATATAGCAAAGAGATATTCTCTAAAGATGAACTTAAAGATAGATTAGAAAGAATTCATATTATTGGTCACTCTTCTCCTATTTATAAAGGTAAGTATGTAGACCCAATCGATGCAGACCCAAAGGCCTTCCAAGATAATATGGATATCAGTATTCAAAGAGCAAAATCAGTGGCGCGAGCTATCACCGATAATAACTTCGAGTTACCACATAGAAATGAAATACGCTCAAAGCTAGTTATCTCAGGAAAGTCATTTTCTGAGCCTAGAATGAAGCCTCGAGGACCAGCAAGTATTCAAGCACGAGAATGCGGAATATATGACTGTGAATCTTCACAAAGAGTTGAGATTATCTTCGAACTACAGAAGAAGGACTCTAAGTAAATACCAAGAAATACTGCCACCTCCAAGAAGACAATGCCTATTTTTAAAGGCATTGTCTCTTCTTCATTTTAGTTAAACCAATAACTTAAATCACCCTTCTCCAACTATTGCCCGAATCCCCTATTCCTTTATGCTGTAGGACAGAACTGGGGTATTAACGAGATGAAGAAGCTGTCCATATCTACATTTGGATTATTTGTATTCTGTCTATGCTTAAGGACATACTCATATCTTTCCTATAAGGACCTAAAAGATAAGGTCAACACTCACGAGTCTCTTCTTTCGGAAGATAAGAAGAAAACAATTGCTCTACTCAACACACTAAATGACCTAGAAGAATCAAAGAATAAATCAAACTCCCGTCAAGTTAGCTCAACTCCTCAGGAAAGAGATCTCAACAAAGAAAAGGATTCATTAGTGATCTCCTTTATTGAAGAATTCTATGCATCTAAAGATAATTTACTATTACTTAAAGATATTAAAAGAAATATTGGAAAGCTTAATAAGGAATTAAAGACACAAAGCACTCCCTTAGTCTACTTAGACCTAGAGCTTCTCTACTACTTTGTCATAAGAGAGAACTTTGAACTCAGAGACTTTCAAAAGGATATAGTCTTTGAAGATATTGGATTTGATAGGGACTCAATTGTTGCAATTACTAATTTTTCTAAGACAAGAGAATTTAAAAAAGAAATTTTAAGCTTCAAAAACGTTCTAACTCAAGAGAAAGAAGAAAAAGAAGATAAATTAGCAAGGCTTGAGAAGCTACATGAGAGCGAAAAAGAAATTGAGAAGAAGGCGCCAATGGAGTTTGAAGAGTTACCAGAGGATGCTCAATTAGAATTTCTTCAAGCAGCAGAAGACCAGAGCATTGATTTAGAAGAGAAGCTTCTTGAACTAGACTACACTCAAGAAGAAGTCGAAGAGATGCTCTCAGGCTTTGAACTATAAATGGAGTATGAAATGAATGAGAACTTAGAAAGAAATAAAGTTTATAAACTACTCTTTCAGGGAAGAAAGTTTCTAATAAACCCTCCTTTTCAAAAGAAGTTTATGGGCTTTATTTTAGCATCGGTCATACTCTCTATGGGAATCATGCATGGAGCAAACTGGGTTTTCTTCAATAAGTTTATGAATTACGGTGAAACTCTAAACCTTCCAAGTAATCACCCATTCTATCGTCTACTCATGGAACAACAAGAGTTCATGACACTAGTTTTTCTAATTAGTTCAACAATCCTATCAGTAGCATTATGCACTTTCGGGCTCTTTTTCTCTCATAGAATCGCTGGGCCAATCTACAGAATTGAAAAGGTCTTCAAAGATGCAAGTATAAGTGGTGAGCAAATAGAGTCCATCCGCTTTAGACATGATGACTTCTTTCAAGAAATTCCAAGCGCTATGAATGAATACTTTAAGAATCAAGAAAAAAAGGAGAAATTGAAAGAAGTTTCATAAATTCCCGATAGACCATTTTTCTCTTTTAAGCAATAATAGAGCTATAGGAGAAAAAATGATTCAAGATGGTGAATCCATTCACGATGAATTTGAGATTCACTCTTTCTTTAGAGTTCTCAATCAAAGTAAGGCCAAAATTTGGCTCTGGCAGCGAAAGGATGAAAAACGTGTTGTTCAATATGCTGTCGTGAGAAAGGTTGATTTGATTAAGCAAGTCGTTCACATCGCTCCTTGTAGCTCAAAGGGCTTCAAGTTTACTTCTATAGATGAGTTCTTCTTTTTTAACGCACAAAAATCGCTTGCCTTTAAGTTCAGCGCAAGAGACTTAACTAAAGATATGATTATCTTTCCAATTCCAAATCGCATCTTAAAAGTCTCCAATGATTTTCTAAAGAATATTGAATTGGTCGAAAAAGAAAATGAAGATAAATTCAAGCATCTAAGAAATGCTCCTAGAGTACAACCCCAGGGTCAACAGCAAGTTACGATTAAAAGACTTCTATTAAGTGGTGAATACGCTCACCAAGAAAGCTTCCCCCTCTACGATATGTCATCAGGAGGAATGGGTATTAAGGTCATTGACCCTTCAGAGTTTGACATCGGTGATCTTATCCAAGTCGTTGCAATAAATGCTAAAGAAGCTCCAAAGAAAATGTCTGGAGAGGTTGTAAGTATTAGACAAGCAGAAGATGATTCTTCAGTCTTTAAGGTCGGAATTAAGTTTTCAAATTAATCCCAACTCTGCTCTGCTCCTACACTAGTAGATACCGGAACAGGGGAATAGGACCTGGCCTGCTTCCACGAGACGACATTTGTTTCATCTTCATCTTCATACTCGTAGTACATGAAAAAGTTAGCATCCCCGGAAACTCTCGTTCCATCTTGAAAACTAACAACAGTTGCACTACCAAATGAAATAACTCCAGGGTTATTGCCACCAGCAGGTACACAAACTCCTGAGTTGTCATTTCCACCTGGATCAGTGAGGGTGATATTTACTGTTTCAGGACAAATGATGACTACATACTGCGAGCTTGCTGGAACAATATAGTCGTTATTTAATTCTTCAATTGGCCAAAATGATGCTGACTCAGAACCATCACTATCTGCTTGGGAAACTGCACTTACTCCCTTAGTGGCAATAACACGAAGTCCAGTTGCACTATTTTGACTTCCTCCACCAGAGAAGTCTATGACATCTCCCTTATCACCAGAGAATGCTTGAGTTGTTCCATTAGTGTAGTAGATCGTTCCATTTGTCCCGTCTTCCACAATAGCAATAGACCCACTTGTGGCAGCTGGACCAATTATATCTGTCGATGGCTTCATCATGACTACTGCATCATTTGAATTAGACTGATAATATAAACCTAGAAGAGGATAATCACTTTCAATTAATCCCATTTTTGATACGTCGTAATCGATATGAAGTTCAGCACCAGCTGCAAGTGAATAGCTATTAGAGTTCACTAAGTTTCCAGAGCTATCATAATTAGAAAGTGTAAAATTAGCAGTTACAGAGTTTGGATTATAAATATCCCAATCATCTGTTCCTCTCGACTTTGGATAGGCCAAAGTTGTTGAAGCAAAGCTTAGAGGGGCTACAGTATCAGCTCCATCATTGAATGTAAGAAACCTTCCAGAGATTGGTCCGTCAACACCGATCAGACCACTTATGACATTTGAGTATGTTGTCGCTGCAACCGGAGATATCGTTTGAGATGAGTAGCCTGCATTAGTGAGGACATCTACGTTATTATTACTAATATAAGACGAGATTCCATAATTTCTTGGACCCGCAACTTGAGAGAGTTCATAGTAAATATCTTTATTAACATCATATGAAAAAACACCTTCTCTACTAGATGCACTCGCAAGAGAATTATTTCCATACACTAAAAGTAATTTATCTGTTCCTGAGTTTTGGACCTTCACCCAGATTTTTGAGTCTCCAGTATTGTCCCAATTTTCAATCCAAAAATCTTGTTCATTAAAGTCTTCATCAAAAAATCTAATATCCTCACCTGCTGATTCAGCATTAGAGTAGTCAAAGTTTGAAGTTGTCAGGTTAACTTCAATTTGAAACTCATCTTGATCCGTAGAATTATCTAAATCAATTTCTCTATAGTAGTCACCGCTTATCACTTGTAATTGTAGGGGTTGTACAAAGATGAGAGTACTCCCCTCAACTTCTACTCTTATGGTATTCTTAGATCCATAATCAATTCCAGTTAGTGTAGCTTTATACACTCCATTTCCAGTATCTACAGTGGCCGAGAAAGTTCCTGTTGAAGTTCCATCTCCAACTAATGAGAAGTCCACATCAAGACCACCTTCATTTATGGCCACACCATCAGAGTCTCTTGCAGTAAAAGTTATAATGGCCTGATCACTGGGAGCAAGACGCTCCCTAGTTATTGCAACAAGAGAGTTTACAAGAGAAATATCATCATTTGTAGGATCATCGGGAGTAGAGACAGGCGGGCGATTAAACCTTCCTTGGTCAACAACTTCAACAGACTCCTTCGCCGAGTTACATGCAGCGAAGAGAGTTAGTAAACTCATTAATGTTAAAGCTTTTCTAAAATTCCAAACCATCACTTTTGATACCTTTATTTAAAGATTTCTAACAAGGTTCAATAACTGATCGGTCGATTATATTTTTTTAAGAAAAATTAACTTTAGAAACTATAAAAACTGTAGAATATGCCGGTTTCTAGGGCAAATATACCGAAAGAAGTGTTTCGGTGGTAATAATTGAGGTCAATGATCCACTTTAAATCTTGAATAAAGAGAGGACCAAAAAGACCTCCCCCCACAAAGAAACTTATTGCGCTACCATCAATTGAGGAAGTATTGAGTCTAGAACTAGCAGTAGTCGTATACTCCGTCTCAACACTGTGGCGAACAATACCAAAATTAATATGTGAAAATAAATTTAAATCATACCTGAGCCCAAGAGTCATCATTGAGTCTTTGACATCGACATCAAAAGTTCCACCAGAGGCCGTGTGTATATTATTTAAAGTAAGTGATCTATAAGAAAGCTCTAGTGCAAGTCTGTTAAATTTTGCTCCTAAAATAAAGAATGGATCTCCACCATCCCCACCATTCCAAAAGTCACTTTCGGCAGAGAGTATATTATAGCTATAGCCAACTCCCCCATAGAAGTTTACTGCCGACACATGAGTACTGAAAAGAAAGATAGAAATGAAAGCTAGTTTTTTAATCACATTTTTCATAGGTTAAGGCTGAAGTCTCTCTATATCCCAAGCGTTATTAGAATTTCGTTTAAATAAAATTCTATCATTTAACCTAAATTCTCCATAGATAAAAAACTCAATCTCTGTTGGATCAATAACATAACCACCCCAATTACTCGGATACGGAATGTCTTTTCCCTCTAGCTCTGATACTTTTTCACTATGTAACTTTAAGAGTTCTTCTCTACTCTCTATCCTTTTACTTTGATCAGATATATATGATGCGATTTGACTCTCTCTAGCACGTCCTTCAAAGTATTTCTTTGATTGCTCAAGAGTAGTTCTGCTGACATTACCTTTTACGCGAACTTGTCTAGCAAAGTTCTTCCAAAAGAATGCCATTGAGGCCCTAGGATTTTCCTCTAATTGCTCTGCCTTAGGACTATTATAATTTGTATAGAATGAGAATCCTCCATCTACAATACCTTTAAAGAGTAAGTAGCGAACACTCACATCCCCCTTTGAGTCAGAGGTAGCCAGAGAAAAAGCATCGGCGTAAGTATCAAGCTCTTTTGCCTTGTTGAACCAATTCTCAAATGTTTCTATAGGATCGTTTGATATATCGAATTTACTTAAGTTTTCCATATTTAAAATATGCCACTTTTAAAACTCAAGGACAAATAAAAAAGGGCCCTAAGGCCCTCAAGTTATTTTAATAAAAGTGCTTCTTCTTCCATTGATAAGTCTTGCTCGTTTGCAACCCTTAAGTCCCATGAGCGATCGTTTATAGCCCCATGAGCAAAGCGAAGTTCCTCATATATCTTAGAAAACTTCTGATCTCCATACTTCAATGTTACGTTCTCAGTTTCTCTAGCATGAAGATTTAATGTGATAAAAATCTTGTTTTCTAAACTGTCTTGAGGAAGAAGACTAATTAAAAAACCTATTCCCACTTTTTCAAAGAGATCGTTCTCTCTTATTGAAAGTAATTTTCTAACTCTCTCTTTTGCTCCTAGATCAACATCTGTCATTGCAGAGTGTAGAGCTTTAGCAACTTTTTTAATCGACATTCTCTCAGTTATTCCAAGAATTGTGATTGTTCTCCAAATTCTTCTCCAAACACCATGAACAGGTCCAGCAACAAGTCTCTTTCTATTCTTATAAAACTCTACAAGCTTACTATGTAAATCATCATATGAAATATTCTGTAATCCTTCAAAAGCTTCAGCTTTAAAGATAACTTGGAAAAATCCTCTCGCTGATTTGTGAGCTGTCGTCTCATCGAACTCCGCCCAATCAATATCATCGTAAATAGATGCTGGGATATTATCTCTAACAAGTTGCTTTAGCTTCACTTGTTCACTTTGTCTGAAGTACTTATCTTTAATATCGTAAGTCACTCCATAATCTGAAAAGTTTGAACCCATATCTTCTTTATTTTTCATTGGCACAAGACCAAAGTATGAAAGCTTAGTCTTTTCTTTATACTTGAAAGGACTGATTCCAATTTGCTGACTCTTTGATTTCGTATGAATTGGGTAGAAGAAGAAGTGCTTCTCACCATCATTAGCATCGTATGAAACAAGATTTTCTGTATACGATACATCTCTATCAAAGCTGGCCAATAACATTCCAAGCTTCAATTTACTATTATCGTAATCATAGTTATTTGTTCCTTTAAATACTCTTTCGACTCTCTTCTCTTTCAAATCAACATCTTCTTTAGATAGTTGATCTGCTTTTTCATAAGAAGATAGTAATCTAATTTCAAGCTCTCTTTCATTTGCAAATTCTTGGAAAATTGCAAGATCTTTAAACTTGTATGTCGAAGAGAGAATTGAGTTATAAGCCTCTTTAGCTTTTTCATCGTTTAAGTCAAAAATATAATCTATTAAGAATTGAGAACCTTTCCCTTTTCCCATTCCAATTTCAAGAGCGTCTAGCTCGAAAATCTTTTTAATTTGCTTATCTAAAATTGATACTCCGAAGAATTCGATATCAGCACCAATTGAAGCATCTCCTCCAATCCCATTCGACTTTTGAGCAATAAGCTTAACTCTTACCTTATTATCTTTCATTCTAAAGACGTGGATTAAGAACTTACCTTTTAAAACGTAATAGAGATTAGCATCTGCATCTAATCCATCAATATGATCTAAGAATCCAGCAGAAGCACCGAAAGCAATTGTCATATCAGACGGGATACTTACAAAGTCACCAGGAGCAAGGTAGTCTAGTGCTCTCTTCGCATTGATTGGTAATCTATTGAGTAAGTATGGAAGAGCTTTTGTCGCTTCCCACTTTGATTTGAATTGTCTTACGAAGTAAATACTTTGGTCTCTATCTATATTTAGATAAATTGGAGTATCAAGAGAATCCTTAATAATATCCCCTGCTCTTATATCTGTCTTAACTTCCCAACGATCAACACGTGTAAAGTAATTTGCAATATAAGACGGCTCAACTTCATATCTGTATCTAGATGAGATTCCTAGCCCTTCAAATAAATCGACATCAAAGAGTTCTAATCTAAAAGAAATATCTAGGTCAGCAACCTCTTCCTTTACTCTCTCTTGAATATTTGATGGTTTTAAAACATCGCTTAAGCCAGCATTAGCTGAAAAACTCACAACAGTAGCTAGTAGCGTGAGTAAGGCCCAATTCTTCATAGATTCTCCAAAGTATAGATTCGATCAACTATATAATAATTATTTTCAAAAGGTGATGATCATTGGAGATTTTACAGACCCTGTCAAGGCATAAGTCACTAATAATACGCCACTAGGCAGCGTAAAATATACAAGCTAACTTGTTTGGCCCACCATTTAGAGTTATATACTGCCCATGAGAAAAATAACACTATCCCTTACCCTACTCCTAAGCTTCCTCTTCACTAGTGCAGTGATGGCCAAAGTTGTGAGAGTTGAAGTTAGAAAATCAAATCGTGTGATGGAGCTTATCGACCATAAAGGCGAAGTTATTCGCACTTATGACGTTATGTTAGGTCAATCACCCATTGGGCCAAAGGTGCAAAGAGGAGATAATAAAACGCCAGAGGGAAAGTATAAAATCAATTGGAGAAATCCTAAGAGCTCATACTTTCTAAGCCTCCACATTTCTTACCCTAATAAAGAGGATCGTCAAAACTCAAGAGATTTGGGTGTTGATCCAGGAGATAATATATTTATCCATGGACTTCCAAATAAAATACAAAGGCTATCAAGCTTTGAGAGAAGAATTGCAGAATCCATTCTACTATCGACTGATTGGACTAATGGTTGTATAGCTGTCTCTAATAAAGATATGCAAGAAATATGGGACCTTGTTCCCAACGGTGCTGATATAGAAATACTTCCATGAAAATATTTTTACTACTAACTCTATTCATCTCTCCTTTATTACAGGCAAAAGTTTGGCACTCTCAATCTGCTTGGACGCAAGAGAGTAGTAAAGAGTTCTCAAATTGGATTGCCTCCGACGAGTATAACGTCAACCTATTTCAAGTCGGATCGAAGTGGGAAAATATAAAAACAGATTGTGCAGATGCCATCATTGCCGCGCAGGTGATTTTTGCATTTGAGAGAAGAATTCAATTTTCACTTCAGCTCTCTGAGGGAAGTGCTCATTCTATTACAAGTGATTCTCACAAATTTGACCAAATTCAAGATGATGTCCAGAGGGTGAAGAGCTTTATTCACTACCTTGGAGAGAGCATTGGTACAGAGGGACTCGCACGCTATAATTCCTATCCAATTGATCTAAGAGAAATCAGGCCAGGGGATTTCTATATTTCTCGCTGGAAAACCAATGGAAACTTTATTCGTCATGCGGCCATGATTAAAGAAGTCTTACCTACTGGTCACCTTGTCCTCTATAGCTCTACAACGCCAGTGAAAGTTAGAGAACTAGAGGTACGTGAAGGAATGCCTCTTCATGTCCTAAGTGGAAAACCGTGGGGCTTTAAAAGAATAAGGCCAGCAGCGATGAGTGCTCATGAATTAGAGGACTATTCACTAAATCAATACGACCTCTTAAATCAAGTTGGAGAAGATTCATTTTTTCCAAGAGTTATAGATCATTTAAAAGTTGAAGAGGATAGCCTCGAAGAAAATCTAAAAAGAAGAGTGAGAAACCTCTGCTCTCAACTAAAGCTTAGGAATAGAGAAATTAACTCTACACAGATCTACTTAGAAAGTATTGGACATCGCTGTATGAATTATAGTGAGTACGATGAACACTCAACCCCCTCAAGAGATAAGTCCCTACTCAATGGAATCAAGAGACTTCTCTACGGTTGGAAGAAAATTAGAAGATCTAATAGTGCAACAGAACTAAGCCATGAGCTCACAAGTGCATTGGACTCAATCCTTAGAAAGAACGATTCAGATGAAGCTCGCCTTGAGCTTAGAAAGATGTGTCATATTCGGCTTAACCTAAACGGTGAAAACCTATTATACGATCTTAAAAATTTCTTCGACCTTTCCATGAAGGGACAAATCTCTTCTCACCCCAACGACACAGTGGCCAAAAGGTGGGGAGCACCGGGTCAAAACACCTCTTGCAAGAGTTTTTATTAAGAAAAAACCGAATTCTAAAGAAAAATACTCGATAATCCTAAATTTTATTTGTACGATACCTCTGCATTCCACAGAAGGATTGACATATGGAAACAAAAACACAATGCATCAAAAACAAGAAGATTAACGCTTTTACTCTCGAAAATTTTGAGAACTTAGGAAGTATCAACAATTGCCACTTGGCAAAGTCTACTTTCCAAAATTCTAAAATGGATAAGATAAAAGTTAAACACTCACACCTTGCTAAGGCCAATTTACAAAAGTGCAATATTAAAAAGGCTTCTTTTCAAAATACAAATTTAGAAAAGTCTTCTTTTGCATGGTCTAACCTACAACAGAATAGATTTCTAAGTGATAATATTTCGAATGTTAACTTTCAATTTGTCGACTTATCTCACTCTACTCTAGTTAAGTGTAAGGCCCTAAACTCAGACTTTAGATGGTCTAAACTTACTAGTGCTACATTTATTGATTGTAATTTAAAAGGTGCGAACTTCTCTAATTCAGATCTTAGAAATGTAAATTTCGAAAGCTGTAATCTAAAAGGAGCAAAGTATAATATTAATACTCTTCTTCCTTTTTCAAGAGACAAGGCAAATAGCTTAGGTATGAATTTCGTAGGTGTTAACTAGGACTTCTTTGGAAGTTTAATTGTAAACTCTGCAAACTCACCGAGCTCACTATCAATATCAAGCTCACCTTGATGAACACCAACAATAATTTCATGACTGAGAGAGAGCCCTAAACCGGTTCCCTCTCCTGTTGGTTTTGTCGTATAGAATGGATCAAAGACATCTTTCAACTTTTCCTTTTCAATTCCAATTCCATTATCTCTAATCTTTATAATTATGAATTTAGAATCTTGCAGGGAAGTTATAATTAGCTCTGCCTCATAAGGGTCCTTCTCCTGCTCTTTTCTTAAGTTCATTGAATAGAAAGCATTAGTGAACATATTCAATAACACTCTACCAAACTCCCCCTTGGCCAGTTCTGCCTTTGGTAAAGAGTCTTCTAATCTTAGTGTGATCTTTGCATTAAAACCATGATACTTCGCCTTGATTGCATGAAAGGCAAAGTTAACATTCTCTTCAATTAAGTTATTCACTTCCTCTAAAGACTTTTCAGACTCTTTAGATCTTGAATGGTCTAGCATTGAGCGGATAATCGTCTCTGCTCTCTTTCCATGCATATGAATCATATTGCTAAATTCTTTTAATTCATCTAAAGACTCTTTGACCTCACTAAAGTCAGGGGTCTTTGACTCCAGCTCTTTTGCAATGTCCGAACAACTCTCCTGGCTTGCTTGAGAGAAATTGATAACAAAGTTCAATGGATTATTTAACTCGTGAGCAATCCCTGAAGTTAAGCTACCAAGTGATGCTAACTTCTCTTGAGCAACTAACCTAGTCTGCATATTCTTAAGCTCGTCTAGGTTTTCACTTAGCTCTACATTCTTCTGCTCAACTTCAGCAGTCCTCTTTTCAACTAATACCTCTAGTTGCTGTTGATATCTTTTTAGCTCTTTTTCAGCAAAGTGCTTCTGAGTAATATCAGATCCAAACCCAATAATCTCAATGATATCACCTTCAGCGTTTCTCCTTAAGAGAGTTGACCAATTTATGACAACCTCAGTTCCCCTCTTAGACTTAAGCGGAAGAATAAAGTCTTTTACCTCTGTAAATTTACTTTCATCTAAGAACTCTTTAACCCCTCTCTCATTACCTTCTATTCCAAGAGTTTTAAAAAAGTCACGACCGATAATTTCATTTCTCTTTACGCCTGTAATATTTAGCCCGACAGGGTTTAGAAAATTAACTATTCCTTTAGGTGTTAGGCCACAAATAATATAGGGACTTCCGTTTATTAGACCATTGGAATAATCTCTTTCCTCAATAATATTCTTTTCACTTCGCTTCATTTTATCGACAGAGAGTTTTAGATGCACCCTCATCTGATTCATTGATTTTGCCAACTCATCAATCTCATCCAATTTATTACTTTCTCTATCTATACTGATTGGCGCATCAAGGTTTTTAATTCTTAACTGCTTAGCGAAGGAGACCAGAGTCATAATTTTCTTGGAAACAAGAACATGAATGATATAGAGAATACAAAATGAAACGATAAATGTTTTAACTGTTTGAGTAATGAGAATCACTAAGATCTTATCAAAGAGTCTAGAAAAAAGACCATCTAATGTCGCTTGTACTTGTAGCTTACCAATTTTATTTACGTTATCACCATTTCGGTACTCGAGAGTATACTCCTGTTCAATTACATTCTTATCTTTATACTCACCGACTTCAGAGTAAACTTTGAAAGTATTATTTCTTCTCTCTGAAACCTTAATGTATTGAATATCTTTAAGCTTCTTTATCCCTTTAATTTGAATCGATATTTGCTCATCATCCAAGTTCCACAAACTATTAGACATAGATTGCACATAACTATCCTTAATTTGAGAGAGAGTAGAATTGATAACTCTTAGACCTGACTTATAGTCCGTATAGAGCTGTACACCGGCCCCAAGGAAGGTGAAGAAAGTTGAGCATATTAAAATCCACTTCAATAGCTCGAAGGATAAATGAGATCTAGGTTTTTCATTCATTGAATAACTATTCGGATTCTTTAAGAAAGATTGAAGAAATAAATGATATTTTTTGGTTCTTTAGATAAAATTAATGTAATCAAAACAGAGCTTTTTTATCTACTTCTTTAAAAGAATCCAAGCTCCCATTAAAATAAAAGCTGAACCTGAAGCATACTTCATCTTATTAGGATCTATATACTTACCAAGTACCGAACCAAATGCAACACCCATTGTCCCAGCAAGAGCTAAGGCGAGAATAGTTGCAAGTAAAACTGAGTAGGTCGATTTAGTTTGAGAGGCTGCTGCGAGGGCAGCAAATTGCGTCTTGTCTCCAATTTCTGCAATAAAAATTGTCATAAATGTTGCTGTAAAAACTGACCAATCCATTCTCTTACCTTTTTAGAAGTTTTCTGTGGAGAGCTCTTAAGATAAAGACAGTACAAACGCCAATAAATGAGCTCATTCCTAATAGTCCACCGACACCGCTAAAGTAGCGCTCCATCACTGAAAAAGCAAATAGATATATTATTGTAGCAATGACAAGCTCTATTCTATTAACTTTATTTGAACTACACATCCCAACAAAGGTTGCCCCAAAGAGTATACTTGAGTTTAGAAAGTCTAAATAAAGAGATATCAAATAAATAAGAATTCCAACAAGGGAGGAACTTCTTATAGGCCCAATAAAACTCACCTTAGATAATTCATATGTTAAGAGTGAAGCAAATAGAGAGTAAACCATTAGAAGATCTCCCTCAATAAAAGAACGGATAATAGACTTGTAAAGGCAACAGCTCCTAACTTACCGCCCATACCAATTAACCTCTTTCTAAAAATAAAGAGAATGACTCCTCCCAAAATACTTACGAGGATCATTTCTCCCCAATGTCCAAAGAACATCGGATCACTCATACCTGCAAATGAGCCACAATAAACAGATGCCTGAGCCTCTTTATTCTTATAGAAAATAAGTGATCCTAGTAATCCGACCAATGAAGAAGAGAGAACCATAGGAAGATCAAAACTTATATAGAGATAATTGCAAAGTAAGCACCCAACTAAGAAGGAGAGCGAGTAGCCGATAATATAATGTAGTAGTGTAGATTTAAACATATGAGGCTAGTCCTCTAGAAAATGAAGTCTTTAAAGTGGCGGGGCGTGAGGGATTCGAACCCCCGACCAAGAGGTTCGAAGCCTCCTACTCTATCCAGCTGAGCTAACACCCCGGTGATTAAATCACTTCATTTTTCTTAGAGCTATATCTCTCCATAATCAAGATTACAGTAAAGCAGATTATAATTAAAGCAAACGCTAAGAAAGTTTGAGAATCAAAATCACTTGGAAAAATATTGGCCTCTCTAAGGACTCTTACCTTTCCTCTAATAACTTTAGTTTCTAGAACTTCTTTCCACGGCCACACTTTCTTCATTGAACCAATAAGAATCCCTGTCAACAAGGCCATAGTCTGAGTTCTAAAGTGTTTCATGAAGTAATTTAAAATCTTTGAAAATCCTAAAAGTCCAGTTGCTGTCCCACATAGAAAAATTCCTATTGTAACCATGTTCTCAGGTAAGAAAGGATTCTTAATGGCCCCTGTGATAAATTCATACTTCCCTAAAATTAGGAGAAGAAATGAACCACTTAAACCAGGGAGAATCATTGCAGTGATGCCGATAATTCCACATAGATAGATAAACCACCAATCAAATGGCGTCGTCACGGGAATCAAACTAACTAAGACCCATGCTATGGCCGCACCAATGGCAATGAACATGAGATTCATCGGCTTTGTCGGCTTATCAATATCTTTCCAGATTACAATTATAGATGCAGCGATGAGACCAAAGAACGCAGACCAAGTTGGAATCGGTTGCTCTTTAATAAGATAGTGCATAACTCTTGCTAGAGAGAGGATCGCAAAAATCATCCCAAATGCCAGAGGAATTATAAATCTTAAGTGAACTGAGCTTAAGGCCTCTTTCCATCTTAAAGTCACGAGATCTACAAAGAAGTTTTTCTTTATAGAGGCTACAGCTTCTAATAGAGGTTCATATATACCAGTAATAAAAGCAACAGTTCCACCAGAAACCCCTGGAATCAGATCTGCTGTTCCCATACAGAAACCTTTTAGAGAGAGCATCAGGTATTCTTTCTTAGTCCTTGGACCGGGAGTTGCCTCCCACGATTCTTTCCAAGTTTTCATTAATGGCTACCCTTTAGAGCTTCCTCTTCTTGTCTCTGCTTCTCTAACTCTTCTTTGCCGTACTTAGTTTGTTCCCACTCTAATTTGAATTTACACTTGGCACATTCTAAATGCTTTCCGTCTCTCTTAGTTTCTTTGAATCCCATAATTCCGTAACCACAAGAAGGACAGTCTTGAACATATGGTTTAGTCCAAGAAGCATTTTCACAATTTGGATAATTAGAGCAACCATAGAAAATTTTCCCGTAGCGACTCTTCTTCTCAGCAAACTTTCCAACATTACATTCAGGACAAGTAATATCTAATGTATAAGGTAATGTTGTGTCACATTGAGGGTAATCTTCACAACGTACGAACCTACCATACTTACCTTTTTTAACTTCTAATCTCTTTTGGCAATTTGGACAATTATCATGGAACCAATTCTTAGGTAATATTTCATAGCTTCCATCTAAGTGCTTTTTGAAGTCCTGTGTCGAGTTACAGTCTGGATAATTTGAACAAGCAAAGAACTGTCCATTTCTCCCCCATTTAATATGGTACTCTCCGTCCTCACACTTCAAACAATTTATACCTGTTGGGATCAATTGCTTCTTAAGGTTCTTCATTTCTTCTTTGGCTTTTTCAAGAGTTACTTCAAACTCTTTCCAAAACTCTTTTAAAACTTTCTTATACTTAATTGTCCCGTCTTCAATTTGATCCAGCAGCTCTTCAACACCTGCTGTAAACTTGATATCCATTACGTTTGGAAAACTCTCTACCAGCATTCTACAAACGACAATTCCTAACTCAGTTGGAAGGAAGCGGTTTTCAGTTTTTTCAACATATCCTCTATCTTGAATATTTGAAATAATCGCAGCGTATGTAGATGGTCTACCAATACCAAACTCCTCTAATGATTTAACAAGTGAAGCTTCATTAAATCTTGGAGGTGGTGACGTCCAATGCTCTTGCTCAGTTGGACCTTCGATTGGAGTAAAACTCTCTCCCGTATTTATAACAGGTAATAGTCCACTCTTTACTTCACCTGCATCGTTATCATCCTCATCATCTCCGCCTTTTCGAGATCTCTTCTCTGCTGCGGCTTCTAGGTATACAGTTCTAAAACCAGGGAATTTAATAATAGACCCATTGGCCTTAAAGAAATGCCCTTCTCGCTCCATCATAACTGTAGTCTGATCTATAATCGCTTGACTCATTTGAGATGAAATAAATTTATTCCAAATAAGTTCATAGAGCTTCTGCTGATCAGGCTCAAGATCTCCTCTAACGGAGTCAGGTGTAAAAGCTAAGTTAGTTGGACGGATGGCCTCGTGAGCATCCTGAACTTTAGAGCTTCCCTTTTTCTTATACTCGATAGGCTCAACCGATAAATAATCTTTTCCGTACTTATCAAGAATAAACTCTCTCAGTGCTCCCATTGCTTCTGGAGCAGTTCTAACAGAGTCAGTTCTCATATATGTAATAAGACCTTGCATACCATGCTCAGTAAGCTGGATACCTTCGTAGAGCTTTTGAGCTGTCATCATCGTTCTCTTAGCAGTAAAGCCTAACTTATTAGCGGCTTCCTGTTGAAGCTTTGATGTTGTAAATGGAGGAGTTGGGTTTTGTTTCCTCTCCTTCTTCTTTACATCAATAACATCGAGGCTCTTTCCTTTAACATCAGAAAGAATTTTATCTACAAGATCTTTTTCAGTTAAGTCAGTTTTCTTTGTCGCTGACTCTCCGTAATATTTAACTTCAAATTTCTGGGCGTCTTTTTCGCAGACACCATGAATAGAAAACCACTGCTCAGGTTCAAAGGCATTGATCTCATCTTCTCTTTCAACAATAATTCTAAGGGCAACAGATTGAACTCTACCCGCAGAAATCCCTCGCTGAACCTTATCCCAAAGTATTGGTGAAATTTTATATCCCACCAGACGGTCTAGAATTCTTCTCGTTTGTTGAGACTCATACATAGACTTATTTAATTCTGTTGGATTTTCTATTGCATTATTTACTGCAGACTTTGTTACCGCATTAAAAACAACACGATACATTTTCTTCTTCTTTCCAATTTCTTCAGCTAAATGGTGAGCGATCGCCTCCCCCTCGCGGTCCATATCGGGAGCAAGATAGATAGCAGTCGCATCCTTGGCCAACTCTTGAATTCTTTCAATTTTATCTTTCTTTCCTGTTATTGGAACAAGGTCAATTTGAAAGTTCTCTTTAATGTCGACACCAAGCTTAGATTTTGGAAGATCTTTAATATGACCATTAGAGGCCACAACTTGATAACCTTTCCCAAGGTATTTCTTAATTGTCTTCGCTTTGGATGGTGATTCCACAATAACAAGACTATAGTCCCCAAGATCTCTTTTCTTAGTAGTCTTCTTCTTAGTAGTCTTTGCTGTTTTCTTTTTTGCAGTTTTCTTCTTAGAAGTTGTCGTTTTCTTCTTTGTCGTCTTCTTTTTAGAAGAAGCCTTGGCGGTCTTTTTTGCTGTTTTCTTTGAAGACTTTGTTTCTTCAACAGCTTCTGAGCTGGCCATAATAACATCCTTATTTAAATGAAAGGGTGAAGCACGCTTCACCCTAACTAACTAATTGCACAATTTCTTATTTAAGAGACTTCTATAATGTGTCAGTATTTAACAACTCGTCAATCTCTTCTAGATCAAATTCCGTTAGACCGTATGGATTCTCTTTAGAATTAATGTCTTCATCCATATACTTGAGTCCAGCTTCATTTTCAATATCATTTAATGACTCGAATGCGTCAGGATCTTGTTTCGCCTGAGCACCTTCAATTGAATCTAGGTCTTGCTGCTCTAAGTACTTATCTTCATCAACTCTCGCTTCATTTAGCGCTGTTTCAGCTTCAACGATTTCAGATTCAAGTCTTTCAAGCTCTAAGAGATCTTTCTCATGATCTTTAATAATAGATTTTTCTCTCTCTTGTCTCTCCAGCTCTTCAAGCTCATCATCCGTAAGTTGGACGCGGTCTGCTGCTTTGAGTAAATCTTCTGAAATATCATCTAGGTTTAACTCAACATCTAGCTCATCTAACGCATTTTGTTCAGTAACACTTACCTCAGCAAGATCTACACCTTTTCTAAGCATTGACGCTCGCGCTGCCTGCTCCTCTGTCTTAGAAAGAGCAAGTGTGGCCACTGGAATATCGAGCTTACTATTTGTAATTAATATGGTTGAAAAGTTATCGGTTAAAGTTATGACAACAGCTTCACCAATTTTATACGTTGGGTCAGGTGTAATTTTTCTCTCTGTCCCATAGTCTTTAAACGAGAAGAGCTCAAAGATATTTCCTAACTCAACTCCATCAGCTCGTCCTCTATCTAAATAGACTACGTCTCCAAATGAAATTCCATTAATTGTATCTTTGAAAGTATCAACAATTGCACCTTCAATATTTCTCTTATTAAATGTTCTCGTGATTCTATTAATCTTCGGAGTATAAACAGTCAGTCTATCTTTTCTTGAAACAAGACCTGTTAATTCGAAAATCTCACACTCCCATAGGTGATTAATTTTTCTAACCGCCTTAACCTGACCTGAAATATAGTACTTATAACCAGAACGATCTGATATTGGATGTGAACTCTTTCCCGCAGCTGAGTAAATCGAAAACTTATCGCCTGGTTTTACTTTCACAGAGTTATCAAATTTCACATAAACTTTATCAAACTTCTGAATGAAGATAGATTCTTTTTGAGTCGCCTCAATCTCTCCTAGGTCTTGAACAACGTTAGTCGTTATAAAAGTATTTAGGTAGAAACCTTCCTTTATATCAAAAGTTATTCTCGAACTTCTATCAAACCCAGAGCTATCATACTCATCCCCTGGTTCTTGAATGACAATATCTGGAACCGGTGGATCGTATTTCTTATACTCATTTCTAAGCTGTAGGTTTCCAATTTCAAATAAGTCTTCATAAGTCTCAACAGAAGCGTATTGAAAATATGCACCTTCAGAGATTAATTTATTTCTCTCTTTAATCCATGCAGGCTCTACATCTTCTCCAAATGAAGTGAAGTCTAACTTCTTAGACTTTACTCCATCATTCCCACCCTTCTTTGAAGGATTGAGGGCTTCATCAAAAGAGCTCACTTCAATAGAAGGCATCTCATCAGAGCTTCCTGTATCAAAGGCCAAGACCATACCGGGCTCAATTTCGTGAGGGTTAGTGATATGTGGGTTTAGTGACCAGATTTTAGAATAGTAGAAACCAGATCCAAAAAGTTTTTGAGAAATCTTCCAAAGCCAGTCACCTTCTTGAACTACGTACTTATCAAGGTTAGACCCTGTTGAGATCTCTTGCCATTCCTTTGCAGGAATTTTTGTCTCAACATACTTTGAAAGCTCTAATAACTTACTCTCCTCAGATCCCACATCAAAGATTTCTGTTTCATTATTTCTAGATGATTCTCTTGTATCACCATTAGTGAGCTTAACATTTTCTTTAATCAATATATCTGGATCTTCGTCCATAAGAGGGATTTCTGTATTCTTCTTTTTCTTATCGCCTACTGAAAAAACAGCTTCGCCAACATCTTCCTTCAGCGATTCTAAATCATCTATTTCCTCTAATGTAGATAGATCTAGCGAATTACTCGCTGGAGCTGCATCTTCTTTTAAAATGGAAATATCTGAATCATCCATTAACTCAAGACCGTCTAAGTCTTGCGCCATGGTCGAATGACCAATTACCAGAAGTATTAA
Source organism: Halobacteriovorax marinus SJ (assembly GCF_000210915.2). Taxonomy (NCBI): domain Bacteria; kingdom Pseudomonadati; phylum Bdellovibrionota; class Bacteriovoracia; order Bacteriovoracales; family Halobacteriovoraceae; genus Halobacteriovorax; species Halobacteriovorax marinus. Next base: position 2,591,966 of record NC_016620.1, read on the forward strand.
TAAATTTAGTAACTTCTTTTTCTTCATTATGCCTGCTCAAAAAAATCGTGAAGGATTGAATAATACTTTTGCTTCTTCTTAGAGAGTTTTAATTTCTCACTACAAACGATAAGTCTTCCTAAAACTTTTAGCACTACACCAGAGAAGGCTTCCTTATGAATGATCTCTTCAAAGACTTGCATCGCTAAGTCAAACTCCCCTTGAATGAAGAGTAGCTCGCCAATTTCAAACTTTGCTCTCACCTTAATCTGCCTTACATTAGACTTTTCCAGTTCTTTTAAAATAGTAAGTGATTGATCAAACTTATTTTGAGAACTCAATGCTCTCGCTCTTTCAAGACTTATAATCTGGGCCTCAATCTCCGATGGCGGAACAACCACAGGAGCTACCGTAGCTCTTGAGTCAATAGAGTTCACCTTCTTAGCAATTGGCTCTCCGGAAAAAACATCTACTGTCTCAACAAGATCACTACTCTCTTTAGCCTGGCTAAGTTGATTTACAATTTCTTCTGATGATAATTGAGGAGCCTGTTGCTCTACAGGGACTGGCGTACTCTTGGACTTTGCTAGTAGCTCGTTATACTTTCTTTGTAGTTGTTCGTATTGCTCTTTTGGAACTGATTGAAGCTTCTCACTTCTTTTCTCTTGAGCACTCTCTACAGTCTCATCTCCAAAGAGGCTGCGCTTACTGCTAATCCATGAACACGAAGTAAGTGAAAGAATAAATAATAAAGGTAGAAAACTTTGAATTCCTCGTGTGAATACACGTCTATTCAAGAATTTTTCAGAAATACTTTTCACTTTTCGTCCTCCATGACATATAAGCTCTTAATAATATAGTAATAGAAAATGAAATTGGTGGCAACGCAATGACCAACTTAGATAATAATACCCAAGTTATTCACTTAATTATTAGAGTCCCGAAAGCTGATGCAGCATTTACATACTTCCAATTGGAGGCAAATGAAGGCCTGTGTTTCTACTCGACACTAGAAGATTCGTTAAGGGAAAGCTACCGAGACATTACTATAAAGGCCCATCAGAGTCTTGAGAGCGAAATGCGCTCTGTACTTGACACGCTTAGCAAAAATGTTAGCTTTGAAGTACTACTGGATGAAACGAAAGAGGATTCGCTATGAAAAAACTATTTCTACTTACATTTGTTGCGGCAATATTTTCCGGATGCGGAAGTGTGACTAAGGGAATAGCTCCAGAACTTGAGATTATTCTTACTAAGAAAGGAAGAAATGTTGGTGGAACTGTTGTTTACAACCCTTATGGAATTGAACACCTTACAAAGATGAGAAGAAATAAGGCCATTGCTAGAATGCGCTCTGTATGTCACCCAGCTCCTTATAAAATAGTAAATGAAGAGACATTAGCTCCAGAAGAAAGAAAAGAGAAATACTCTGGAAATATGAAAGTTCTCATGGGCAAGAAGATCAGGTTTATTGATTTTGAGTGCTTTTACCCATACTAAATTCATGTTTTTATATTAATATATAAGTATGAATAAATTTATTTTACTCTATTTACTCCTCACTTTTTCCGCAAATGCACTAGTGGCAAACCTAGCCGTTGAAGACAGTTGGCCACCATACTCAGATGAAAATGGAAAAGGAATTTCAACCAATATTATAAAGGCAGCATTTAAGGCAGTTGATGTAGAAGCAAAGGTCAGTGTCTTCCCCTACGCTAGGGCCCTTCGAGTTGTACAAACTGGAGAATACGATGGCTGCTACAATGTTACCAAACAAGAGAGCACTAAGAAGCTCTTTCACTTTGGTGAAGAACCAATTTTAAAATCGCAAGCTTCTTTCTTTCAACATAGAGAAACTCCTTTGAAGTATGAAGCCATTCATGAGATTCCAAAAGGTACAACTTTAGTTTTAATTAGAGGTTATGAATACGGGGATAACTTCGATAAAATAAAAAATCACTTCAAGTTATTCTACGTTAATAACCAAAAGCAGATTATTAAAATGATTCTAAACAAGAGGGCAACTCTTACAATCATGTTTGATAATGTTGCGAAATATCACCTTAAAGGTAATCCTAGAGCAAAAGAAATCAAGAGAACAATTCCCAATCATATGAGCGATATCTATGTTGGATTTAATTTGAAATCTGCTAAGTCAAAAGCTCTTTCTAAGAAATTAGATGAAGGCCTTAGAATCATAAAGGCCAATGGTGTTTATAATAAACTAGCTCAATTCTAATTATTCACCAGTTTGAACACTCCACAGACTCTTATACATCCCACCTTTGGCAAGTAGCTCTTCGTGAGTTCCGTTTTCAGTGACGACACCTTTTTCTAAAACATAAATTTGATGAGCATGTCTAATTGTTGAAAGCCTATGGGCAATCATTATAGTAGTCTTTTCATTGGTGATCTTATTAAGTGACCTTTGAATCGCTGCTTCTGTTTCATTATCGACAGCGGAAGTCGCTTCATCAAAAATAAAGATTGGAGAATTCTTCATTACGGCCCTGGCAATAGAGATTCTCTGTCTCTGTCCACCAGAGAGCTTCTGCCCCCTCTCTCCTACTAGAGTTTGATAACCATTTGGAAGGGACATTATGAATTCATGAGCTTCTGCCGTTTTGGCCGCCTTAATAATCTCTTCTCTATTTGCATTTTCTATTCCGTAAGCAATATTCTCTTCGACTGTTCCGTGAAAGAGATAATTATCTTGCCCAACATAGGAAATTTTCTTTCTGAGGTCTTGTTGAGAAATTTCAGTCAGTCTATGACTTCCCAACTCGATTGCTCCTTTTGTGCAATCATAGAATCTAAGAAGTAGCTTTACGAGAGTACTTTTTCCAGATCCCGTTGAGCCAACGATAGCAATTGTTTTACCAGAATCAACTTTTATATCTATTCCATTTAAAACGTTAAATCCCTCTTCGTAAGCAAAGCTTATATTATTAAAGTGAATGCTCTCTACTTCCTCATCACTTATTGCATCGCCATCTTTAATACCTAGAGGTGTTTCCATAAGATCAAAAATTCTATTTGCCGAGGCCATCGCTCTTTGAAAGAGATCATATGTTTGACCTAATGAAGTTAAAGGCCAAAGAAGTCTCTGAGTTAAAAATATAAGTACACTATATGAACCAATCTCAAGTGCTCCACTTTGAACTTTATTAGCCCCAACGATCATCGTCATCAGAAATCCACAAAGAATAACCATTCGAATGAGAGGTGAAAAAAGAGAGCTTAACTTAATCGCAGAGAAGTTTGCCATAGCATAGCTAGTACTCTGCTCTTTAATGCGTTTTGCTTCAAAAACCTCAGCACAATAACTTTTAATTGTCGCAATTCCTGCCAAGTTATTATTCAATATACTATTTAAAAGTCCTGCATTATCTCTAACGCTTCGATACCTCTTTTCAATTCTCTTTTGAAAGAAATAAGAACCAAATAAAACCATTGGTACAGGTAGAAATGAGAGAGCTGCAATTAGTGGCGAAAAGTAAAAGAAGATGATTCCAATACTAATGACTGTCGTTGCGACTTGAATAAGAGAATTTGCTCCATCATCAAGAAACCTCTCCAGTTGATTAACATCATCATTCATAATTGAGATCAGATTCCCCGTACTCTTATTTTCGAAGTAACTTAGCTCTAACTTTTGAACATGATTATATGTATCTAGTCTTAAATCATTTTGAACGTTTTGTGCGAGACCTCTCCACTTTACTTTTAATAAATATTCAAAGAATGACTCTAGTACCCAGACCACAATCGTTAGTCCAGCAATAGCATAGATCTGCTCCATCATTGTATGAAAGCCAAAGCCTGCAACAAATGAGTCTTCTTTTTTTACAACAACATCTACAGTCATCCCAATAAGAAGCGGTGGGGCAATATCAAATATTTTATTTAGAATTGAATATATAGTTGCAAGCCAGACTGTTCCTCGTCTGGCCTTCATATATTTCAATAATCTCTTAAGTGGTGTGGTCTCTTCTTTCAAATTAATACTTCAAGTTAACAATTAGTGGAAAGTGATCAGAATATCCTGCTCTTCTATTTGAAGTAGAGTTATGCTCATATCTAAATGGAGTTCCTTTAATAGTTGATCCATAAAGGTATTTTCCCTTACTTCTATATTCATATGTTCTAGTAGCAAATGATGGTGCGTAAATCTGGTAAGAAGCAATATCAATTTCTAGACCAGAGTTATTTGTAAGGTTATTAGTAAAGAAAATTCTATCGAGTAGGTTCCAAGTCATTCCTCTTCCGTAGAAGTAACTTCCTGGAGCCATCTGATCTTTTACATTGTAGCTAATGGACTTATCTTTTTTGAAAGTTGTGTGTAAATCCTTATAGAGGTCGTCTTTATAGAGTACACTTTTGAATGGATGCGGGTAGTTTTCATCGATTGTATTGAAGTCACCCATTGCCATGATATTTTGATTTTTATTCTTCTTTAAAATCTCTTTCGTTCTCTTAGCCAGAGTCTTGGCTGCAATAATTCTTGCCTCTGTAGGGTTAGAAAGCGAAGGCCAGTGATTTACAAAGACAGTTAGCTTTTCTTTTTTACCAATTTGAAATTCCACCTCTAGAATATTTCTAGAAGGTCTGTCCTTAAAGTATTCTCCCTTAAGAACATGTTCTTTCTTAGAAAGAAACTTTACGTCTTCAGTCTCATTCCATAGTACCGCAAGATCAATCCCTCTCTTATCAGGTGAATCCGATACAGCGAACTTCTTATAACCAATGAACTTTGCTAATTGAGAGATAACTCGCTCATTTTCAATTTCAGAAAGTGCTAAGATTGCAGGAAGCTTTCCATCTCTTCTAACCATTTTTGTTATATTTTCAATTTTAACTTCTAAATTATCTTTGGCCCAATCAGTTTCGTGACACTCTTTTTTTCTGTAGCTAGACTTTACCTTATCACAAGCTTCCTTCTTACCTTTTGTTTTTGTTGGAAGAAAAGTCCAATCGTTCTTACCTTCATCGTGAACGATATCAAAAAGGTTTTCAACATTGTAAGACATGATCTCAATTGTCTTTCCAAGACATGGAAGAGAAATAAAAATGGCCATAGAAATTAAGAGTGATTTCAAAGTAAGTCTCCTTGAGGATAAGTTAGCTTCTTTTAGCAAAATCGAGACTCTTTTTCTAGAATTCTTATGTTAAAGTTTGATTATTCCGTAGAAAAAAATAGGAAAGAGGCGAAGAAATCGCCTCTTAATTTCAATTACTTAAGGTTTTCCTTAATCCAATTCATAACATCGTCATGGTGGGTCTTAGTCTTAACCTTGTCCATCACATGCTTAAGACGCCCGTCTTTACCAATAATGAATGTTGTTCTTAGAATCCCCATATATTCCTTGCCCATAAATTTCTTAAGTCCCCAGCAACCATATTTTTCAGCAAATTTGTGCTCAGGATCAGAAAGGAGATCAAAGTTTAGCTCATCTCTTTCAATAAACTTCACAAGTCTCTTTTCTTCGTCTGGAGAAACTCCAAGAACCACTGTATCAAGTTTCTTAAGTGGATTCTTACTATCGCGAATACCGCATGCCTGAACAGTACATCCAGGAGTCATTGCTTTTGGGTAAAAGTAAAGGACAACATTCTTTTTTCCCTTAAAGTCTTTTAGAGAAACTTTCTCTCCATCTTGATTTACCATTGTAAATGCTGGTGCTAAATTTCCTACTTTTGGAAATGACATAAACTCTCCTTACCATTTATTTCTAAGTTCTCGCAGTCGCAAGAACACTTCTTTTTCGGATTCTACATTACCACTAAGGCCACTGACAATTTCTTCGTTGCCTAGTCTAAAGAAAGCATTGAATGATTTTTCATCAGCGATATTGAAGACAAACTTTGTCGAGTCTCCCGCCTTAACTTTCTTAAGCCACTGACACGCACACTTATTTCCCGGCTCTCTATTCAGAGTAAACTCTAGATTATTTTCAATATAGTCATGCCCTGGATAAATAATAACATCGCCATCTAAAGTGTGAAATTGTTCGCTAATAGTTTTATAGAGAACTTCGGGATTTCCTCCATTGTGACAATTCCCAACCCCTGCATTAAAAAGCGTATCTCCAGTGAATACGGCCTTAACACTCTCACCTTGTATATACTTGAGACATAGGTGTGCAAATGTGTGCCCAGGAGTGTCCATTACTTCCAAAAAACCTCCGCGAACCTCTACCCTATCTCCCAAGGAGAGATAGGTGTCCACACCTGGAATTTTCCCCAACGCATTTTCGTGAGCATAGACTTTTGCCCCAGTCGCTTGGACAACTCCCTCGTTTCCACAGAAATGATCTAGGTGCTCATGAGTATTGATGATTGCGTCTATCTCCAAGTTCTTACTCGCCGCAAACTCAAGCATTTGATTCGCGTCAAAAGGGTCAACACAAATGGCCTTGCCATTTTCCTCTTCAATTAAATAAGAAAAATTTCTAAGGGGACTAAAAGTATAGATTTGATGGATATGCACTTTGACACCTATTTTTAAAATTGAGTAATATCTATAAGTTAATTCGTAAACACAATCACTGAGGACATCTATGCAAGCTGCTGAAGTCGTTACAAAAGCCTTCTTATTTTTCTTATTTACAAAATCTCTTATTGAATCTTACCTCGATAATAGAAATAGAAAACATATTTTGGCCAATAGAAATTCTGTACCAGAAAAGTTTCAGGATCAAATAACACTAGAAGATCATCAAAAGGCGGCCGATTACTCGATTGCTAAGATTAAAGTTTCAAAAGTTTTTAATTTTATAGAATTAGTCATTCTTCTTATTTGGACACTTGGTGGTGGTATCGAGGCACTAGACAAACTTTCAAAAACGCTAAACTATAGTGAGCTTACAACAGGAGTGATCTTCTTTGCCATCTATATGTTTATCAGCTTACTACTGGGACTTCCGCAGTCAATTTACTCTACATTTGTACTAGAAGAGAAGTTTGGCTTTAATAAGACGACACCAAAAACTTTTATCTTAGATCTAGTAAAAGGTTTAATCCTTGGTGCACTAATAGGAATGCCAATCATCTACGCTATTCTTTGGATCATGAATGCACTAGGAACTTACTGGTGGGTTTATGCCTGGGCATTTCTAACTCTTACGCAATTTGTAATCATCTGGGCCTACCCTCGCTTTATCGCTCCTCTCTTTAATAAGTTTTCAAAATTAGAAGACGGAGAAGTAAAGGATAAAGTTGAGCAACTTTTAAATAAGACTGGCTTTGAAAGTAATGGTCTCTTTGTCATGGATGCAAGTATTAGAAGCAGCCATGGAAATGCATACTTCACAGGCTTTGGAAAAAATAAGAGAATTGTTTTCTTTGATACACTTATTAAGAACCTAAGTGCTGATGAAGTGACAGCAGTTCTTGCTCATGAGTTAGGACACTTTAAGAAAAGACATATTATCAAAGGACTAGCGAAGTCTATTATTTTGAGCTTCATCGGCTTTTCAATTCTAGGTTACTTGGCAGACTGGCTTCCATTCTTTACTGGTCATGGTGTTCAAACACCAAGTACTCACGCTGCTCTACTTCTCTTTATGATGGTATCAGGAATTTATACTTTCATTCTCATTCCAATAAATGCAATGACTTCTAGAAAGTATGAATTTGAAGCAGATGAGTTTGCGAGCCAATACGCTAATGCAAAAGACTTAATCACTGCGCTGGTAAAACTCTATAAACACAACGCCAGCACTTTAACTCCAGACCCAGGGTACAGTAAATTCTATCACTCTCACCCTCCGGCACTAACTCGAGTTAAGCACTTAGAGTCCCTTATAAAAGGATAATAATCTCTAGGAGTTGGTCGACTTTTGACACCAGCTCCTATTTTTTCCTTGTCAGATTATTTCAATTTCTTACATCAAATCTCTAAGTTACCGAAACACCGTGTCAACAAATTATATCTACAAAAAAGTATTTTGACACGTTGAGATATCCATCGCATTTTAGGGGTATAGAATTATTTCTGTGAGAGGGAATTATGAAATTTTTAATGACTTGTTTTTTTCTATTAACTTTTATCTCTAACCTAAGTGCGGCAGAGAGTAACCAAAAGCAGAGACCATTTAACGATGAAGGTCCTATTTGCAAAGAAGGTTGCGGAAACCCTGATAGATTAAGAGCTGTGTCTCCGTATATTATTTTAACTAAAGATACTGCACCAAAGCCTCCATTTAATGATGAAGGACCAGGTGGAAAGAAAGGTTAATTTCTTACTTTAAGGCTACTCCTTCTATAGCGAGTAGCTTCTCTTTTAATTTCAATCCCCCAGCATATCCACCTAATTCACCATTTGCTCTTATTACTCTGTGACATGGAATAATAATTGGAATCTTATTTCTATTATTGGCACCACCCACGGCCCTTTGACCTCCGGCGACTTTTAACTTCTTTGCAATTTCTCCATAGCTTGTGACACTTCCGTGCTTAATCTTAAGAAGCTCTCTCCAAACTTTCTTTTGAAAGTCTGTTCCTACAATATCTAATTTAATATTGAACTCTCTTCTCTTGCCTTCAGAGAATTCATTTAATTGCTTTGTTAAATCTGCAAGAAAGGTCTTATCCTTTTGCTTATCATCTACTTTGCTAGGAATTGAAAATGAGAGTAGACTTAAGCCTTGATCACTATATTGAATATAGAATTTTCCAAGTTTTGTTTTTAGGATAGCTTCCATGAGTAAAATCTCCGTTATAGATTGTGCAGTCGAAACACTAACAAATAATTGCTTTAATAGACTAGTGGATAATTTAGAAATTGCCCTTAGATTTCACTGCCCCTCAATGTTTGGAATGGATAGCCTTAAAGGTGATGACTCCTCTGCCTATATTGTCTTTGGAAGTTATTCAAATATTGAAGATAGACTTGAGTGGCACAAAGACCTTGCCCAATTTCTAGATGAGAAGTTGAAGTCTGGCATTCCTGTCCTAGGCATCTGTTTTGGTCATCAACTTATGGCCGATTACTATGGCTCGGATATTGAGAGAAATGAAAACTCTCAATATTTTCAAGGAGTAAGAAAAGTCAGCTTAGAGAATAATCGCTCCATGTCTTTTTTCGTGGCTCACAATTTTCAAATCAAGAAAATTGCAAATTGCTTTAACACTCTTGGAAGCTCCAATGATTGTGCTCATGAAATTATTCAACACAAGGAATACCCTTTTACAGGAATTCAAGGCCATCCAGAGGCTTCCACGCACTTTGTAAATGATACTTTAAAAGATATTCATATAGAACAAATTGAGTCTAGAAAGGCTTCCCTCGATGGAATCACTTTTATTAAAGACTTTCTAGACCAATACAATTTACTTTAATGGAAAAGTTAAGCAGAACTCCTTAAGTTCTTCTTCAACTTCCTTACTAAAAGCATTCAACATATTAGAGTCAATATCTAACTCTGCAATAGAGTCGCCGTAAGAATTTTTCAATGGGATAATTAACTCTGACTTCGTCTTTAAGCTGCAAGCGATGTGACGACTATCTTCATTTACATCACCAATATTTACAACTCTCTCTTCTCTAAGAGCAAGGCCACATAATCCTTCAGATATAGGAATCTTCACATGATCGGTAGACTCACCAATATATGGCCCAAGTAGTAAGTCGCTAGACTTCTCTCCACTGATATACTCACTCTTATAGTAGATACCAATCCAATCAGCTAGTTTTGATATTTTATTTCTTGCCTCAATTATCCACTTATAAACTTCAATATTATAAATGAGCTCACGATCATCTGCTCCACCTCTTAAAACAGGAGCAAGCATCTTTGTGAGTTCATCCAAGATAAGAGATTCTCTCTCTTCAATCTTTACATTCATTGGCACCTTAAGTTGTAAGGCCCCAATAACTTTTCCAAGATACTCAATTGGAAGCATTAATTCTTTTTTCTTAACCGCTTTCTTTTCTTTAAAATTTAAAACACCGAGAGCGTTGTCAGTTGAAGAAATTAGCTTTAAATCATCTTCGATTTGTATGTAAACGGCTAGAGAGTAATCTACATCTAAAACTTGTAATAAGAAATGATTCTTAATTTCTGTATATATATCCATTGCTAGCCTCTAATTAAGTACTGATAATAAAGAATCTTTTAAGAACTTAAAGTATGGAGTCCTATACTTCTCTATTTCATTATGTGTTTCGTGGTAAGCACCTTCTATCTTCTCAACCTTAAAGCTTTTATCAACAAGTTCTAAGTAACTCTCAAGTTTAGGAATACTTACTACCCTGTCCTCTGTCCCATAAGAGATAAAAGACGGACAAGTAATTCTAAGAGGTCTTGAGAAGACTTCCTTTGAAGCCTTCACCATTTCAAAGAGAAGCTTGGAGTGTGGCTTTAAAATATTAAACTCGTCTTCAATATAATTTTCCTTCACTCTATTATCGTGAGAGAGATAGTCTAAATCAACCAAGCCTCCAAGCTTTAGAGAGAATGGAAGTGATGTTAACTTATTTACAAACCCCAAAGGAGATATATTCATAATCTCACCTAGGGCTCCAGGAAAACCAGCAGGAGGAGCATTTAAAAAGACTGCATCTGGATAATTTTCAGCATCTGCTAAATTTTGCATATATCCAGCTGTGATAAGAGCGCCCATCGAGTGACCAAAGAGACAGAAACTTTCCATCTTATATGACTTCTTTAAAAAGAGAATGACTTCCTTTAAATCACTAAAGAAATCAGAGAAGTTATCTACATAACCTTTCTTTAGCCCCTGACTTCTACCATGTCCTCTAATATCATATTTTAAAATATTAAAACTACTTCCAAATAATTCGTCGATATAACTATGACGATTTAAGTGCTCTCCAATTCCATGAGTTACAATCAACCACTTCTTCTTGCCACTTTCTGAGATTTCTAAATGCAGCTCTTTACCATCAATTGTCTTTAAAAACTTATAATCACGAATCACTTTAACTCCTTTAAAACTAAGGTAATGATAACTTATTTTATTCATAATTTCACTTTGAGATTTTTTCACTTTCGCTTAGAATAGTTGGATGTACTGTCCAAAATGTTTAAATAATACCCTAGCAATTAACTCTCGTGGAGTCGTTCATCTCATGATAAATGGGAAGAAAATGGATTCAGGAAGGTTTCTCTTTAACTTTGGAGAAATGACTTCTGCAGAGTTCTTACAGGCCTTCACAGAGAAGATCGAAAGTTTCTTCAAGTGGTATTCAAATTTTCAAAACCAAGATCCCATTGCTGTTGTTGAGCTCTACACAAGTGATCTAACCTGTGAAGACGGTTGCCCTATTCCAATTGAGCACTATGTCTCAGTTATTGATATTTTAATCAAAAAAGATACGCTCTTAAAAATTCTCTCTTCTCAAGCAGAGAAGTTTAATATGACTATCGAATTAAACCCTGAAGCCAATTGAATATCTTTATTTTCGGATCACTTTTAAGCCAGGAAGTTTTAGATATTGTAATAAACTCACAGGCCATTAATTTAGAGACGATTCCCTCCAAAATAATTAATAATTACAAAGCCCAATATGTACTTGGAGAAGACTACCCTCTTCTAATGAAAGAAACTGGATCACAGACAATTGGAAAAATAATCCAAATTCATGACGAACTTCAATTGCTACGTCTTAAATACTATGAAGGAGAAGAGAACCCTCTCCTTCTATTAGAAGGAGAGGAATCGCTCTATGCTTTTATTGCGGATGCCACTCTAGAGCCAAGCACAAGAGAGTGGTCCTTTATGGATTGGTATCAATCAAGTAAACATCAGGAATTTCTAATGAAGGTTGAATCCTTTATGAATACCTATAATTCTAAAACCAAAACCCCTTGGTAATAATTATTCTTTTGATGAATCTGCTGCGCTATCTAGTTGCTCAGAGTACTTTTCCAACTTCCTCTGCGCCATTTCTTCAAACTCTTTTTCCATATCTTCTGATAGCTCAATCTCGAGTTTAGTATTAGTCATATCTCCTCCCCAAAGTCAGACTAAAATCAATCTTTAAATTAAAATCAAGATTAGCACGATGCTAGATTTTACGGATTTTCGAGGCATTAGATCTACTAAGTTTTGGCCAACCTTCAGAAACAAATGCTATTTAAAAATGTTAAAATATGCTCACAATCCCTAGATTTTACACAGAAGTTCAAGCCCCTATAGTACATTAGTCCAGACTCAGAAAGTGGTCACTTTTAACCTTAAGAAGTCCTCTAAGTATCTTGAGTTTATATTAATTTTTCTAAATCTGAATTCAATATAAAATATTATTTAAGACATCATTTAGAAGAGAAATTATATGTTAGAGCTAAAAAGTAAGAATACTCATCCTATAAAAATTGAAGTCCTCCCTACCTATGTGGAAGAACTTTCTAGACCACTTAAGAATGACTTCGTCTTTAACTACTTTATTAAAATTTATAATATCCCCACTAGTGATATTCAATTACTAGCAAAGACTCTCTACTTTAGAGACGGAAAAAGATCAGAGACTTGTATGGAATTTGATGACGTCAATGAAGAGCAAGCATGGATTCCTGCCGGAGATACTTACGAATACTCCGAGTTTCATACGATGAGAACAACGACAGGAAATATGCGTGGAGAAATCATCTTAAGACTTATTGAGACTGATGAGATTATAAAAGTAAAGATACCTCTTACCTTCTTTAGAATTTTCAAAGCAGATGAAGTTTTAAAACTACAGAAGACGACTCAAGGGCCTAGGCTTCGAGAGTAATAAAATAACCTTGATGCTTTCTCATATTTAAAACGCCACAATCTAGAATAAGATATTGTCCTTTAATTCCATTTAAGACTCCTTCAATAACGGGGTTTTTATCAAAACCTAGAGACTTAATTTTCGTAGGGTATTCATTTACAGGATATTCAATTTCGATGACTTCTTCATCTAGGTCTTCTGCTTCAAAGTGATCCAATATATCAGCAAAATCTTCAAATATATTTTCTCTCTCCTGCTCTAGATCAACTTCTGTTACATCATTTTGTAACATCTTTCTCCAATTCGTTTTGTCAGAAAGTGATTTAGAAATTTCTTTTTCAATAAGACCTGATGTTAATCTATCTTCCACTCTAAGAATTGGAAGTGCAAACGAAGCACCCTGATCAATCCATCTTGTTGGAACTTGAGACTCTCTAGTTATACCAATCTTCAAATGGCTTGAGACTGAAAGATAGACGATATGAGGTTGAAAGCAATTTGCCTCTCCCCACTCTGGCTCACGACAAGTCCCATCAGCAAAGTGGCACAACTCAGGTTTCACAATACAAATATCACAAGCAGCTAATTTCTGAGATGCCCTAAATGAATAGCCCTGATTATAACTCTTCGATATTTTCTCACCAGTTGATATACAATTAATTTGTCCATCAAAAGAGAGCTTTATCTTCTTTCCAATAAATTCATTCATACCAATAAGCTCATCTCCTATTGGCAATTTATATTGTACAGGACTCTCAAGCGTTGATTTCATTTTTAAAATATTTCCACTAACCTTCACGCTTTAGACCCTCTTAGAAAGTTTTCTAATTCTCTTACGACTAGTGGAGGAACTTCGTGACCTCCAGAGAACTCAATAAACTCTGGCTCATTTTCAGTTCTTTTTAAAAAATCAATTAAATCTCTCGCTCCCGAAATTGGCAGGACGGGATCATTTGTTCCATGGCTTTGAAAAATTGGAAAAGGTAGTTGCTTCGTACAAGCACTTTCCCACTGTTTCTTTGCAACCATAGTAGAAGAGAGAAGAAAGAGTTTATCCACTAGAGTTGGATTATGGAAAGCTATATCAGCACTTACCATTGAGCCCTGAGAGAATCCTCCAAGATAAACCTCATCATATTTCTCTCTAAGGACTTTCAGAAAATTAGTCACACGACCTCTCGCCTCTTCAATCCCCTCAGGTTCATGCTCTTTGAAGAACTCTGAGAAAGTTCCATTATTAAGAGCTTTCTCTAACGCCATCATATCAATTGGAAACCAAGACCTACCGGTTTCATAAGGTCCCATTGTGACTGGACAAATTCCATTTAAAAAGAACCATGATGGATCGACATCTTGTAAGAGCATTTCTCCAAATGGTGCAAAGTCTTGATAACTGGCCCCATAGCCATGAAGTATAACAATGGCTATCTTAGACTTTCCTTTTTTGACAATGACATCAATATCTTCGATTCTTTCAACTTTCACTTAGGCCTTCTTATATTTTCGTGCTCTCTTTCTATCAGGAAAGCATGTTTGACATAATTCGCACTGAAGACCATCACATTGTCTGGCCGCACAGTACTTTCTTCCAAAGAATATGATTTGTAGATGAAGTTTATTCCATCTATCTTTTGGAAAGCATCTCTTTAAGTCTTTTTCCGTTTCAACAACGTTCTTACCACTTGTAAGTCCCCACTGCTGGGCAAGGCGGTGAATGTGAGTGTCTACTGGAAAGGCTGGAATTCCAAATGACTGGGCCAAGACAACTCCAGCAGTCTTATGACCTACACCTGGAAGTTCTTCTAGGTCTTCGAAGTTATCCGGAACTTCTCCACCATGCTTTTCAATTAGAATTTCACTTAACCTATGAATGGCCTTAGCTTTTCTTGGGGCCAGTCCACAAGGCTTAACAATGGCTTCAATTTCGTCCACAGTTAATTTAACCATATCTTCAGGACACGTTGCTTTTTCAAAAAGTGCAGGCGTCACCTTATTCACTCTCTCATCGGTACATTGAGCCGAGAGCAAGACAGCTATCAATAATGTGAAGGGATTTACATGATCTAAAGGTACAGGAGTCTCCGGAAAGAGCTCCTCTAGTCTCTCATCTATATACGCTGCGCGTTCTTTCTTTGTTTTCATGGGCTAAATTTAACAAATTAAAACTAGATTTTCTAGTCTAAGGAGATCTCCAAGCGACCTAAAAGGCTAGACTTTGAAATTAAATATTGAGTAATTTCATAAAAGAGATCGCTCTCAACTTTCATCACTTGCGAGAGACCCATATAAGTCTCACCTCTAAGTCCACACGGATAAATAGTTCCAAGCACTTTTCTCATTAGGTCATCTTCATATAAATTTAGGGCCAAGCCGTGATAAGTGATAAATTTATGAGAACACAATCCAATAGAGGCCAATTTGGACTCTTCTCTCCAAAGACCTAATAAGTCTTTTTCGCACTCTAGTTTATCAATTTGATAGAGCGACTCCAAAGCAGCTTTCACTTCACGCAGAACTTCATTAAGAAAGTCCATGACTTTCTTCTTATGTCTTTCCAAGCTCAAGATGGGATAGAAGACAAGTTGCCCAGGGTAATGAAATGTTATCCCACCTCCTCTTTTTACGTCGTAGAGAGGAATAGTCATTTCTTTTCTTAAGCTTTCATCAAAATCCACAAGTACTTCATCGGCTTTTGTTCTTCTTTGTAATCCTCTTCCTAGAGTCAAACAGTGGGGATGATTGCAAAAAATGAAAACACGAAGAGACTTATTCTTATAAACTCGCTGTACCATCTCCTCTTGAAAGCGAAGAGCACTTTCATAATTCCAAATATCTTTTATAACAATAAAAGTATTTTCATCTCTTTGATGAATATTACTTAAAGATAAAGAATATGTTGAAAGTTCACTCTCATTAAGAAGCATTAAATTTCATGTCCTTGTTCGCGAAGATGTTTCAGGTAGTCTGCGGCCTTATAGCTGCTTCTCACAAGAGGTCCACTGGCCACAAACTTAAACCCCTTCTCATAGGCGATATTCTTTAACTCTTCAAATTCGGCCGGAGTATAATAGCGCTCAACCGCAAGATGCCTCTGAGTAGGTCTTAAGTATTGACCAAAGGTGATGATGTCACAATTGACCGAGCGAAGATCATCCATACACTCAATCAACTCTTCCATCGTCTCTCCAAGCCCCACCATCAAAGATGTCTTAGTAGAAATATGAGGATAGTTATCTTTATAATATTTTAAACAATTCAAACTCTGTTCATATCCTGCTCTTCTATCTCGAACCACATGAGTGAGTCTTTTTACTGTTTCTACGTTCTGAGCAATAACAAAGGGATTAGATTTCGCCAATGTATCCATATGCTCTTCCACTGCATTAAAATCAGGCACGAGAACTTCAACTAAAGTCTTAGGGTGATTCTCTCTAACAGACTCCACCACATTGGCAAAGTGCGAGGCTCCAAAGTCAGGAAGATCATCTCTATCAACACTTGTAATGACGAGGTAATTAAGTGCCATCACCTTGGCCATATTAGCGGCATTGGCGATTTCCTCCTGATTAATAACCCCTTTAGGATTTCCCGTATCGACATGGCAGAAGCGACAGGCCCTAGTACAAGTACCACCTAGGATCATCATTGTTGCAGTCTTCGCCGCCCAACACTCTGTTAAGTTTGGACAACTCGCCTCTTCGCAAACAGTCCAAATTTTATTATCTCTAAGATTCTTTTTTAGCTCAGTATAATTATCTCCACCCGGAAGCTTAATCTTAAACCAATCAGGCTTTTTTTCTGGCGTTGATTTCTTTTTTGCACGCAAGAGCTCTTGCGCCTTCTCGCGCTTCTCTCTTATCTTCTTTCGCTGTTGTTCGTAGTCGTAGTCCTGCACGTTACTCTTCCTCTAATTTCTTATCAGTATCCCTAATATGCGATAGCGGAGAATAAGTGTAAAGAAACAATGTATACTCAGAATTCTGTCCCCAGCCCTAGGCATTTTATGCCCCCACTACTCCCATTCTTTGGACAAATTGCCACTGACAACTTCCAATTTCTAACAACTTAGCGTTGGCATAGGGATTGCTTTAACAATAGGTGTAAAGGTCATGAAGACCTGTAGTGAAGAAAAGGAGTTTCTATGAAAGTTAAAATGACAACGTTATTACTTATTAAGCCACTCGTCATACTTGCCCTAGTCTTTGCTTTTAAACCAAGTGGAGAGATTGCCAAAACAGAAACTATGACTGATGAAGTCCAAAGTATGAGAGGATACTTTCTTGAAGACCAGAGTATGAAATTGGTCATTACTCACAAGAGAGTTCAAATCTTAAAGGGAAAAATACTTCAATCATCAAATGATATCATCACCAAACATAAGACGAAATTTGTAAAAATGGTAAAAGATTTTAATTTGGCCATCGCAGAGTTTGAGAAATTAACAGAGTATAAGTCAAAGAACTGGAACGAGAGTCGAAAGAAATTCATCGTTCTTATGAAGAATGTTGAAGATCAACAGATGAACCTACACCAGATCTTAAGTCAACGAAAAATGGTCAGTATCTAAGCTCTATTGGCCAAGCTCTGGCTCTTAATGCTATAAAAGGGCCATGAGAAAGTTACTGATTTTTATAATCAAAATATATCAGGTGGCCATTTCACCTCTCTTTGGGAGCAAGTGTCGATTTCATCCAACTTGCTCTCACTACACTCAAGAAGCCCTGGCTACACTTCCTCTATATAAAGCATTCTACTTAAGTTCAAAAAGAATTCTTAAGTGTCATCCTTTTCATAGAGGCGGTTATGATCCAGTTCCTAAAAATTAGTATCGCTTCTATCATTTGTTCAATCACAATCGCTAAGCCCATTGATTTCAAATTAAATAAAGACGAGCTCGTATCTATTAGCTTTAATCCAATATCTAAAGGAAGTGCATTTAACCTCAGTGAAACGCAGGCGATTACACCAGCTTCAACCCTAAAGCTTCTTAGTATGATTTATGCACTAAATACACTTGGAGAGAGTTTTACCTTTAAAACAAAATTCTTCTATTCTGGTGAAATCAAAAATAACACTCTTATTGGAGATCTCTACATAGTTGGTGATGGAGACCCCTACTTTAATCATCCAAGTCTTATTAACTTGGCGATGGCACTTAAGAAATTACGAGTTGAAAAAGTTGAAGGTAATCTTTATTACGATAATACCCTCTTCGCACAAGCCGATTCTATTTCAACTATGGGACTTGGTGACCAAACCTATAATCCAAGCTTAGGAGCACTCAACTCTGAATTTAACCGCTTAAGTCTTTGGACGAGAGCTTCTGAAGTAGAGTCTATTATTCCAGGGCTTCCTGTTAAGATTACAAAAGCACAGCAAGGCTTCTTTCCTACACAAAATTTTAGAAGTAGCGAATCTTCTAATGAATCTTGGTTTTTGAAAAAGGGAGCGAAACTTAAAATCAGAGAAGACCTTCCGGTAAGGGATGCTGGTATGTGGAGTGCTCACTTACTTAACTTTCATCTAAATACGCTTGGGATAAAAGTTAAAAGTATTCAGTCTAAGAAAGCTCCTTCAAAGAATTTAACTCTCATCACTTCTCTTGAGAGCCTCCCTCTTTGGAACCTAGTCTCTCTAACAATGGAATACTCTAATAACCTAATGGCGGAAGCTATTACACTTAGAGCATGTGCTCATAGAAATGTAAGCCCTATAACAATTAAAAATTGTGCTAATGACTATATAAAGTCTCTTGGACTTCCAAAAGACTTAAAAATCTTCAACGCTTCTGGACTATCAGTTGATAACGAAATAAGTGCAAAAATCTTATCTGAATTATTAAAAAATCATTTTTTAAAAGCTTGGAAAAATCATACTTTTTTAAGTCTCTTATCATATTCTGGACAATCCGGATGGATTAGAAATAGACTTGCTTCTCCTGACTATAACTTAAGAGTCTATGCCAAGACAGGCTCTCTAGATTTTGTTAATAATATTGCGGGATATATTAGAACCAAAAGTGGCCTTTGGTATAGTTTTAGTGTTTTACATACACAAGATAAGAAGCGAAATGCTATTAGCCAATTAAATAGAAAGAACTATAAAGTACTAAAAGATCAAACTGATTCATGGAGAAGAAGTTCTCTGGATAGAGTTGATCAGCTATTAGAAAACTTTATTGATAATAATTAAGGATTTTATATGAGTGATTTTATTTCAACAAAGCATTTTATTGGCTTTCCATGTACACACCGTCAGTGGAAAGCAGACTCTCACTGCAAATATGTTCACGGATACTCGAGATCATTTTACTTCGAATTTAAGTCTACAGAACTTACAAAAGAAGGATGGGTCGTTGACTTTGGTGGACTTAAAGAAATTAAGAAGTGGCTAGATTATATGTTTGACCATACTTTTCTAGCCTCATCAGATGATCCATTCCTTGAAACATTTAAACAACTAGATAAGGATGGTGTCATTCAATTGAGAGTTCTCCCGAATGCAGGAATGGAGGGAACAGCTCAATACGTTTACGATGAGGTAAACCCAATGATTAAGAAACTAACTCATAATAGGGCCTGGATCTCAAGACTAGAAGTCAGAGAGAATGAGAAGAACTCGGCAATTCTCATACCAAAAGATTAATTCAATTTAGAGATAAGAATTCAAAAAGAAGTTAGGGTTTAGCATTAAATTGTCAAAAGACTCAAAGTCTTTCACAACTCTAACTTCTTTAATATTTTTAAATTTTGGAAACTCTAACTCACTTCCGCCACCGAGTATCACAGTTATTTTAATATCGAGATACTTATCTAACTCTTTTAGATATGAAATCATACTCTTTCCATAATCCCACTTATCAGATGAGACAACTCCCATAACTATCGTCTCAATCTTTAGGGCATTCGTGGCCTCGCCTAAGCACTGAGCAGGGTGAGAAGCTCCAAGGTAGCTAGTTGAAACCCTATTGCTTCTACAGAGGATATCGGCAATTAGAATTGAGAGTTCATGTAAGTTACCATCAGGTGTCGCCAAAATGACCTTACTATCAGAGTCCGTAAAATTAGGAAGATTGATTTGTGCAATCTGATCTCTAATAAGAGTTGAGATGATATGCTCCTGTGTAACTGAGAAATCATCTCTGGCAACTTTCATTCCTATCTCTTGCATAACAGGTAAGACTACTTTAAAGATGAAATCCTTTGAGCTTGTGTTCAATCGCAAGTGTTGTAATTCGGCCAATACTCCATCGATTTTATAATCCTGTAAGTTTGCAAAGAGATTCTTTACGGAGGCACTCACAAAGTCCTCACACTCTACCACTATCTCCTTAGTGGACTGAACCATCTCTTTAAGCTCATCTAGCGTAAGCGGAGATAGCTTTGAAATAGACACACCTTTGGACAAGAGAGAGCCTATGAGTTTGGCCCTTTCCAAATCCAAGCGAGAGTAAACCCTTTGACCATTAGAGGCGCGGTCAGGGCTAAACACCTGATATCTTGTTTCCCAAGTCCTTATTGAGTGAACTTTTACACCACAGGCCTTTGATATTACTGATATTCCGATATTTTCTTTCATAATTACAACTTTCTTCACATTTTGGTTGATTATTTATTGTATAGTATAATACATAAACAAAAGCTAATCAACCAAGGAGATATATCTTGAAAATTCTTATTACTGGAGCCACAGGGCTTGTCGGAAAGAGATTACTTGAGAAGTTATTTTTAAGTGGGTTTGATGACGTTAGAATTTTAAGCACTAATAAGAATAGGGCCCAGAACTCTATCCCCTTTCCGGTTGAAGTCTTTGAGTGGTCACCGCTAGAAAATAAAATTTCAGATGCTGCTCTTGAAAATATAGATATCGTCTTTCACCTCGCAGGCGAAAGTGTTGCTGATGGAAGATGGAGTAAGCAAAGAAAAGAGAGAATTCTAAACTCAAGAGTTAATGGAACAAGACTCTTATTAGATAGTATCCAAAAATCAAATAGCACTCCACAAAAGTTCATCACTGCCTCGGCAGTAGGAATCTATGGACAAGATTTGAGTGATAAAGTTATCACTGAAGAGTCTCCACTAGATGATGATTTCTTAGCCGACGTGTGTAGAAGGTGGGAAAGCACTTTATTTGAACGAGATATTGAAGGTATGAAGGTTCACTCTCTAAGAACAGGTATCGTTCTTAGTAATCAAGGAGGAGCTCTACAAAAAATGCTCCCTCCCTTTAAAATGGGTGCAGGTGGAATACTTGGAAGTGGAAAGCAATACATGAGCTGGATACATATTGATGACCTCGTTGATGCATATATATTTCTAATGAAGAATGACTGCAAAGAGAAGGCCTATAATGGCGTCTCACCTACACCTCTAACAAATTATAATTTTACTAAAGTACTTGGTGCGGCCCTAAAGAGACCAACTATTTTTCCAGTGCCTGCCTTTGTATTAAAAAGTATTTTTGGTGAAATGTCAGATATTCTTCTGAAAGGACAAAGAGTTATACCAAAAGCATTAGAGGCAGAGGGCTTTGAGTTTAAATATGAGAAACTAGGTGACGCCCTAGATGACATACTCAAATATGAAGTGAGCGGAGAAGTTCTCTTTAAAAGATACCAGTGGGTCGAATCATCAAAAGATAAAGTTTTTGATTTCTTTAAAGAGGCCAAGAATCTAGAAAAAATAACTCCAGAATACCTAAACTTCAAAATACTTCATATGAATACAGATAATATTCAAGCAGGCTCACTAATTGATTACAAGTTACAAGTTCACGGCATCCCAATGAAGTGGAAGACTAAAATAAGTGAATATGAAGAAGGTAAATACTTTATAGATGAGCAGCTTAAGGGGCCATACTCAAAATGGGTACATAGACATGAGTTTATTCCTCACAAAAATGGAACGCTTATTTCAGACAAGGTAGTTTACAAGATCCCACTAGGAATACTTGGTAAATTAGCTGCAGGATGGTTCGTTAAAAAAGATGTAAACAATATTTTCAACTATCGAAATAAAGCAATTAATAATTTTATTTAATTTATGGAGAATGAAGAATGAAGACACTTCTTATCACGCTACTGTTAGTTTCATGTTCTACCTCAAGCGCAAGACACCTCCCACTAGATACAGTGAATTATGTGGATTTAAGCAAGTACCTTGGAAAATGGTATGAAATTGCAAGGTATGAACAGAAATTCCAAAAAGATTGTACAGCCGTTACGGCAAATTATAGCCTAAAAGAGAATGGAGAAATTGAAGTTATCAACTCATGTCGAAAGTTCACTCCAACAGGAGAACTTAAAACAGCGAAGGCTCGAGCATGGATCACAGACGATGAAACAAATGCAAAACTGAAAGTTCAGTTCTTTTTAAGAAGTATTCGTATACCTTTATTTGCAGGTGATTACTGGATACTAGAGTTAGATGATGATTATCAATATGCAATTATAGGAGACCCTTCAAGGAAATATCTTTGGTTTTTAAGTAGAACCGAGAAAATAGATAGTGATCTTTATGAATATCTAATCAAGCGAGCTGAAGAAATGAGCTTTGATACGAGTAAGCTCATAAAGACAATACACTAATCTTTAAAAAGGATTATTATGGAAGCGAACCAAAAGCCTAAAATTGCAATTAGCTCATGTCTACTTGGCAACTTGGTACGATATGATAAGAACCATTGCAAGGATAATTGGATTGTAAACGAACTCTCAAAATACGTTGAACTAGTCCCTATTTGTCCAGAAATGAGAATGGGACTAGGTGTCCCAAGAGAGGAAATACATCTCTATCATAGACCTGGAGAAAAAGATAAGGTTAGACTAAAAAAGAAATTTGATGGACAAGACCTAACAAGGTTGGCTGAAGAAACCTACGCAATGATGAACGAAGATATTCGAGAAGTTGAATATGATGGAATGATACTTACTAAGAAGTCACCATCCTGTGGAATTGATAGAGTTAAAACGATTGAAGAAGGTAGGCCTGATAAAGTTACTTGGTCAACAGGTCTATTCGCTAAAAATATTTTAGAAAATTTTCC
Source organism: Halobacteriovorax marinus SJ (assembly GCF_000210915.2). Classification (NCBI taxonomy): domain Bacteria; kingdom Pseudomonadati; phylum Bdellovibrionota; class Bacteriovoracia; order Bacteriovoracales; family Halobacteriovoraceae; genus Halobacteriovorax; species Halobacteriovorax marinus. The sequence continues at coordinate 2,614,713 of NC_016620.1, forward strand.
AAGCCTTCCTATTATTGATAGCGGCAGACTTTTAAATAAAGATTTAAGAGAAAACTTTCTAAAGTCAGTCTTCGCTCATTTTAGATTTAAACAAGTTGAAAAAAATCTTTCAAGCTTCCAAGACTTTCATAAAAGATATAAGTATATTCTAATGGATCATTCTCCTAGTTCTTTAAAATCACTTGGGCAGATTGTTGCAAATGCATCCCTAGAAACAATTGATAGAGACTTCAATAAGTACTACAAGTTATTTTTTAAAACAATGAGTACGCCTTCGACTTCTCAAAAGAGATGCAACACTCTTCAACACTTCATGGGTTATTTCAAAAAGCATATTGATACAGATGAGAAAAGAGAAATACTTATACTTTTAGAAGATCTTAGAAAGGATATTATTAAATACTCCGTAATCTTAAAGTACTTTGATCTACTTACTAAGAAGTATAAAGTTAACTACTTAGATATTCAGTACTACTTCTCCCCCTACCCTAAGGAATTAAAACTTTTAAAGGATATATGAAAAAGAATAAAGATAAAGTTAGTATTTTTTGGTTTAGAAGAGATCTGAGAGTTGAGGACAATATAGGCTTATATCATGCCCTGAATAGTTCTTTTCCAGTACTTCCAATATTTATATTCGATAAGAATATTTTAAATAAGCTAGAAAGAGATGATTCGAGAGTAAGCTTTATTCACGAATGCCTTCAAAACCTTAGCGAAAAGTTTAGAAAATATGATGGAGACCTACTCACTTTCTACAATTCCCCCAAAAATGCTTGGAAAGAAATTTTTGAATCCTTTGATGTTCAAGAAGTCTATACAAATGAAGACTATGAACCCTACGCTCTAAGTAGAGATAAGTCCATTGAAGACTATTTAACAAGGAAAGGTATAAAGTTTCAATCCTACAAGGATCAGTGTATTTTTTCAAAATTTGATATTCTAAAAAAAGATGGAACTCCCTATACGGTATATACACCCTATAAGAATAAGTGGCTTGAAACCTTGCAGCCAAGTGATCTAGCAAGTATCAAATCAGAAAAGAACCTAAGTAAAATATATAAATTTAAATCAGAAATTCATTCTCTAATGAGTCTTGGTTTTACAAAGAGTCATATCTCTTTTCCTAAAAGAATTATTAAAAAGAAAATAATAACGAATTATCACGAAACCAGAGATCTTCCATCTATAAACGGAACATCTTTACTAGGCGTACACTTGAGATTTGGGACTATTGGTCCAAGAAAGCTTGCTTCAATTGCCTATCATACAAATAAAACGTGGTTAAATGAACTAATCTGGAGAGAATTCTTTTCTCAAATACTCTTTCACTTCCCACATGTAGTGAACGCTCCTTTTAGAGAGAAGTATGAATCTATAGAGTGGAGAAATAACAAGGAAGAATTCAAACTATGGTGTGAAGGCAGAACAGGATTTCCCTTAGTAGATGCTGGAATGAGAGAGCTTAATCAAACGGGTCATATGCACAATCGAGTAAGAATGTTAGTGGCAAGTTTTCTAGTTAAAGACTTGCTCATTGACTGGAGATGGGGAGAGAAGTACTTTGCAAAAAAACTTCTCGATTTCGATTTGGCCTCAAATAATGGTAATTGGCAATGGGCTGCTGGAACGGGATGTGATGCTGCCCCCTACTTTAGAATTTTTAATCCAACAACTCAGATAAAGAAATTTGACCCTGACTTAATATACGTAAAAAAGTGGGTACCTGAATATGGAAGCGATAATTACACTGAAGAGATAGTTGACCATAAAGAAGCTTACCATAGAGCAATATTCACATATAACAAGGCCCTTAAATAAATGAAAGATACTGGACTAATAAATATAACTGAAGAGGATTTTATAAATTATGAAGAGAGAAAAAGAGCGCGCCTTATAAATTCATTGTCAGGATTTAAATCTGCAAACCTCTTGGGCACTATCTCTTCAGATAAGAAAACAAATCTAAGTATTGTCAGCTCTACTTTTCACCTAGGTGCTTCCCCTGCTTTAATGGGGATAATAATTAGACCCGATATTTCCCCGAGACATACACTAGAAAATATTAGATCAGAGAAATTCTTTACTTTAAATCATGTTAATGAACATATCTATAAGAAGGCCCATCAAACAAGCGCTAGATATCCTAGAGAAACGTCAGAGTTTGATTCATGTAACTTAACAGAAGAATATCTAGAAGAATTCCACGCCCCTTTTGTTAAGGAATCAAATATAAAAGTGGCCTTAAAGCTCATCAGAGAAATTAAAATTGAAGAAAATGGGACACACTTTTTGATTTCAAGCGTGAAAAGTATTTGGGCACCAAAGTCAGCTCTTAGTGAGGATGGTCATATCAATATTGAAAATGCCGGGAGTATTTGTGTAAGTGGCCTAGATAGCTACCACTCAACATCTATCATTGAAAGACTCCCCTATGCCAAACCCTAGGTGACTGGAATTACATTCTTAACAATTGGAGGGCCGTATACTTCAAAGACAGCTCTTGTAGAAATTTCAATACGACCTAAACCTATCAAGAATGATGTTAAAAATTAAGGACTTATATTATTTACCGGAGTCCTTAATTGATAAAACTTTTAATACCAGCACTCATTCTATCCTCAGTCGTCCAAGCAAGTGAGTGCAAACTTGTTGATAATAACTCAATTGAGCCCAATACTATTCTAGGAAAGAAGTTAAGTGTATTTTGGAGCAATGAATACACTGGAGCAGATCTAGTAAAAAAAGAACTTCGAACTATTAACTGGAAGAAGCGAGTAAAGGTCTCTGTCTACGATAGTGGTTTTGAAAAAGATTTTATAAATCTAAATGAAGATACTCTCGTAGAAGCAAGTTATATGAGAAGAAATAGACGTCTTACTGCTCATCACGGAACAAGTGTTACGAATATAATTAATGGCAATGAAAGCTACGGTGTTAGTGAGCTCGTTGATTACCTTGGTCTAAGGAATGTTAAATTCGCCTCAACTTATAACCAAGAGTTTAGACGCTATGAAGAATTGGATACGTATCCAAAGATAATCTCAAACTCCTATGGATGGAGCAATACTAAGTCTATTCAAGAACTCTCATTCAAGGCAAAAGAGAGAGATATTCTCTGGTTCTTGGCCGCAGGGAATGATCACCCTAATAAAATATCAAATATAGAACAAGACTCTGGTGCCATTCTCATAGGCTCTTACGCCCCTAGTGGCCTACAGTCCTCATTTTCACAAGTATCGAATAAAGTCGTGACTCTTGCTGGAGGAGATGACTATCAAGCATCAATTGATGGGAAGGGAGTACATACTAATTTTGGAGGTACTAGTGGAGCGACACCTTTAGTTGCGGCTAGCATTGCAAATATAGCTGCCCTCATACCAAATATAACCTATGAACAAGTTGTAGAACTCATTAGAGCAACAAATCTAACGAGCTTTGAACAAAATAATCGACTACAATTCAAGCCTGGTTTATTTAATGCTTATAAAGCATTTCATGTTGCTAAGAAAATAGCTAAGAAATGTCATTATCATATTGATTCTAACGATACACTCTGTGTAACAAGTGAACTTAAGAATAGAGAAAATTTTAACTTTGCCCACCTTATTGATGAAGCACCTTTGGCCACAACAATTCTTTCTAAAGATTTAAGCTGTGAGAATAGAAAGCAAGATTTAGAGATCCTAAGAGGTCACGCTCTTTTAATAGATTCACCAATTCTTTGGGAAAGATTAGAGTCCGTTTACACTAATCTCTCTTATACAAAGAATGCTGAATTTTACGGGAACCTCAAAACGAGATTTGAACTCACTAGAATACAGATTAGACAGATGGAAATTGCAGCGATTAACGCATTAAAAGAAGAGAAGTTCTTTGAATCCTATTTTAGATACCAAGGTTTTTATACAGAGAAGTACCAGCTTGAATTAGTTGAGTTACTTATTGGTGAAAATAATTACAGCAAGTACTGGATCGCTCACTACTTATCTGAAATGAAAAAATCTCTTACAGAAGATGTTATAAGTAAACTTAAGTCCTCACTTGAAGATCGCTCAAGTGAGGTTAAAGAATATATTAGAAAGATTTTAGAATAGATTATGCCGCTCTATGATGGTGAGACTCTCCGTACTCACCTGCATACTTAGTATCCACTCCCATAATATGACTGATAAGCCAATTCTTTAAGAAGGCCACAAGTTTTTGCTTATCAACACTTCCATTTTTAATATCTACTTCATGACTTCTTAATACACCAAGTAGATTATCATGAATTTTCTTATGAGCATCGTACTCACTGTAGCTAAAGCTTCTCATAAACTCTTCTTCATGAGTGAAATGCTCTACTGTGTAGTCACACATATCATTAAATCTTTCGAGCGTATCTTTACAGCCATCAGTATTTAGACTTTCTACTAGAAGGTTAATTTTCTCTACTAGAATTTGATGCTCATTATCCATATCATCAACATGAATAAGGTAAGAGTCATTCCACTCAAATAGCTCAGCGTCAGTATTTGTAGATCTTGGTCTACCTGTAGTAGAGAGAACAATACTATCGACGATTTCATCTAGTCTTTCAGATTCTTTGGAAACACTATAAGCAACTTGCTTAGACTGACCAACAACCAGATTAATTTTCTGATTAACTTGATTAAGTAAATTCACTGCACTAGTAATTTCCTCTACCCCTTGTCTCTGTTCACTAGAGGCAGAAGCAATTTCATAAACAGACTTATTCACTTCATCGATACACTTTGATATTTCATCTAGTGAATCTGCGCAAAGATTAACCGCCTCTTCTCCCTGAGAAATACTATTCACACTATCAGATGAAATTCTCTCCACAGCGTGCTGACTCTCTTCAACAATACTGTCTACTCTAGTCGTACTCTCCTCTAGCATAGAGGATATTTCATCTGCTGCGCTTCCACTTAAGTTAGCGAGGTTTCCAATTTCCTCTGCTACAACAGAGAACCCTTTCCCATGCTCACCAGCTCTTGCCGCTTCTACCGAAGCATTAAACGAGAGAAGCTTTGTTTAAAAGACGATATCGTTAATAACTTTTGTTTTAGCATTAATCTCTTTTATCACATTACTGATTTCTAAAATCTTATTATTTGACTCCGAAATATAATTTGAAAAAGTAATATTACCTTCTTTCATTTTGGAAAAACTTGATCTGAGATTTAATACGGCTTCTTTTCCTTTTCCCGCTGCACTTACACACTCTCTTGAAAGCTCCGTAGAATTCTCACAATTCGCAGAACTTCTCTGCGCCATAGCATTGATCTCATCAAGAGCTGTTGCTGTCTCATGTAAAGACTCTGATTGCTCAAGAGAGCCCTCTTCTAACTCTCTATTGGTATTTAAAATTTGATCCGATGTTCCCAGAATAACTCTATTAGACTTTTCTAGATCCTTTAGGATTTCTTCAATAAATGTAATTGTTCTTCCCTTACTATAGAGCAGATAGAGTAATGAGAAATTAAACCCAACCACAATGGTTGCCCAAATGACCTTCGAGAATTCTAAATAAAATCCTACTCCAGCAAGTGTAGCACTCACAATTCCTAGTCCTACTAATATCAAATTACTTCTCATATCTAACTCCTTACATAGAATCATAACGGAGTTAAGTTATTGGAAGTGAGTTAATTTTTGGTTAAGAAAAACTTCAGTAAATCTGATATGGATCAACATCAATCTTATAACTTATTGAATTTGATCGGTTATAGGAGCGTTCAAAAAAACTTAATACCTTATGAAGATGATTAATATCATGTGATTTGAGAGCAATATACCACGTATATTGGTTAAGTCTCTTTTCTATCATGGCCGGAGATGGGCCAAGAATATCCACCTCTAAATGGTTTTTAGCGATGACATCTTTTAAGGTTGCAGCAACAGAGACGACATTATCGGCCAATTTACTTCTAAATCTTGAGTTAAAGTAGATGGCCGCCATCTTTGCAAAAGGAGGAAATTTAGAAATCTCTCTAATCATAAGCTCATCTTCATAGAACTCAGAGAATGAGTGATCTTTTATATAATCAAAGACTTTATTTCCTGGGGTTAGAGTTTGAATAAGAACCTTGGCATCAGGGGAATATCTTCCAGCGCGACCATTGATCTGAGTAATTAACTGATATGCTTTTTCTATGGCCCTAAAGTCAGGGAAGTTCATAATAGAATCAACACCTAGAACAAGCACTAAATTTACTTTTTCAAAGTTATGGCCTTTAGAGAGCATCTGAGTTCCAACAAAGACATCAATTTCTTTATTGTGAAATCTTGTTAACTTATCCTCTAGTTGCTTTACATTCTTTATTTCATCTCGGTCAAATCTCTCAATATTGTAACCTTCTAAATGCTTTTGAAGTACCTCTTGGATCTTCTCCGTTCCAAAGCCTTGCTGTAATAAACTCATATTCCCACATTCGGGACAAACATCTGGAGTAGGAATCTCGTAATCACTATGGGCACTTTTTAGAATATTTTTACCCTTAAAATAGCGAAGAGGAGTATTTGTATTTGGGTCTTCGAATTTAAATCCACAACTTCGACATTGTAGATAATTTGCAAAGCCTAAGCGGTTCACAAAGACGAGAACTTGCTCCCCTTTTGCTAGCTTATCTTTTATTGCTAATAAAGACTTTGAATGAATAGGCCAAAGCTCATTCTCTTTAAAGCTTCCTCTGTTAAGTCTCTTCTCCTCCCTACAATCAATCAACTCAACTTCAGGGAATCCACCTGCGGCCCTCTTTTTTAGTGAGAAATAATTCTCACTCTTACTACTATAGCTGTGATAATTTTCTACTGTTGGAGTTGCCGAGCCAAGGACCACTGGTGCATTTGCAAGCTGGGCCTTTTTAATCGCCACATCTCTTCCATTGTATGGACAACGATCACTCTGCTTAAAAGATTGATCATGCTCTTCATCGACAATAACTAAACCTAAGTCTTCAATTGGTAGAAAAACGGAACTTCTCACCCCCATAACAAGTACAGGAGATTTATTTTCCTTTAACTCTTTCCATATGGCATTCTTTTCAGAGTCTCCCACTCCACTGTGGTAGGGAAAGACTTTACAACTTAAATACTTAGCAAATGTTTGAGTGAATTGAGGTGTTAAATTTATTTCAGGTAAGAGAAAGAGAACGGACTTTCCGCTCTCTAAGACTTTCTTCATTAACTTTAAGTAAATAGATGTTTTTCCAGAACCTGTTACACCATGAATATAGAAGCGCTCAAAGCCACCGCTTACATTACTGTAAATACTTTCAAAGCTTAGGCTCTGCTCAGGATTTAACTCATGAGGAAGTTCTTCACCAAGGCCTTCAACAAACTCTACTGCTCGCGGCCTTTTTAAAATCTTAGGCATACATTCAATAATAGTCATGCCTAAATTATAGTGATAATAGCGAGACATCCACTCATAGAGCTTTAGCTCATTCTCACTAAGACTAAAGAGCTCATTTTCCTTAGAACTCACCGGCTTTAATTTATATTTTTCTAATTCTTCTTTGACTGAATCTTGGCCAAGGCCAGTTGCCACAACACAACCAGCAGCTTTTCTTCTACCAAGAGGGACTTCTACTAAGTCCCCTCTTTTGACTTCAAAATCAGTAGGGCATTCATAGGTTAAAATACCCTCTGGACCTGGATACTTAACTGCGACTTTGCAATAAGTTTTCACCGACTCTTATACCTTAACATTCCACTTTACTCCCTCTGGAGTATCGCTAAAGTCAATTCCCATAGCGTGAAGAGCATCTCTCGCCTCATCGGCTTTATCCCAATCTTTATTTTCTCTGGCCTCTTCTCTCATTTTCACTAACTCAAGAATTTTTTCTCTATCTAAGTTTTTCTCTTTGATCATAATGTCATCAATAGAACTTAGAAATTGAACTGGCTCCTCTTGAAAGAGTGCCATCATTTGTCCGTATCTTTGAATCCAATCTTTAAAGGCCTTGGCTGTTGTCCATGAATTTACATCTTTCTTTTTCTTTAAAAGATTTAAACCGTTAAATGTTCTAACAACTTCAAATATTGTTGCCACAACTTCAGCCGTACTGAAGTCATCATCTAGAGATTTTTTAATCTTTGCATCAGAGTTTGTTAACGTTGTTTGGAAATTCTTATTTACCTTTCCCGATTCACTTTTTTCAAATGTATCTAAGATCGTATCCACAGTGGCCAATGTTTCGTAGACTCTTCTAAGTCCTGATATCACTTGATGAATTTTCTCATCTGTTACATTGAAGTTACTTCTGTAATGAGCAGAGAGCATAAGAAACTTTAATACTTCTGGATGATATTGATCCATAAAGGCCCTACCAGTAATAACATTACCTAGAGACTTAGACATCTTCTCATCTTTTAGATTAATAAACTCATTGTGCATCCAATAGTTACAATACTTAGTGCAATTACATCCTTCACCTTGAGCAATTTCATTTTCGTGGTGTGGGAAAATTAAATCTATTCCCCCACCATGAATATCAATTGTTTCTCCGAGTATTGCTTTTATCATTGCTGAACACTCAATATGCCAGCCAGGTCTTCCCTCTCCCCAAGGAGATGTCCAATGTGGCTCACCTTCTTTAGATGGTTTCCAAAGAACGAAGTCATATGGATTTCTCTTTCTTGAATCAACTTCAACTCTTTGACCCGCATTGAGTTCATCTAAGTTCTTCTTAGATAATTTTCCGTAATCAGTGTAATTATCTATAGCGTAGAAAACCTCACCATCAATTTCATAGGCCTTATCATTCTTAATTAGAGTTTCAACATAATTAATAATCTCATCCATAAACTCTGTTACTTTTGGATTGTGAGTATGTTTTTTCAGTCCAAGACGATTGAAATCTTTTTCAAACTCTGCAATATATTTCTCAGAGATAACGATTGGCTCAACACCTTCGTCATTCGCTCTTTTAATAATTTTATCGTCAACATCTGTATAGTTGTAAACGAAAGTCACGTCGTATCCACTAAGCTCTAACCAATTGCGAACTAAGTTGAAAGTAATAGCACCTCTAAAGTTTCCAATGTGAAGAAGATCGTAAACAGTTGGACCGCATAGATAGAGCTTAACCTTGCCCTCAACTAATGGTTTAAATTCTTCCTTTGACCTACTCAGCGTGTTATAAATTTTCAATGACATCTAATACTCCGTTTCCTTCTTTTTTAGCACAGCGTTTTCTATTTTCAAAAGTCCAATGTACTATAAAGCATAAATTTTAAACGATTAAGGACCTAAGAACTATGGAAAAATTTGATCTAATTATTAAAGGTGGGACTTGTATCCTAGAATCTGGCCCAAAGAAGAGAGATTTAGCCGTTAAAGACGGTAAGATTCATGTCTTAGACAAAAGTGAAGACCTTAGCGCGACTAAAATTATTGATGCAAATGGAAAGCATATCTTTCCGGGATTAATTGACACTCAGGTTCATTTCAGAGAGCCTGGCCTCACTCACAAAGAAGATCTCGCCTCAGGCTCTCTAGCAGCGGTACTTGGAGGCGTTACAACATATCTAGAAATGCCCAACACTACTCCACCAACAACAACTAAAGAAGCTATTCTTGAGAAGATTTCTCTAGCAAAGAGTAAGTCTTTGGCCAACTTTGGTTTCTATATGGGCGGAACAGCGGAGAATCTTGAAGAGCTCAAGAAGGCCAAAGATATTGAAGGCTGTTGTGGTATAAAAATTTTTCTTGGCAGTTCAACAGGAAATCTTCTTCTCTATAAAAGGGATAAGCTTGAAGAAATTTTTAAAAATACTACAGGTATCATTGCCCTACACTCTGAGAATGAAGAAATGCTCGTGCAAAGAAAAAGTGTTAGAGATAATGCAACATCAGCTCATGAACACGCCAACTGGAGAAACGTAGAGACGGCGCTCACTTCTACAAAGAGAGTTATTGAAATAGCTAAGGAGTGTAAGAGAAAAGTGCACGTATTACACATTACCTCTAAAGACGAGATCGACTTTCTCGCAGAAAATAAAGAACACTGTACAGTAGAAGTTACTCCTCAACATCTCACTTTATCTTCGCCCGAGTGCTACGATAAGCTTGGTACATACGCGCAAATGAACCCTCCCATTAGAACTGCAGATCACACTGCTGGTCTTTGGGGAGCATTAAAAAAAGGAGTGGTTGACGTTATCGGCTCTGACCACGCTCCTCATACTAAAGAAGAAAAGGACCAAGGCTACCCGAACTCACCTAGTGGAATGCCTGGAGTGCAAACCATATTCCCTATCCTTCTTCACCATGTAGAAATGGGAAATCTCACGATTCTAGAAGTTGCAAAGTACTTATGCTTCAATCCAGCGAAGCTCTATGGTTTAAATAAAGGTCACCTTGAAGAGGGCTTTGATGCTGACATAACAATTGTTGACATGAATAAAACTGTCGAAATAAAAAATGAAGATATGGCCTCAAAATGTGGCTGGACACCTTTTAATGGATATACATATAAAGGCGAGATCAATTACACTATTGTAGGTGGAAATATAGTTGTGGATCATGGACAAGTCTCTAAAGAGAAGTTTGGAAAGCCCATCTCTATTAATCAAAGGAAGTTTTAATGAATCAAGAAATAGAAAAAGCTTATAAAGTTGCACTAGCAGCAAGAGAAAACGCTCATGCTCCCTACTCTAAATTTCTGGTCGGATCGGCAATCAAAGTCAAAGGACACGACGAAATCTTTCCAGGATGTAATGTAGAAAACGCCAGCTATGGTGCAACTATCTGTGCCGAGAGAAACTCACTCATAGGAGCAGTAGCAAGACTTGGAAAAATAGAAGTTGAGTATGTTGTTGTGGCCTGTGATACTAAGCCAGTAACAGTTCCTTGTGCCCTATGTCTTCAGGTTCTAAGCGAGTTTGCAAAGCCTGAAACCCCTATTCATCTCGGGGATCTAGAGTCAGTAAAAAAGACGGTTCTCTTTGGAGACCTCTTACCTATGCCATTTAATACATTAGATTGTTAAAAAGAGATTAATTCATAGAGTGTATTGTTTTGCGACTTCCAAAGTCGCACTCAATACACTGGGCCGATTCTTCCATTAAGAGCGTCGTGCAATCTGCCCAATGAGTGATGATGAGTTTCTTGCCACAATCTGGACAGTCTTCCATTGTCTTTGTCACCTCATCAACATCGCCGTGATATTTTTCTAGATGTTCAAATTCAAAATTTCTCTGTCTGGCACTCATTAAACTTCCTCATTGCTGTAACCTTTAATCTATCGGTGCCGACTCCCAAATACTGAGATCTTTTCACTGGAGTAAATCACTTAAAATACTGGAAGAAATCAGTAAAAAATATAGGTTTTAACCCCTATAACCGACCGTTTTCAGGGGACTTTGGAAATGTCTAATCTTTTGCCGGACATAATTTGATATAATTTGCTAAAGCGTCAAAAAATAGGTAGTTTTTTGACCTAATTAACAAGTAAGGGAAATAAGATGGATTTACACACTTTAAGAAGTAACCATTCAGATATTATGGACTGCGAAATCAAAGATTCGACAGGTCTAAATGACTTTCAAAAACTATCAAATGAGTTTGGTGTCGCTATCCCTAAAGTTGGGATAGAGAGATTTAGAATCCCACTCAAGTTTAAGCATGAAGATGGCTCGATCATGAGCCACGACTGTGAAGCCTCAATGTTTGTCTATTGTGACGCTCATAAAAACGGTGTGAATATGAGTCGCTTCTGCGCCATTCTACAAGAAGAGTCGGAAATGGCAGCAGTAGACAATAACTTCTTTAAAAAGGTTCTAAGACGCTATAGAGCGGACCTCAGAGACGCTTCTACTGAAGACCTTATTCCTGAGTCTTTTTTAAAACTAAACTTTAAATATCCAGTAAAGCAGAAGTCTCTAAAGTCTGATAACTGGGGTTGGCAATATTACAACTGCTCCCTTGAAGGTAAGGAAAATAGAGACGGTAAAGTTATTATGAGTATGACAGTTAATTTTGAGTACTCATCAACTTGTCCTTGCTCCCTCTCAATGGCAAAGCAATATGAAAAAGGTTATGCTGAGGGAGAGATCACAGAAGGAAATGGAATAGCAACGGCTCATAGCCAGCGCTCAAACGCCACTGTAACAATAGACTACGATCTTGAAAGCCCTATTTCACTCCTACGTCTTATTGAATTACTACGTGTGGCACTTCCGACAGAGACTCAGAGTTTAGTAAAGAGATTAGATGAACAAGCTTTTGCAATTTTAAATGGAGAAAATCCTATGTTTGTAGAGCACTCTTCTAGAAGAATTAGTGCTGTATTAAATGCTGAGGAATCTATTCTAGATTGGAGGGCCAAGGTTGAGCACTTTGAATCTCTCCATAGTCACAACGCGGTTGCGTATATCTCAAAATAAATGATAAAAAGGTCTCTAACTGAGACCTTTTTTTTTGGGAATTTTTATGAAGTTTATTACTTTAATCGCACTTCTTCTCCTCACTTCTTGTATTAAGGAAAAGAACCAAATCAACCTACTCCACTATAATATAAAAGAACTAGACTCACTTAAGCTAAGATCTAAAGAAGACTCTCAGATTAATGCAGTAAAAGAAGTAATTCAAAATTTCAGTTTCGATATTCTCTCTATTAATGAAATGCAATACGACCTTCCAATGGTTCCAGTAAAAGGACTGGAGACGACGGGACAGAATATAAATATCCTTGCAAAGAGACTGGGCTTAGAAAACTTCAGCGGAGTTTTCTATCCTGCAAATACAGGGATGAAGGCCAAGAGAGATGAAAGTGGTAACTATGCTACAAACTTCAAATCTACCGATACTAGAAAGCTGGCAGACCCAGAGGACTTTGGAATTTTTCCAGGACAATATTCAAGTGGAGCCTTAATTAAGAATAACCTTAAAATTATAAGCTCAAAGAATATACAAAATCTAACATGGAAAGAGTTCAACCCTGCAATAGATTTAACAAAGTTTAGTGACAATAATGGTAACCCACTAAGTGAGAGAGTGAAATTATTTGATAAGAACCTTACTGATATCTTAGTTGAAAAAGATGGGTTTCAATTTCATATTATCATCCTTCACACAGTACCTGCCTTTCACTTTGGCAATAAGAAGAGCCCTAACTACCAGAGAAATGCAGATCAATTAAAATTTCTTGAATGGTATCTCACGAGACAAACAAGCTTGAATATTCCAGGTATTGAAATAGAGCCTCTGGCAGAAAATACTCCATTTGTAGCCCTTGGGGATTGGAATACTGAGCTCTCAAATACAAGTAATCCAGGAAGTGAAGTTCTAAGAAGTTTAAGCAAGAAGGTTCAACTCTACCCAACTGATCCGAAACTTATTACAAATGAATCCCCTTCTTTTGCACCAAAGAGGCTACAACTTCAACTTGATTATATAGCAGTGAGTGAGCACTTTAAAATCTTGGACGCCGGAGTCTATAGACCAGAAGAAATGAGAAAAGATCTTGGGTGTGAGAATATTGTTAAAAAAGATTCTATAAGAAGTTATAAAGAAAATGAAAAATCTTGTTACGCTGAGTTTAGTGAAGATTTTTTGAGAGCGAAAGAGGCATCAGATCACTTCCCAGTATGGGCAAAGCTAGAGGTTAAGTAATACTCTAGCTCGCTTGCTTTCTTTTAAAGCTCTGTGAGAACTCTACCATTTTTTCTGCGATATTCTCTTTGTGGACGACTTCAGTTGCACCACCAAGAGCAATTGCTTCCTTAGGCATACCAAAGACAACACAACTCTCTTCACTTTGAGCAATTGTAAGAGCACCTAAGTCCTTAAGCTTTCTAATACCCTTAGCTCCGTCTTTTCCCATTCCTGTTAGAATGACAGCAATTAGGTTTTCTTTAGAGGCAGCATTTTCAAAGGATTGAAACATATAGTCTACAGATGGCTTAAATCGATTTACTGGGGCATCATCGGTAATCTGGATAATCTTCTTTCCACTTCTCTCTTTGATCTTCATTTGTTGTCCACCAGGGGCAATATAGACATGATTACTTTCAACCACATCTCCATCTATCGCCTCAGAGACAGTAAAAGGACAAAGCCCATTTAATCTATCCGCAAAGGCCTTTGAAAAAACGGCCGGAATATGCTGAACAATTAGGACAGGTGGAATATCACTTGGAAGTCCACATAGTATATCCTTTAGAGCTGTAGTTCCACCTGTAGAGGAGCCAATAACAATAGTGCAGTCTTTATTAAAAACATTATTTGAACGATTAATTATACTAGAAGAGCTACGCCTATTTGTTTTAAATTTAGAAGCCTCAATAACCTTATCTATCATCAAAGGGCCAACTACAGAGAGCTCCTCTATTTTAGGCTTTTGAATATAGTCAAAGGCACCACTTTCGAGTGCTTCGAGTACGAGAGGACCTTCTTCAATACTAATAGAAGTGATCATTATTGTAGGTATTTTATACTTTGGATAAATCGTCTTTAATAGATCGACACCGTTCATCTCCGGCATATGAATATCTAAGGTGATCACATCTGGCTTATGCTCTTTAATAAGTGCTTCTACTTCGCTTGGCTTTTCAGCTGTGGCGACAATATTTATTCTTTCAGATTTAGATAGAACTTTTGTAAGAAGATTTCGAATAGTTTTTGAGTCATCAACGATAAGAACATTGATTACTTTATTATCATCTTTCTTAGCTTCTTCCTTACTTACCCTTAACTTACCTTCATTAGGATAGAAGACAACTTCAAACTTATCATCTCTTTGTACATACTTCTGATCCTTAAAGGTAAGCTCCTCAACTTCACTTTTAACTTCCCTCAGAAAGCTTGAGCTACCAACTACTTTGAGTGTCATCATACTCTTTATAGTATTGAGTTCTTTTTCAGCATCTTTTAAGAATTGGGAGAACTTCCCTTTCTTAAAATCAAGGTTACTAAGAAGAGTTCCACAAGACTTCCCATTATTTGCTTCTACACAAATAAAACACTCGAAGCTAACCTTCAAATAGTATTCATTTTGAGTTTTTGAAGTAAAGAATTTATTGTCCACAATTACTTCCTACTCAAATACTCTGACGACATATAGGCAAAGCTTGTTACAGGCACAACATCTGTTGCGGCTTCACTTAAGCTTGAATTAACTCCGATATCTTCTAAGAGAAGTTGAGCATTCCCCCAATTAAGAATTTGCTCCCCTCCATGCTTAGAACATTGGCCAAAAACCATCACTGAAGTTTTTGCATCTTGATGGTGCTGATGTGCCTGATCAAATACTTTCTTAAAGTCTGCTAAGTAAACTTTCCCCGGCTCGAACTTTGAACTTATCTGATCAACGACCTCAATAGGATACTTAATTTTATCACTCATATCTTCTTTTAGAGCTTCAAGTAAATTATCCTGCCCCTCAAAGAGCATTAAAGTCGCAGGCTGTGGTCCATGAAGTTCATGGAAGAACTTAACAACCTTCTTTTGATCCGAGATCGACGAAACCACAATTCTAAACTTATCTTCTGGTCTATCAATAGTGACTTCTTTTTCAAACTCTTTATCAATAGAGCTAATATGTTGTTTCGTTAAGCTTCTATCAATATAAGAGACACGTGCCTTTGTTCTAATTTCCTCACCACGCTCTAGTAAATTATTTAGAGCTGGCTTTTCAATAAAGTCTGATGCCCCTGCTCTTAAACATCTCATGGCTGCATCAGAGTCTTCTCTAGATGCAGAAGAGATCACAACAACAGGAGGATGTGACTCATCATAGTATGTCTCAAGATAAGTTACACCATCCATTTCCGGCATATGAATATCTAAAGTCACAACATCAACCTTGCCATTCAGATCTTTAAGCTGATTGCGAGCATCAATACCGTTAGAAGCTGTTCCAACGACTTCAAATTGATCTTCTGCAAAGACTTTCTTTAATAGAGTTAAAATACTCGAAGAGTCATCAATACAGAAAACTCTCAACTTATCTGGTACAGATGTAACAGACTTAATAAGCTCAGGAGCTGGAGTGATAGTAGGTCTAATATCACTTACAGTCATTGCTGGAGTAACTTCTTCTACAACTTTATGTCCATAAACAGATGGTCCACAATTTCTTAAATCTAACTTCAAAGCACTCAAAGACTCTGAGATACCTGAATATAGGAAGCCATCTGTGTAGAGATGATCTAAAAAATTCTTTGTAATTTCAAAAATTTGCTCTGTTTTAAAATAAATAAATACATTTCGACAGAAGATAATATCAAACTTCTCTCTTCTCATTTCTTTTTGAAAAGTTAAAAGATTATAAACCTTGAATTCACATGAATCAGAAATACTCTTCTTGGCCTTAACAAAATCTGAAATATCCCCAGTCCCTCTGGCCCAGTGGCTTCCTAGATAATTCATAGGGACAGATTTAATCTCTCTTCTATGATAAACTCCGTTCTCTGCAATTCGTACAGACTCAGGGTCAATATCACTTCCTAAGATTTTAAATTTCATTGTTGGGTCAATCTTAGGTAGATAAAAATTCATAAACATTGAAAGTGAGTACACTTCTTGTCCACGACTACAGGCAGCTGACCAAATCTTAATTGTATTATCTCCCCTAGCTCTTATTTTTTTTACAAGCTCAGGTAGATTTGCCTTTAAATGTTCAAAGTGAGTAAATTCTCTAAAAAAGAATGTATGGTGTGTAGTTAACAAAGAAACGAGTACTCCAGACTCTTTTTCTCTATGCTTATCAATATAGCTGACATATTCAGCAGCCGTTCTAAGACCCAACTCACTCATTCTCTTCTTGATTCGAGTCTGAACCATTAAAGCCTGCTTTTCTCCAAGAACATTACCGGAGATTCTAGCAACAATAGTACTTACTTTCTCAACGAGAAAATCATATGAATCTTCTTCTACTTTCTTTGCAACGCTCATGTTCTATCCCTTCTTTAGATATCTTCAAAACGACTATCGTCACGACTAGGTAAGTCCTGAGTTAATTTAACATCATTTTTTTCATATTCAGTTGAAGTGTCTTTAACTTCGTCTTCACCACTCTCTGACTCATCGGTATTTTCCACTGGTGATGTTAAAGATTTATCATGAACTTCTTCATTTTTTTCTGCTAATTTTTCCTGCTTCTGAACTTCTTGTTTATCAATTTTCTCAACTTCTTTGCCAATTCCTCCTGAGACTAAAATACTCAAGCTATCAGCTACACTTGCAAGCTTATTTGCCTGAGAATTAAGTCCCTCAGAGGACTCCAGAGCTTCTGTAGATATGAGTGTCGTCTGATGTGTCATCTCATCTAACTGACTCATGGCCTTAGAGACTTCATTGATTCCTATGGCCTGTTCATTCGATGCATTTGTAATCTCAGATACCTTATCGTTAACCTCAAGTACATTAACTAATATTTGATCTAGAACCTGTTCACATTCGTTTGCAGTCTTAGTTCCAATATCTACTTTCTCTTTTCCCACACTTGAGAGAGCAGATAACTTTGATTTTGAATCAGCAACGATGGCCTCAACTTTCTTAACACTCTCCCCTAGCATTTCACTAATCTCAGTTGCAGCGCTACCACTGGCAGTAGCAAGAGAGCCCACTTCTTCAGCAACGACAGCAAAGCCCTTACCATGTTCACCAGCTCTTGCCGCCTCAACTGAAGCATTAAATGAAAGTAACTTTGTTTGAAAGACAATATCGTTAATAATATCTGTCTTACTACCAATTTCATTTATGACATCAATTATTTCGTTCATCTTGTGACTTATATTATCCATCTCACTGACGATATCAGAGTTTGAATTATTAATTTCCCCCATCGCCGCAATCATATTAGTTACAGATTGTTTACCTGATTCGGCCACAACCTTTGACTCTCCAGACTTCTTACTTGAGAGTTCAACATTTTCTAAATTTCTACTAACCATAGAAGATAACTCATCAAGAGTAGAGACAGTCTCTTGAATAGCCGACGCTATTTTTGTAGAACCATCACTTAGATCTACAGAGTTGGACTTCATCTTATCAGCATTACTACTTACTTCATGTGTGACATCACTTAATATTTTATTAGCATCAACAATTGGCTTTACAAGTAGCTTCGTTACATATGCGCCGATGAGAATAATAATAAAAAGAGCAACGACTGATGAGATTGTAACAAAAATCATCATTGATCTTACAGGAGCGAACATTTCACTAGTTTGTATTTCAGCAATAAGACCCCAAGTTCTCCCGAACATGGAAATACTTGAATAGTAACTTAGAACTTCTTCCCCATTGGGGTCTACAATAAAATGTGTTCCCGTTTTCTTTGCGACTGCAGCGTCAATTGATGGTGAATGAACTTCCGCTTTATTTTTAAATGAATTTACAGTATTGAATTTCTCTTTATTTACAAAGAAGTCAGTACGAAGAAGATTGTCATCCCCGACAAGATAAACTTGTCCCGTTTCTCCCATACCAACTCTACTCGATACAATAGAATTTAGTTCACTTATATTAACCTGGGAGATTACGACTCCCATATTATCACCCTTACTTATTCCTTCTGACAGATGATCAAATTCAGCAAGTTGTCTTATACAATAGAAAGCCACCACAGAATTAGTAATTTGATTATATTCATAGCCACTAAAGTGAAGTCCAGCTTTTTCATCATCTAGAGCCTTTTGAAAACATTTTGCAAGAGAAGACTTACTATAGGCTCCATTAGTTAAGCTTCTTCCGAGTAAATTTGCTTTTGGGTCTTCTTTAGAAGACATAATAACTTGTCCATCTAATGATACGAGCAGGATATTCTCCAATGAGTAATCACTCACTAACTCGAGGGCCC
This sequence comes from Halobacteriovorax marinus SJ, assembly GCF_000210915.2. Classification (NCBI taxonomy): domain Bacteria; kingdom Pseudomonadati; phylum Bdellovibrionota; class Bacteriovoracia; order Bacteriovoracales; family Halobacteriovoraceae; genus Halobacteriovorax; species Halobacteriovorax marinus. Next base: position 2,633,531 of record NC_016620.1, read on the forward strand.
TCTCTCCGTATATTTTATGAACAGACTTATACTGATCTGTATTAATATTTTGATCTTCACCAGGGAAGAGACTCGCACCATAGAATGCACTTTCATAAGCTAAGAATAAACCTTCAATCAAGCGATTTTGCCCTAGTCTTTCCGAAAAAGTCTTTGTTTGTTTTTCAAAATGGGAGAGGCGATTTTTCATCATCTCTCCCATACTTGAAAATTGATTTATTGATTGTGCTTGAAGAGCATTTTTAGATTTAAAATAGGAAATGCTAGCAACGATAGTAATACAAACAAATGCCACCGTTACAATGGTCAAAAGTAGTTTAAACTGAAAACTTGATTTCTTTTTAGATATACTCACTCTATATATTCCCTATATAAGTTTAAATTTATTTCCAAACACCTGCACCAGCAATCCATCCCAGATCACCACCACATACTTTTACGTAAGAAACTTTTGGTGTTGCTTTTTCTGCTCCAGGCTTTGCCCAAACATAGTCAACCCATCCACCAGCAGCTGCTGACTTGGCCATCTTATCAAACTCTACAAAGAGAGCTTTTCCATTTTCATCTTTATTGGCCTTTAGAGACTTCCCATTAAGTCTTCTCTTAATTGGGTGAAGAACCATCTTCACGTCCTTATCTTGAATCCAAACATAATTAGATCCACAAAATCTATACTTTCCAATCTCAGCTAATGCACCTTTTCCTTTAGAGGCAATAAGACCACACATTTTCTCAACAGACTCTTTTGCCTGTTCCTTTGTACAATCAGCAGCTGAAACATTAATAAACGAAAGACCTAGAACGCTGGCCACGAGCATTTTTTTAACATTCATATATTCTCCTTTTATATTAAGTAGTTCGGGATATTTTCCCTCAAAATGAATGAAAAATTATTAAAGATTTATAAATTAAAGATTTCTTAAGGTAAAAAAAAGGCCATCTGTACTAGATGGCCCGTAAATTATTATAAATCGAATTATATTCCTATGTTACGCTGCTCTCTTGGCCATAGCGTTCACATCTTTAATGTCTAAAACTTTAGCAACATTAAGTAGAACTGTGAGTGAGTCCTCTTTTCTATAGACTCCATAGATATATTCTGCATTCACTTGAGTTTCAATCTCTGGAACTTCATTGATATCTTTTAGAGTAAATGCAAGAACCTTATTAATAGAATCGACAACGATCCCAAGGTTCATTCCATCAAGATCGACAATGATAACACTCTCTTCAGAATTGTTTTCTTTTGCCTTTATCTTTAACTTAGTTCTCATATCAACGACAGAGATAACTTGCCCTCTAAGGTTCATAATACCTAGAAAGTGGCTTGGAGCTTTTGGAATAGGTGTTGTCTCAGGTACAGAGATAACCTCTCTTACAGATAGAAGAGGTATCGCATACTCTTCATCTCCCAAACTAAACTCTAAGAATCTTTGTAGTTCTGAGTTTTCTTCATCTACAATTGATAAGTTTTGATTCATTTTTTCTTCGTTCATTAGGCTACCCTTCCCATTAAGTCTTCTTTTATACTTGAGTTCTTTTTCATTTTTCCGCTATAGAGTTCATTTAAATCAAGAATAAATGATGGCTTACCATCTCCTAAGATGGAGCTTCCCATAAATCCTTTATTATTTTTAATTTCATTTCCTAAGTTTTTAATTACAACTTGCTGTTGATGTAAAATATCATCAACAAGTACTGCGAAAGGATGTTCAGCAGCTTGAATGATAATAGCAATCTTATCTAGAGAACTTCCCTCATCCATTTTTACAGATAGAGTATTTCCAATATTAAAGAGTGGAAGTATTTGTCCTCTTAGATTTAAGCACTCACCCCAACCTGTGACTTTACTTACCATTTCCTTTGTTGGCTTTAACGACTCATGTACCTGTGATAGAGGAAGGATAAACTTATCCCCACCTGCTCTAATCACCATACCTTCAATAATTGCCATAGTGAGTGGAAGAACAACTTTAAACACACTTCCTTTTCCAAGCTCTGTTTTTACTCTAACTTCTCCAGAGAGTTTTTCAATATTAGTTTTTACAACATCCATTCCAACTCCACGGCCAGAAACTTCTGTTACCTCTTCTTTCGTCGAGAAACCAGGATGGAAAATATATTGAATCATATCTTCATCAGAGATTTGTTGATTTTCTCTGATAAGCCCTTTCTCAAGCGCTTTCTTTCTGATGACATTTGCAGGAATTCCCTTACCATCATCTGTTATCTCAATAACAAGGTTATTACCTTCGTGATAGGCACTAATTCCAACATTTCCAAATTCACTCTTACCTGAAGCTATTCGTTCCTCAGTACTTTCTAATCCATGGTCAACTGCATTTCGAACAATATGAACTAAAGGATCAGCAAGATGCTCTAGAACTGTTTTATCAATTTCAGTTTCCTCTCCGCTTAATTTTAATTTAACTTTCTTATCGAGAGTCTTAGAAGTGTCTCTTACAATTCTATTCATCTTTTGCAGAGTAGACTTAACAGGAACCATTCTAAGTGACATTGAGATTTCTTGAATCTCTTTAGAAAGCTTTCCTAATTGTGAAATAGATTTATTCATTAATTGATCTTGAGCCGCACTAAAGCGCCCCTGATCTAAAACTGTTTGAAGAATTACTAATTCTCCTACAACGTTATTTAATTTTTCAACTCTAGAAAGTGAGACTCTAATACTTTCATCTTCAGAAACTTTCTTTACTGCAGCAGCTTTCTTTGCGGCAAGTGGAGCAACGTTTTCAGGTGTTGTTGTTGACTTCTCTATTGGAGTTACCGACGGAGTATCATCTTTTGCATTATTAAACTTAAGGCCATCAGTAACGTTCGAGCTCTTTTCAAGGTCTGCAATAACACTTGAGTCACAAGTTCCTAATTCTTTAAGCGCCTCTAGAGCGGCAGCTGAAATTTCTGTTTCTTCCTCTACAGGCTCATCCTTTGCAACAACTGGGTCAGACTTTCCTTCGAGTTCCGCGATAATTGAGTCATCGCAATTTCCTAACTCTTTTAAAGCTTCTAGAGCGGCCGCAGATACTTCTGGCTCATTAGAGCTTGCCTCTTCACCAGAGCTCTCCATAATTGCATCATCTAAGATATCGTCGATCTCCTCATCACTTTCCCAATTATCATCATTGGCAATGAGCTCTTCAGATGGAACTTCAGGCTCAGGCTCTACTACCTCGTCCGCAACTTCTTCACTCATAGATGCAGACTCTCCACCTAGAGCACTTTGAATATTAGCAACGATCTGGGCACTATCAAAGTCGGCCTCCATATCGTCTTTTAGTGTATGAATCATATGTGTTATGTGGTCATTACATTCGAGTAGAAGAGAAACAATCCCATCAGTAACTTCTAGCTCGCCAGTCTTTAGCTTTAAGATTAAATTCTCCATCTCGTGAGTGAACTCTGCTACGTTACCAAAGCCAACTGCACGGGAAGTCCCCTTTAAGTTGTGGGCAAGCCTAAAGATCTGATCCAAGATCTCTGTACTTTCTTTGTCATTTTCCAGCGCTAGAAAAGATTGCTCTGTGTCTTCCAATAACTGTAAAGACTCGTCGAGGAAATCTTCTTTTAATTCTCTTTCAAAATCATCCATCTCATAACCTATCTTTGTGAACTTCAATGTTCCAATTCAAGTACTTTTCGACATTTTAAACTTTAAGTTTAAATGAAATTCGAGCATTAAGAATAAATTAAGGTCTATGTACTTTCAGTAAGTTGGATAAGGAAAAGAGGGTAAAAGTGAGTTATTTAGAGGAATTTTATTGGTCTATAAACAAAAAAACCCTTCACTAGGAAGGGTTTTTTTATATTTAAAAATCTGGTGGGCGTGGCAGGGATTGAACCTGCGACATCTGCCTTGTAAGGGCAGCGCTCTCCCACTGAGCTACACGCCCAGATCTGTTTGATTTGATTCGTGGGCTAGAATATATATCTGCACCATTATTGTCAATTTCTTTTTTATTATTTTTTAAGTTTTACCAGCTCCCCGTATTCTCCATAGATGCAAAAGGTTCAACTGGCGCCATTGGCTCACCTGCTTGTAGTAACTCAATAGAGATACCATCAGGACACTTTATAAAGGCCATATAGCCATCTCTAGGCGGTCTCAGTATTGTCACGCCAGCATTCATAAGCTCTAGACATTTTTCATTGATATTATCTACTCTAAAAGCAAGGTGACCAAAGTTTCTACCACTGCTATAGCTCTCAGTCTCACCCCAATTGTGAGTAAGCTCTACTTCCGGCTCACCTTTTTCAGTGGCCAAGTAAACAAGAGTAAACTCTCCCTGTGGGTAATCATTCCTTCTAATTTCTTTTAAGCCTAATTTATTAACATAGAAATCGAGTGACTTCTCAAGATCTAGAACTCTTATCATTGAGTGCAAAAATTTCATAAACTCCTCCCTTATCTACACAAGAGATTAAGTGCAAAATGAATTAAAGTCATGGAAAGATTTTAATGTCTAAGAAAAAAGAAAAGGGAGAACTTAGTTCTCCCTTTTCACCCCAATACCATCAAGCAAAAAAATACCACTTTTTAAGCTGATTAAATTTTATTAATTTGCAACTTCTAAACCACCAGCATCTGAATCGATAACTTTTAGTTGAGGAGCTACATGTTGCATGAACTGCTCAGGATTCTGAAGTTCAAGCGCATTCTTAAGAACATTATCCACTTGGTAGCAAGGAATAATTGTTAAACCGCTTTTTACTTCTGATGGAATCTCTGGAAGGTCTTTCTCATTCTTTATTGGAATGATTACCGTTTCAATTCCTGATTGCTTAGCAGCTAATAGCTTTTCTTTTAATCCACCAATTGGAAGAACTCGCCCTCTAATTGTTACTTCACCAGTCATTGCAACATTTTGCTTAACAGGAATTCCTGTGATCGCAGATGTAAGAGCTGTTACCATTGTAATACCAGCACTTGGACCATCTTTTGGTGTTGCTCCTTCTGGAACATGTACGTGAATATCATTCTTATCATACCAGCTAGCATCAATTCCTAACTGAGCACTAATTGATCTTACGTAGCTTAGGGCCGCTGAAGCAGACTCTTGCATCACTTCGCCAAGCTTACCTGTAATCTTAACTTGCCCCTTTCCTGGTACAGTAACAACTTCAATATGAAGTAATTCACCACCAACAGAAGTCCAGGCCAGTCCATTTACAAGTCCTACTTGAGGCTCAACTTCTACAGCTGTTCTATCAAATCTCTTTGGACCTAAGTACTTAGTAAGTTGCTTAGGAGTTACGCTAAACTTCTTACCTTCTTTGTGATCTTTTGCAACAACTTCAGTAGCAATTTTTCTACAAACAGTGTTAAGTAGTCTTTGGAACTCTCTAACACCAGCTTCTTTTGTATAACCTCTAACTACTTCTAGTACAGAGTTATCACTCATTGCCACATCATAATTATCAAGACCATTATTCTTAATTGCTTTCTTTAGTAAGTATCTCTTACCAATTTGAAGTTTTTCCTGTGGTGTATACCCAGAGACATTGATGATTTCCATTCTATCTCTAAGAGGACCTGGGATTCTTCCAAGATCATTCGCCGTCATAACAAACATTACTTGTGAAAGATCATACTCACACTCAATGTAATGATCAGCAAAGTTCTTATTCTGTTCTGGATCTAGAACTTCTAACATTGCAGCAGCTGGGTCACCTCTCATATCAGAGCTCATTTTATCGATCTCATCTAAAAGAATAACTGGATTACTTGTTCCCGCTTTCTTAAGAGCAGAAATAATTTTACCAGGCATTGCCCCAACATATGTTCTTCTATGTCCTCTTATCTCAGACTCATCTCTAACTCCACCTAGAGAAATTCTTACAAAATTTCTATCAAGTGATTCAGCTAGTGACTTTGCAATCGAAGTCTTCCCTACACCTGGAGGACCAGCAAGACAAAGAATCGTTCCTTTACCTTCGTCTTTAACTAAAGATCTAACAGAAAGATATTCTACAATTCTCTCTTTAACATCTTTCATTCCATAGTGGTGGCTATCTAGGATTTCCCAAGCCTTCTTAATATCGTTATCGTCAGTCGTATACTCATCCCATGGAAGATTAGTCATCCAATCGATGTAGTTTCTCACAACAGCAGCTTCAGCTGACATTGGAGACATTGACTTTAATTTCTTGATTTCTTTTAAAGTTTTTTCACGAGCTTCTTCAGGCATTTTCTTTTTAGCTAGCTTCTCTTCCATCTCATTGATGTCAGACTTACCATCATCTTTTTGCCCAAGCTCTTTTTGAATAGCATTCATTTGCTCATTCAAATAATATTCTTTCTGAGATTTTTCCATTTGCTGCTTAACGCGAGTTTTGATTCTTCTCTCAACGTTAATAACCTCAATCTCCCCTTGCATTTTCTCAAGTAAAAGGTGAAGTCTATCTTCAACATTTACTGCTTCTAGAATTTCTTGCTTCTCAGGGATCTTCATACTTAAGTGAGCAACAATAATATCAGCTAATCTTGATGGATCAGTGATAGAAGAGATACTCATAAGTAGTTCAGGTGGAATTCTCTTATTTAATTTTACGTATTGTTCAAAAGTGCTTTTGATACTTCTCATTGTTGCTTCAAGATTTACAACGTCTACAACCTCAGATTGTGACTTTGTAACTTCTGCCCAATAACCTTCAGGCTTTGCAACAAATTCATTGATATTTGCTCTATACTTACCTTCGATTAATACCTTTACAGTATTGTCAGGTAATCTGAGCATTTGAATAATGTTTACAACTGTTCCCACATCGTAGACATCTCCCCTCTCAGGATTGAGAACGTTGGCGTCTTTCTGTGTTACAAGGAATAATTCATTGTTGTTCTTTGCCGCTTCCTCTAGCGCCGCAATCGACTTTTCTCTACCTACGAAGAGAGGTACCACCATGTGTGGAAAAATAATAACGTCTCTTAGTGGAAGAAGAGGAAATCTCTTTGAATCAACAGACTTGTTGTCTGACATAGTACCTCCTGCACTACTGGTATTGGTTGGGAAAACATATTTGTGACCTCATGTCGCTTAAAATATGTCTTGTATAAATTGTCTCGTAAAATCAAATCTGGGTCAAAAAAAAAGTTAAGGCATCCTTTTCCTCTAAAAAAATTTTATACCCAGTGATATTGCCTCTCTAGAGGCTTTTTTCCCTCTAAAGTACTGAAAACTAGTTGCAATAAATAAATGTCAGAAAATGTTAATTGAAAAAAAAATGATCACATTTTTAAAGAAGTGACTAAATGTTAGATAAGCTTCAATCACTGGTTCTAAGTGGCCCTAAAATAAAAAAGGCCACATAAAATGCGGCCTTTAATACTATTTATTTATCTAAATATTTAAGATGCAGACTCTATATCACTCTTAGCTTTTAGAGTGCTTCCTCCACCACCTCTTGGAGTTCTCTCTCCCTCGATAGTTTTAGGTGACTCTGTACCAAGAATAGATTCTTTTGTTACAACAATCTTACAAATCTTATCGTTAGAAGGTACTTCATACATAACATCTAACATTGTTTGCTCTAGAATTGCTCTAAGTCCTCTCGCACCAGTCTTCTTTCTAAGAGCAGTTGCCGCAACTTCTTTCAGCGCTTCCTCTTCGAACTCAACTTCAATTCCGTCGTACTCAAAAAGTTTTTCGTATTGTTTAGTAATTGCATTCTTAGGCTCAGTTAAAATTTTAACTAACGCCTCTTCATCTAGTTCTTGTAAAAGAGCATTTACAGGAAGACGTCCGATAAATTCAGGAATAAGTCCAAACTTAGATAAATCTTCCGCTTCAATTCCACCGAGTTTTTCAACTACAGATTGCTCTACTTTTTCTTCTTTTGTTACAAGCCCCATTGGACGCTTTGTTAATCTCTTTTCGATAATTTTATCAAGACCAACAAATGCACCAGCAACAATGAAGAGAATATTCTTTGTATCAACTTGAATAAACTCTTGCTGAGGATGCTTTCTTCCACCCTTAGGAGGTACCGCCGCAACAGTTCCTTCAACTAATTTTAGAAGTGCTTGCTGAACACCTTCACCCGAAACATCTCTCGTAATCGAAGGGTTCTCACTCTTTCTAGCAATTTTATCAATCTCATCAATATAGACAATTCCGCGCTGAGCTCTCTCAACATCGTAATCGCATGATTGTAGTAAATTAAGAATAATATTCTCAACGTCCTCACCTACATATCCAGCTTCTGTTAAAGAAGTTGCATCTGCAATAGCGAAAGGTACATTTAAATACTTTGCTAAAGACTGAGCGATTAACGTCTTACCTGAACCAGTTGGACCTGCAAGAAGAATATTCGACTTCGCTAATTCAACTTCGTCTTTGCGACCTTTGTTTACACTACCGTGAGAAATTCTCTTGTAGTGATTATGAACCGCAACAGAGATAATCTTCTTTGCTCTATCTTGCCCAATAACATAGTTATCAAGGTGTAATTTAATTTCATGAGGCTTTGGAACATTATCTAAAGAGGCCTTACTCGTAGACTTTACTGAGTCCTCATAAATAATATCGTTACAAAGCTCAATACACTCATCACAAATATAGGTTCCAGGACCTGCAATTAATTTCTTAACTTCCTTTTGCGACTTTCCACAAAAGTTACATTCTAGAGTGCTATTGTAGCTACCATTTTTCTTCGTCATAAGGGTGGTCCTTTATCTATTTCTTTTTCTCAATAATGTGATCAATAATTCCAAGCTCAATTGCTTCAGTTGGAGAGAGGTAGTTATCTCTATCCGTTGCTGCAACAATCTTATCCATACTCATCTCTTTAGCTGAGTGCTTAATATAAATACCATTTAACTGGTCTTTTAAATCTTGAATTTCTTTTGCTTGAATTTGAATATCAGAACATTGTCCTTGAGCTCCACCAAGTGGTTGGTGAATCATAATTCTAGAGTGCGGCATAGAGTATCTATGTCCCTCGGCTCCAGCAGTCAGAAGTAGTGACCCCATTGAAGCAGCAAGACCTACACAATAAGTATGAACAGGACAAGAGATGTATTGCATTACATCGTAAATCCCAAGACCAGCATATACAGATCCACCTGGACTATTAATATAAAAGTGAATTGGTGCATCTGGATCGTCAGTTTCTAAAAATAACATTTGGGCCATAATTAAATTGGCCACAGTATCATTCACCTGCGTTCCTAAGAAAACAATTCTATCTAATAATAGTCTTGAATAAATATCGTATTGTCTTTCCCCACGCGCCGTTTGTTCGATAACAATTGGATTTGGAATGTGCATTTTGGGATTACTCATGGTTCTCTACCCTCTGTTTGATTAAGTAAATGATCGTATTCTTTAGTACTTGTCGTACCGTTTCAAGAAATACTTTAATCAAAAGACTAAACTTTCACGAATAATGTCACAACTAAAAACAACATTTATTTTCAATTATTTCAATACTTTAGTTGAACAAAAGACTCCATTGACTCCCCTTTGATCTCACCTCCTCTCAAACACACTGCACTACTTGGTGACTTTTATCCGCTAAGTCTTGAATTTGCCTCCCCAAGAGCTTAAAGTCTTAGCAAATATTTTTACATAAATATAAGGAGACTTTCATGACTACAGAAACTGTTTATCCAACTTCACTTGTTGGTAAAGAAGCACCAGAATTCAAAGGTCAAGCTGTTGTAAACGGTGAGATCAAAGAAATCGCACTTTCAGACTTCAAAGGTAAGTGGAAAGTTCTTTTCTTCTACCCACTAGATTTCACATTTGTTTGTCCTACAGAAATCACTGCATTCTCTGACAAGATTCAAATGTTCAAAGACCTTAACTGTGAAGTTATTGGTTGTTCAGTTGATTCTGAATTCTCTCACCTTGCTTGGACTCAACAACCAAGAAACAAGGGTGGACTTGGAGAAATTGCTTACCCACTTCTTTCTGACTTAACTAAAGAAGTAGCTAGAAGCTACGGTGTATTAATGGATGACGCTGTTGCATTCCGTGGAACATTCGTTATTGATGATAACAATGTTGTACAACACTGTTCAATCAACAACCTATCTGTTGGTAGAAACGTTGAAGAAATCGCTCGTCTAGTAGACGGTTACCAATATACAGCTAAGCACGGAGAAGTTTGTCCAGCTGGTTGGAATAACGGTGCAGATACTATGAAGCCAGATCCAACAGGATCTCAAGAGTACTTCAACAAGTTATAAGAATAATTTAAAAATTATTTTTTATATGGGGCCACTCTTTATAGGGTGGCCCTCTTTAATTCAAGGCAATAAAAATGGAAATGATTCTTGAGTATATACAGGCCAACGTGGCCATTGCTCCATACTTAATTTTTGGACTGCTCTTCCTTGCTGGTTTTAATCTTCCAGTCTCAGAAGATATTATGCTCTTTGTCTCTGCTCTTATTGCTTCAAAGAATCCAGAGTATACTTACCAACTCTTTGCTGCTGTTTTTCTAGGCGCCTATGTTAGTGATCTCATTTGCTACGGCTTTATGGGTAGATTTCTTGGTAATAAAATATTTAAACTCAAATTCTTTGCCTCTATAGCCTCCCCTGAGAAAATAGAGAAAGTTAATAACTTCTACAATAAGTACGGAATTATGACTCTTCTCATTGGTCGCTTTATTCCCTTCGGCGTGAGAAACGCTCTCTTTCTAACTGCTGGGCTTGGAAAGATGAATGCGTGGAAATTTGCAATTAGTGATCTTATCGCTTGTACTATTTCGTGCGTAAGCTTCTTTGCTCTCTATTATAATTATGGTGAGACAGTTATCGAGTACGTGAAAAAAGGAAATATCATTCTCTTTTCCATCGCACTTATTGGGGTCGTTATCTTCTTTATCAAGAAGAAAAAGGATCAAAAAGCACTTAACTCTCTATAATTACAGAGTTTTCACAAAAGTTGTGTAAATTATATAATCGCTGTGCGTTCTCGTTGTTTTTACGATTTCGATCTGTCATAAAGGGTTTCACAAAATATGTGAAACACAAAAAAACACTAAAACATGAGAATTGAATGACAGCAGTAAATAATAAAATAGTCTCTCTAAAGAACTGGAAGGATAAGAAACTTGAAACAAGTGAGGAAACTTCCCTTCTCAATTACCTGAAGGCCCTTAGCTTTCACGATCTAATGAGTGAGGCTGAGAACACGAGAAACGAACTCAACTCTGGTGAATTAAATAGTCAAACGACTCTAAAATATAAAACAATCCTAGTTATTTAAGAATTTAAAAAGTGAATATTTTTTCAACTCATAAAGTCTATTCGTAATTCAAGAAAAATTAAAGAAAGAATAACGATAAAATAGAAAATTAATAAAAAATTAATATAAAAAAGAAATTAAATTACAAAGGGAATAATTTAAAGAGATTCGAGAGACTGATAGTCGTGTAAGACCTTCTGCCTAAGGATTGCAAGCTTTTGATCTTGATCGTAGCCCAAGAGTTTTGCAACATGTCTAAGCAGCTTTATTCGAGATTCATCATTAGCATGGGACTCGAAGAGGTTTAATAAGAAGATTGTATTCTTAGCAAAATTTGAAACATAACTCTTTATGGCCGCTTTTGCTTCATCACTGGCCAAAACAAATTCGCAGCCGATTCTCGTCACAAAGATTTGATCAATTTCACTAAGGCCTTCAAATTGCCTTACAGTTCTGGCCTTTACTCTAATAATTCTTCCCTCTAAGTCATCCACTTCAATCTCATTTAATCTCGCTGCACTCACAGAGTGAAACTCAGGAAATTGAGGTAGACACAACATTAGAGGAATTGCATTTATTTCGGGAACACTTGGCAAGTTTTCAAGGAGAACTCCCCCTTCAGAAATATTCAAACACTTTGCCCTAAAAACATAACAATCGCTCTGATAGAGAGCGATTGTTTTTAAGGGTGAACGTAAATGTTTTCGTTTAAATTTTGCCTCTGTCATAACGCCCTATAGAAGCTTACTTGCAACCTCAGAAAGCGCTGATCTCTCACCAACTTTTAACGTCGTGTGAGCGACAATATCTTCAACTTTTAATCTCTCAACACAGTAAGAAAGCCCATTGTTGATTTCATCTAGGTATGGACTATCAATCTGCTGAGGGTCACCAGTTAAGATGATTTTTGTTCCCTCACCTGCTCTTGTAATAATTGTTTTTACTTCATGAGGTGAAAGGTTTTGTGCCTCATCAACTATTAAGTACTGTCCAGGAATTGAACGACCTCTAATATATGTTAGAGGCTCAACGTGTAATAATCCATGCTCAATAAGATCATCATAAGAAGAGTTACCACCCTTGTGCTGATTAAAGAGAAAGTCCATATTATCAAAAATTGGCTGCATCCATGGTGCAAGCTTTTCATTTACATCACCAGGTAGGAAACCAAGATCTTTTCCCATTGGTTGTACTGGTCTCGATACGAGTAGCCTTGAGTACTTCTCTTGATTAATAGTCATTTCAAGGCCAGCGGCAATTGCTAAAAGGGTCTTTCCCGTTCCGGCCTTACCTACTAGAGTAACCAATTTAACATCATCATTTAATAGTGCATCTAGAGCAAATTGTTGCTCCATATTCTTTGGATAAATTCCCCAAATACCTTCTCTCATTGGGATAAGAGGAACAATCCCCTTCTTAGAGAGAGAATATCTTCCTAGAGCGCGCTTTCTCTCATTCCCCTTTTCTTGAAGAATGAGATATTCATTTGGATAAATCTCTTGTTCATCAGCATCTTCAAAAGGAAGGTGACGATTCTTTTCAAACTCAGATAGCTCAGAAGCATCAACCTCTAAAACTCTATGACCATGGTAAATCTCATCTAATGAAATATTCTTCTTACCGTAGTCCTCAGCATCAACTCCTAAAATATCTGCTTTTAACCTTAGGTTAATATCTTTTGTAATGAGGATAACATCTTCACCTTCTTCCTTAAGCGCTAGCGCCGAAGAGAGGATGAGGTTGTCATTCACTTTTAGATCAATAACTTTATCGTACTTATCTTTAACTTTCTTATCGACGGTAATGATTAATTGACCACCATTATCTAGGGAAACCCCTTTAGTTAGAGAGCCTTGCTTTCTTAAGTCATCTACTAATCTTGAGAAGTGTCTCGCGTTTCGACCATTCTCATTTTGATCTTTTTTAAATCTGTCTACTTCTTCAACAACTACTAGCGGGATAAAGACATTATTGTCTGCAAATTGAAAAATTGCAGTTGGATCAAATAGGATAACATTAGTGTCTAGGACAAAAGTCTTTTTCAAAAGAAACCTCCACAAAGAGTGTTAAAAACCCTCTTAGTTATATAAGTATGTGTGTGTAAAAATTGATTCGTTAGATATGAAAATGAAATAGTATCATCCTTGATTATTTTCATTCTCTATAATTGTAGATAAAAGACTTGAAAGTTGCAAAATAAATTAGATATCTATATCGATATCAAAGAGATTTAGCTGAAATACTGCTCTTTTGGCCTCAAATTCCTTAAATTCGACACCTAACTCATTACTATAGAACCCTGCAATAAACTTAAATGGCCATAGCCTCAACTCAAGCCCATAACTCAGATACCCCTCAGAGAATCCTCCAAGTAGAGATACAAAAGGAAGGTCTACCTCTAGTCCTAAGTGAATTTTTCTAGAAAACGGCATATAGACATTGATAGGATGAAGATCAGCAGATAGAGAGTAAGCAATAATTCCAAAGTTCTGCTTCCAATTCACACCTGCATTTATATACATTTCTTGCTCAGGTATATCGACATCACCAGAAACTTTTCTAAACTTAGTCCCACCAACATCTAAAATACTAGCTCCCCATGAAAGCTCACTAAAACTAGTTCTAAGTGATTGCTCAAATCCAAGATCTACTCCCCAAGCTTTTCCTTTCGACCACCCTAGGGCATTTCGAATATCATCAATATCTTCGACGTCATTTTGAATCTTACTTAAGAGCTCTGTTCCAAATAAATCAAATTGCCCAGCAAGTCCCTCTCTCTGGATGTGCTTGAGAGAAATACCTATTGAGCTTCTCAGTCTTTGTTTTGATTTTGAGCTCTTTCCAAAGTTATAGGCAAAGCCCGCTACAAAACCTCTATCAACTCTATAATCAATATCTAAAAGAGGATGAACTGTATTCTCAAGTAAGAGACTCGTCCTAGTTCGAGCAAAGAGATTAAAGCCAAAGCTCGCCATTTTTAGACCGGGGTATGCCCCTGCTTGTACAAAGACAGGAAAACCTAGGAGTCGATCAGATATAGCTGCGGCATCACTACTTGGAAAGTCTTTAAAGCGATCCACTTCATCAAGAGCATTTGTCACACCTATTTGAGGATTTAGTGGAGAGATCTCTACTCCACTATTTCTGCCAAGAGCAGCTGGATTATAGAATAGAGTATATTCATCATCCGCCCTAGCTGTATAGGCGTCCCCTAGCAGTAGTGCCTTAGAACTTCTTCCCATATGCACAACTTCCTGCCCTAAAGCTGTGGAAGAAATAATGAATGTGATTAAGAAGAAAATCTTATTCAAAAAATACTACCTATGAAGTGTTTCAAATACTGCGGCGTAAAAGTACATGATATCTTCATCGTTTCCAGCAAAGAGATTTTCACATCTCTGTTGTGATGTTGTATCAAAAATGCGCGTATCAAAAGTTGGTTTAACGACAGTGATTCCAAGCTTGGCCACTTCTACCGCGGTAGAAATATTTGCAAACTCTGAAAAATCATCTCCCGTAAATGTTCCAATAAAACTATCTAATGTATCTACGAAATTATTAAAGAGTGTGATTCCCTTACAGGCATTCTCAACATTCACAAGATCAACTCCATCAACTAAGTCGGGATGCCCTTCATCTGATCCATTTACGCAATTGCCAGTATCCCCTAGCGTATCTAGGAAAGCGTTCACATTAGCATTGTAGTCGAGATAACAAGGATTCGTGCTCGTATCATTTCCAGCTCCTTTGATACCTGTTACAAAAGAGGCGTTACCAAAGTAAAAAGAAAAGTTACCAAGTTGAGCAAGTGAGAGATAGAATGCAAACGAATTCAAATCCATCCCTTTAGAGCCAAAGATTGCACTTCTATCTGCAGAGGTAGGATTAACAGCTGTTGAAATTCCTCCCGCATAGAGAAGATTCTCTAATCCTCTTTGCAAGAAGAGATATGCAGAATTATCTAAAGAGTCCATTGTACTTGTTGTAAACGTACTCATGTCTCTTAAAATCATATCTGGATCTGATACTTTTGGTAGGTCTGTTCCAAAGAGAACAGTTGTCTTGTACCCTGCCTTACACGCATAAGCCGAAGAGAGAGTTTTAATATAGTCCGCGTTCTTAGCTTGATAACCTTCTAACTCTAAAATTGAGATTGCACTATCACAGTCCCCTCTCGTCAGGGCCAAATTCGCTCTAAGAATTGCATTATCAACTTTTTCTTCTTTTTTTCCACAAGAAGCAAATTGAGCGCAAAGAGCTAAAATAAGTAAAAATCTAAGCATGAGTATTCTCCGTGGACACACTTGTCCAAGCTTCCCCTATTATCTCCCAAAGGAGACAATAGGTGGTAGAGAGAAAAAAACTCTAACTTAGCTCTGTTTTACAAACTTAATAATCTTTTCAAAGGCTTCAGTGAATAGCTCCTTAGTACTTACAAGAGATAACCTTGCAGTATTAGGTGCACCAAAAGCTTCACCAGGAACAATGGCAACGCCAGTTTCAGTAAGAAGCTTCTCACATATCTGAGCAGAATAATCAGTTAAGTCTTCATCATTCTTTCTGAACTGATCAATAATTGGCGTATTTGAGAAATCTATCAGGAAATAGAAAGCTGACTTCGTTTGATACCAACACTGAGAGAGTTGATTCTCTCTAAGCTTATCTTGAACGACTCGAGCATTTTCTCTTAAGTGAGATTTAATTGGCTCTAGATAAGTTGGAATTAAATTGAAATTGAAACCAACTAAGGCCTTTTGAGTAAGGCTATTTGCTCCCGAAGCAGTTTGGCCTTGTAACCTAGACATGGCAGAGATTAATTTCTTTGGACCAATTGTGAATCCAATTCTTAAACCAGTTAAGGCCATATTCTTTGAAACACCATCGACAATAATAGTTCTCTCTAGAAGAGACTTATCTATTTGGTAGAAGTATGTTGGTTTTGGATCAAAGTAGCTTAGTTCAAAATAAATTTCATCACTAATAATCAGTAAGTCAGGGTATTCCTTCATAAGCTCAGCAAAGCCCTGCATCCACTCTTGCGAGTAGTGAATACCTGAAGGATTATTTGGACTATTGATAATAATCGCTTTTGTCTTCTTATTTATTTTTGATTTAATATCATCCAGACTCGGTTGAAAATCATTATAGATGGAAGATGAAACAATCTGAGTCTTACCTTCATATAAATTTATGATCTCTGGATACGATAGCCAAAATGGAGCAAGTACGATGACTTCATCATTCGGATCTAAAATTGAAGCAAAAATATTTGAAAGAGAATGCTTTCCCCCATTTGAAACAATAACGTCATGAGTTTCGGACGCATCAACAGCTCTAGACTCATTAAAGTAGTCCATAACCTTTTCGCGTAATTCTTTTAACCCCGGTACTGGTGAGTACTGAAAACTATTTAAGAAAACTAATTCATTTCTTAAGCTCTCTGTAAACTCAACCGCTGGTCTAAACGGCAATTGTCCCGCCGTTAAGTTCCAAACCTTCTTCCCTTCACTCTCCATACTCACGGCTAGAGAATTTAACTTAAGGGTAATACTTTCAGAAATTCCATTTACTCTTTTACTTATTTTCATTCAAACCTCAGGCCTTCACTAGCCACTTATTTATTACCGCTGGAACGAATTCACTCACATCACCATCGTGCTTATATATCTCTTTAATGAGCGATGATGAAATATAATAATTCTGTCCCTCAGTCATGAGAAAGACTGTTTCAATTTCTGGATAAAGTTTATTATTCATAGACGCCATTTGAAACTCAACCTCAAAATCTCCAGTAGGTCTCAGTCCTCTAATAATCGTATTAATATTATTTTTCTTGGCGTAATCAACAAGCAGTCCACTCCAAGAATCAACTCTAACCTGAGTATCATCTTTAAAATGTTCCTCGAGCATCTTCACTCTTTGCTCTGCAGAGAAGAGAGGTGTTTTACTAGGAGAAACGGCAACTAAAACAGTGACTTCATCAAAGAGATTCAAAGCTCTTTTTAAAATATCATCATGTCCATTTGTAAAAGGATCAAATGTTCCAGCATAGACAGCTTTCTTCTTCATTTCTGCTCCAAGGCTTAAGACTTGCTTTGTGTTATTTTAACTTAGGAAAGTAAAATTGCCTAGCGAACCATGAGAATAAAACTTGTTCCCTGGCGATAGACTTTAGAATCAGGAAACATCTTTTCCAGCTCACTGAGCTTTACCCCTTTTTGCTGATCAGATTCTATCCAAACTTCCCCACAGTAACCCGAGCTTAAAATTAACTCTAAGCAATCAAAATAAACTTGATGGAGTTCATAGGGAGGATCTAAAAAGAGTATAGTTGATTCCTGAGTCTCTTGATCAAAGTTCTTATAGGAAATTAAAAAGCTCTGCAAAAACTTAAATGCATCAGACCTAATTAACTCCCCCGTTCCAAGATCTTTCGAGAATTTTAAAATAGAAGACAAATTCTTCTTAGTTAACGCAAAGACTTTTGCATTGGGCTCAATTAATTTAAGAGAACTTGCTCCCCTAGAAAGTGCCTCAAGTCCCATGGCACCACTACCTGCACAGAGATCGACAAAGTGAAAACCACTTAGGTCTTGCCTAGCATCAAAAATTTTTCTCCTGAGCATTACAGAGGTCGGGCGAATAAGGTCACCCTTAGGAACTAAAAGGGCCTGTCCTTTGACGAGCCCCCCTAATATTTTAATCGACATTTCTTATGGCCATTTGTGAAGGTTACGCAGCCTTCTTTGTAGCGGCATTTGAAGTTGTGGTCAAAGGAATATTAAAATTCACTCCACCGTCCATTGTAACAGTGCAACCGCTTTCTTCAGTTATCGCTATCGTGACTCCACCCATTTCAACCGAGAGACCTTTGTCTCCATCGACTTTGAGCGTCGCACTCTCTTCACCAATCTTAAAGTTTAAATTGAAGTTCATAGTTCCTTCACCAGCGAAGCCCATGGCAGCTCCTGTTGAAGTCGTTGCTGGCTTTTCCGCAGTTGGAAGAGAGACAACATTGTCCACAACCTCTGACTCACTAACAAAGTCATCTTCAATTTCATTCGAAGCTTCGGCCACAATCTCCTGAGTCTGCTCCATCGTTTCCTCTGGCGACATCTCCTGAGCTATAGATTCCACTTCTTCATCAATAGCACTTTGTAGGTCAGTTTTCTTAGCACTTACAATGGCCAACTCTTCTGGAGTTCTCTCACCATCTTCTACAAACTCTTTTTCAAGACTCTCAATTTCACTCATAATATCTTCGAGCTCTGAGTCATTAAAACTCTGCTCTGCCGTTTCCTCAATTGCCTCGTCTAGTTTTGTATCTTCCATGCTTTTCTCCTACAATTTCTAGCCATTTTTTGCGTAACAATAATTTACATAGACTCATCGACCTCAGATGTAAGAAACTTTAATATTTTGAAAAAAATCAATAATAACAATACCCTACATAAGTAATCCACTATTACTCACAAAAGATAAAAAGGGATTGTGAATGACTTTTGACCCCCAATATAGTAAAAAGCCCTACCCACTTAAGTATAGAGATAGAATAAGAATGCACTACGCAATAAAAGATATTTACGGTGTTCAAATTGAGCAATAAATTTTTCAAGGCCCAGTCTTGGCTCAATTCAACATCATCACAGAATGGACTTCTTTCTGAGGAGCTAGAAGCTTCTCTACAAGAGAGTCTAGCTCTTGAGTTTCCTGAAGAAGCTAGTGCAAAGAACTATCCGTTTAAGCCTCAGAACTTTTTAGTTCCAGGTTGGAATGGTGAGGGTCTCTTCTCTAAACCAGGCTTTGTGGTCAAACGTGCTCACAAGCAACTCCTTATTGATGCAAAATCTCAGTTCAAAGAGATTATCAATAGAAATATTACTCAACATAAAATCATTTATAACGAATTCGCTATTTATTTAGATGTAAAAGGAATTGAGAACTACCCACTCAATAGTCCTACTAAATTTTCTCAATATATTGCGAACTCAAATCAATACGATGAAGTTGTAGATGAATTTATTGACCTCTACTGCTTTAGAACTGTTACAGTTTACCTTTATAAAGCAAGATTTCTCTTAGTTCTTGCTAAGAGAATGGATATAAGTTTTGATAAAATTGATCTTCACAATCCAAACTCTATTCTAAGTAGAATTTTTAAGACAGGCTCAAGCTCTGAGCTTAAATGTGAATCATTTAAAATACATCAATTTAGCTGGTATAGACCATCACACTTTGTCAGCGAGAGCATCTCAGAGATAAAGTCTTGTCTATCTCTAATATCGACTACTGAGATGATTAAACTCTCAACATACGACCTAAGTAAGTTGGAATATTCTCACTCATACTCTCACAAGTCTTTTGGACTCTTCGTCAACAAGCTCTTAGTTCACTTTCCTAAGTGGCTTAAGAACTCAAAGGACTCAAGAACAAATGGTTTCCATGGACTTTTAAGTGCTAAGAGTACAGAAAAGCTAAGCGCTCTAACAACTAAGTTTTCAGGAAATAACCTCTCCTCTCTAAGCCTATCTCACTGGATGGCCCAAGAGAATAATGTTATCCAAAACTGGGATGAAGTGATTTGCCCAGAATTTATTGGGGATGAATTCTATCAAGGTAAGTTCACACAAATTTGCCAAGAGATACAATTTCTTACCTTCCTAGTTGATCTCGCAACCTATCAAGGGCACGACCTACTAGGACTTATTTGTAAGGTTATGAATGAGAGACATAATAAATCACTCTCCAATGAAGTTGGACAAATGTCTATCTTCTCGGGAGAGGATATCAAAACTTCTCACCAATCTTACGACCGAGTTGTTTTAAACCTCACTGAGTTACCAAAGAAGAACCCACATCACTTTCTTATGGGTCAGGTCTCAAATGAGCTTAAGAATTTAAATAAAGATGGTTACCTCTTCGTATTTAGTAATCAAAAATTCTTCGTTCCTTCTCACAGTGACAAGGTTGAACAATTTTTAAAAGATGTAAAATTAGAGGCCCTCTTCAACCTCGACCAACTAGGTGGTCGTGGAGAAATTGCAAGCTTTCTCTATGTATTTAAGAAGAGAGTTCAATTTTCAAAACCAGCTTTCATCACACCAATTGCAAGCTCAGAAAAAGAAGCATGCTTAAGCTTTAGATGGAGTGGAAATTTAGAAATATTCAATAAGTTTGAGCTTATGGTCGATGAATTCCAAGGCTTCATGGATTCAAAGCAAGCTCATTCAACGCCTGTATACCAAGCGGAACCTCTTGAGAATCTCTCTTTTGACTTTCATCAAGATGCAATTCTAGACGGTTTACTTCTAAGTTCAACAAGTAAAGACTCGTCAAATATTACGCACCCAAGTTTCTTTAAAAACTTAACAAAGTCATGCGTTCCTTTTGATTCATTTTTTCAAATAGAGAGTTTTAACCACGATGCCCATGGACAGAAGAAGAGCAGATTAACTTCTGATCTCTTAGGCATCTCTCTTAGACATGAAGAGAGATTCCCATTACTCCTTATTGTAAATTACACTAATCAAAAGAATATTACTCTTGAACTCACTAGCTCTGACGTATATCAAGCGAAGCTAGAAGAGTATGGGATGGCCTACTTCCAATACTTCGGTCTAATTCCTAAGAGAAATGAAATAAACCTCAATGTTTTTAGAGAGTATTTTAATACTCAACTTGGAAAGCAGATTATTCAACTCTTCCTAAATGGAGGAGATACAAAAGTAAAAGCGAAGCTTAGGTCTCTGTTAATTCCAAAGTTCTTCCTTGAGAATAATCAAATTCCAAGTCATATAATAGACGCATTCAAAGTCTTTAATATGAACTCTCAAGAGATTTTAAACTCTCACCCAACAGAGCTGAGTCAAGAGTTCTCTAAATCTTCAGAGCTTCTAGACTCAATTGAGAAGAAGTACCCATGGCACACTCTTGGAATGCTTTCTCACTATAAGCTATCTCTAAGCTCGTCTCTAGAAAAGCTAGACCATACTCCAACAGAGATTTTCAAGAATCCTGTTATTATTGAGCAACTTGTAAATTCTTCTTCTCAAAGTGTTTACCCAAAGAATTCTGATATCTTTGTGAGAATGCCACTAAGAAACCCAAGTGATATTCACCTTCCACTGACTAATGTTGAAATTGGTCTTGAGGGAGATAATCACTATGTTGAACTATTAAGTGGTGATCAAGTTATTATTCAACTCTATACTTCGAATAACTTAGTTCATTTTATAAAGTTCATTCTTTCAAATGCTTTAGAAATGAAAATATCTACGATCCTTCAAAATCTCAAGGTTCCAAGTGCAACAGATATTGACGATATTCTATCAAATCACTCTAGTCTCAAGGATGCCCTTGAGGAAGTTAAGTCGAAGTGTTCAAAGAGAATTCTCTCAATCTTAACTACAAATATAAATTCTTAATCTTTTCAAGACTTCGTTTTCGTTTATAATGAACTAAGAGCTTTAGTTATGAAGACGAATATACAAAAAGTAAGAAAGAATATTTATAATTATATGAAGAATAAGGCCCACGCCTTAGAGGGAAACCTATCCCCAGAGCTGATCTCTTATCAGAGAAGTCAGAATAGATATTCTAATAGAGACTTCCTTATCTCGAGCTTTCAAAACTTGGTCAAATCTTTAAAGAAGTCCAAGGTCATCTACCTCGGTGACTTCCACTCTTTTGATCAGAGCTCTAGAAACTTCCAAAGAATCATGCGACCTCTATCTAAGTCAAAGCTTCCCCTCACACTTGGGGTTGAGTTCGTCCATATCGAACACCAAAAGCATATAGATAATTACCTCGCTAATAATATTACCGAAATTGAATTTCTAGAGAATATCAACTATTACGAATCATGGCGCTTTCCATGGGCACAATATAAAGTCTTCTTTGAACTGGCGCGCGAGAGTGGCCATAGAATACTCGCACTTAACTCTATAGGTTCTCTCTCAGCTAGAGACAAGAGAGCAGCTAAAATTCTAGTCCAATATATGAAGGATCATCCTAAGGATAAACTTCTTGTTCTCTTTGGTGAGTACCATATCACTCCTAGTAAACTCCCTAAGCAGGTTCTCACTCGCTCAAAAGAGAAGTTTACTCAGACTATCGTTCACCAAAACCTAGACAAGGTCTATTGGAAGTTAGAGGACACCCAAATGGGGAGAAAGAAGACTCAAGTCATTGAGTTTGATGAGAACGAATTCTCAATTCAATCTTCTGCTCCATGGGTTAAGTATGAAAGTATGATCTACTGGTATGAAAACTTACTCGAAGACCCCGATTTTGATATTCATCAATATATGATGGAGTCAGGGCTTAAGTCCTTTACAGAAAATGCCAACGACACTTTTCTTTTTTTGACAGAGAAAATGCTGGGGGCCCTTAACTTTAAAATACCTAGCTCATATATCGAAGACTTTAACTTACACGATCATCAAAAGATGAGTTTTATTTTAAAGAAGGCCGAGGCCATAAAGTCAAAGTCGGTCTCAAAATACTTTAAAAATCTCGTCATAAAGGGTCGAAGTTTTAAGGTTCCAAATACAAATGATTACTACTGCTCAAACTATTCTATTAATAGACTCTCCTATCTAGGAGGAGTTCATATTTGGCATCTAAAGAGAAAGCTAGATAAGCTTCAGACTGTCGCGACACTTTCTTCAAACTCTCAAGAAAAGAGATTCACCTTCTTAGTCTATCAATTTTGTTACGCCTACTTCTGTTCTAAAATAATTAACCCTTATAGAAAGTGTGATCTCTATGCTGATATTTTTGAAAAATCACGCATGAAAGAAAATAAAGATACTCACTACTATAAGCTCTGCCTTGAGCTTATAGAGTATGATCATATTGAGATTGATATAAATAAAACTATAAAGGGACTATCTCTAGATAAGGTTTATAAGATTGCAAAGATAATTGGCTATATGTTTGGAGACCTCTTCTTTGACTTTCACTTTGAAAAGAACTCCAAGAAGTACTTATCAATAAATGAGATACTTTGTGAAAAAGAAATTGAAGAAGAGAATTATATAGATTTATGTAAGGCCTTGCTTCCGAAGAGAAAGTACAAGGCCTATAAGAAAAGATTTTTTTAGATCGTTTGTTGCTTCATTGCTTCGAGAATTTCTTTCTTAGTTCCCGATTGAACACTCGCAACTCTCTTGCTTTGGGCCTCTGCAGATCTCATCACAATTTGAACTTTTGATCCACAAACTTCACCTGCTCTATAAGTATTTTCAAATGAGATATCCCCACCAGCATCTTCTAGTAACTCTCTTGAAATTTGAAGAGAAAGTGGCATATGCTCATCTAAATCAGCAAGTCCATTTACTGCACTTAGAAAGTCTTTACTAAATCCTAATCCAGAATCTGTTAGATTAATAATAACACTAGTTCCTACTCTCTTGGCCGATATAGATACTCTTCCAGTCTCATCATTTTGCTGACAATTTTTAACAGCATTCATAATAACATTATAAACAACTTGCTCAAGCGCCTCATCCTCACCTCTTACAGTTAAGTCTTCAGCGATATCAAGATCAATAATGACACCTTCAGCAAGTAATTTATTACTTAGATGGTTAACTACTTTAGTTAAGCTCTTATCAATTTGAGCGACAGCACCGCTATATGATTCTTCCTCAACTCTTGTCTCCCCTTCTGCACTAAGAACAAGAGAGTCATCTGATTCTGATTGATTCCAGATATCATCTATCGCTTGCTCAGTTAAATTCTCAGGTGTAACCATCGCTTGAATTCGAGTAGAGTCTTCCTTCAATGGATTAAGTGCACTTAGAGTATGATATTGAGTAAATAACTTTGAGCAGTAAACTAACTTATTTTGTTCTAGTGCATCCTTAATAATAGTTGCAACTTCATTGTGAGCAATGGCCTCTGTACTTTCCATTCTCTTTCTAGCTTCATCTTCAGCATACTTATTTCTTTGCTCAAGCGTTCTCCTTTGAGCAAAATCCCAAAGTAGAAGAAGAGGAGCAATAAAACAGAGTGTAATTAAGAAAATAGTCAGATTACTTTTTGAAAGAGATATACTTCCCTCTTTACTGATTAGCTCTCCATCAACATTGTCATATTTCATTTCAAGCTTTTCAAATCTGTCAGAAAGATTACTTAAGATGACTTCTGCATCCTTATCTGAGAATGAACTAGAGCTCTCCTCTACTCTTTCATGAAACCAATGAATATCTGAAATCAGTGCATTCAAAGCCTGTCCAAGCTTAACCGCACTACTAGCAAAGACTTCTTGTGAGAATGTATTTACTTCTGAAAGACACTCTTCTGTTGTCTTCATAAATCCAGTTTCTAAATACATTGAGTTTGCATCGCCAATGACTTTGGCCGTGTAACTTTGATTAACTCTTGAAAAGCATGTTGCGAGATTACTCTTTAAATATGAAATATTAGAAATTTTAACATTTAACTTATGCTGGAACACACCTGTTGTAATCAACAATGCCGTGGCTCCAATTCCTATGACGGCTTTTTTACTTCTTAGCCAATTCTTAATTTCATGCTTCATTTTTTCCTATCCTTGGAAAATTATTTTAGACAAAAATAAATTAAATCCTTTAACTTATTGAAATTTTGTAGCAACACAAAAGTTGCTACTACTATTTTTGCAATTAGAGATTGGCCAGTCAAGCAGTGGTGAAAAATGCCTCGATAAATTAATAATCCCTATCTAAACACTTGTTATCTGGTATACATTATTAATATGAATTCTTGGGCTAAAATTCAAATGGACAATTATGGAACTTCACTAGTTCTATCCATCCTTATTAATATTATTTTAATGGCCCTCACCTCACTACTTTTCAATATCAAACCTTCAGTTCCCGACTCAAGTGCTCAACTTATTAATGGAAGACCTGTTATAAAGGTGAAGTCCTTTAGAACTGTTGGAGTAAAAAATGGTAATAAGAAAACCTTCTCTGTTCCAACAAAGTCTCCTTCTAAGAAAAGCTCTAATAAAACTCAAAGCTCAAGTTCTTCTCAGTCTCTAGACCTAAGTCAGCTTGGTTCTATTTCAAAAGAGCAGACGGCTCCCTCACCTGCTCCAACTCAGGGAATGACTAAGTACAAAAGTGATGACTCAAGGTTTAAGTTCGAGGCGAAGGCCCCTTTAAAACAAAGACTCCACAAACAACAGCAACAATTACAGGGCGATGTTCTCAAGCAACTAGCAGCAAATCCAAGCTTTGCCAGCGCTCTTAGTAATAAAGGCTTCAATGTTCAATTTGATCCACCAGAGGGAATTCCAGAGGATGAGCTCAATAGTGTAGAGAAAATCTTCTATAGTTTTCAAAAAAGGACATACGAGACTTACCTCAATTCTTTTCTTAAGACTTATTACAATAACCTGACGGCAAACCCTAACTTAAGGAATGACCTCTCTTCTCAAAGACATAGGCTCAATGCGAGAGTTCAATTCGATAAGAATGGACATATTCTTTCCGTAAAAATATTAAAGTCTTCTAATAGTGATAGTGTGCACGACTTATTTGAAACAACACTTGATGCTATGAGATCTATTCCCAATCCTCCAAAAGACCTTCTGGGTAAAGATGGAAATTTTACGATTTATTATTCTCTATATATTAATTAAAAATTTTTAAATAACTCCACACTGTGGAAACTAAGCAAATACTAATAACGACAGGCTTACTAAGTAGTGCCTCTTTCAAATCTGCGAAAAAGACCATTGCCTTCTCACTTGTTTCACCCATTTTCTTTCTTTTAAGCGAAACAACTCTCTTCTTCACTTTTAAAGTCATCTCTCTAGATTCAGCTTCAAAAATATCTTTAACTTCAACAGGAGCCGTCACAAATGGAATCTGTTTTAAAAAGAGCTTTCTATCACTCTTTAATTTCTTCAACTTTAGATTGCAGACTTCACAACTTTCAAAGTGTCTCGAAAGAAACTCTCCCGCGAGTTCTCCATTTTCTAAAATTAATGAAGCTTTATGAGAATGAGGACATCCATATTCCTCTTTACTTACCACGTCCATGTAATCAATTTACCTCTGTTGGTTTTCCAAGATATTCATATACTGAATTTACACCTAAATGATATTTCTCAATGGCCTCAATTCTACTCTTACCAGTGATTTCAGAAATTCTCTCCCATGAAAATGAGAGCTTCTCTCTTAAGAAGATCACCCCTCTCGACTCAATAGGCGTTCTATAAAATGGTCCAAAGTTTCTTGGTATTGTAAAACTTCCACTCAACTGCCCTACTCTTCTCTTGGCCAATCTATAGATATGTGAATAGAGAGTTGTGGACAATACTCCTAAATCCCTTCTTAACTCATCTTCAGACTCAAAGTATTCTGGAAACTTCGATGAGAAATCTCTATCCACTAAGATAAGATCAATAGCATCGAGCACTAGCTGTCCTGCCTGTAAATCATCCGGCAATAAGCTATATGCAAAAGGATAAAGTTCATTGGATTTAATTTTAAAGAATTGTTCTAAGTGTTCGCTCATCAATAATATTTTACTCTTGCCTCTTTAGGAGTGCAATAGCCTAATCCTCTATTATTTCAACACTTTAAATATCAAACGAAACTACTCAACATAAAAACTAAAGTTTTATTAACTTTAAGTCGATAAAACTAAGGAATAGCTATAAGGGCAAATTATGAAATGGAATAACTTAAAATTTATCGCACTCATTATCGCTTCACTCATGCTCACGGCTTGTGTTGAGCAAAAGAGTAATAAGAAAAGTAGTTCTGATACATCTACAACACAGTCTACAATCCTACTTCCAGATGAAAGTGGTGGTGACGGTGATGATGATGGATACGTAGATGATACAGACCTACCTGATTATTATAGTATCCCGACAACATCTGGTGGTGGAGTCAGAGCAATAATTGTTCATGGTAGAAATCACCCAGATAGAAATCCACCACCTAATGGAATTTTTTGGTCTTCTAATAGAGATATAAATATGCCTGAAGAAAATAGACAAATTCTAGTGACCGACTCTAGGTTTGAAATGCGACTTCAAGCTATTCCTCATTACGATATCCCGCAAAACTCTGTGGATTCTAACGGAATAACATGCTCGCAAGTTGCTATGAAATATACCAAGTTAAATATTGACGTTTGTGTAAGAAGACAAGGTGGAAATTGTCTTTATAATCACTATTTTCAAAATGTGGAAGTAAATAAATGGTCGCTGGTAAAAGAATTTGACATTCCAACTAATACAAATGATCCACTAGTTATAGAGGTAAAGTATGTTTCATGGGATGGCAGCTGTATTGAAAACCAGAAGTCTGGCTACGGATCAGGTTACGAATATACTTGTCCATATGACGGAGTTTGGGATTCTCAATGCGTTGGTTTTCAAATGGAAGTATCCACTGATGGAACAAAGAGACTCCCTGGTGGAAGATACTAGAGTAGATCAATAATATCTTCACAGAGGTTTCTTTTATATGCACTAGAAACCTCTACAACCAGTCCTGGACAAGTAATATTTACTTCAGAAATTGAATCTCCTAAGATATCAAATGCAATCCAATGAACTCCATAACCAGCAAGTTCATTACAAATCTTTTCGCACTCTCTTCTTTGATTTTCATTTAAGTCGTAACGTGAATAACTCGCCCCCTGAGCAATATTGGCCAAGTACTCACCCTTCTTAGGAACTTTTAAAATAGAGCCTAGCTCCTTCCCCTTAAAGTAGAAGCTTCTCACTTCTCCTTGCTCAACAACTTTCGCAAATGGTTGTGCTACAACAGGGCCTTGATATTGCTTAACCTTATCTTCAAAAATAGCAGCATAATCATCATCAAGAGATATCTTCTGTACTCCAATTCCTTGATAAAGGTCTAAGGGCTTCAGAATTAGCTCTCTATGGCCTTCTGCCATTATTTCCTGAGCAAACCCTAAAAAACCTTCCTTAGAGCTTCCTACGTACGTTTTAAGGCTAGATTCTTGTTCGTATGCATAAAGCTTTTCATTAAAGAGTAAAACACCATCAGGATCATTTAAAACTTCTACACCTAATGACTTATAATAACGAAGCATCCATAGGAATCTTAGATATCTTCCATCAAAAGGAGGATCTAATCTCATATGCATTAATGTATTTTTATCAATCTGATAGTCCAGAGACTCTGTGAGCTTAAAATCTTTTAAATAGCAATTATCATCTTCAAAGCTTCCTTCAAAACTATGTACCTTGAGTTTAGGAGCATCTCCATTTGATACGAAGAAGTCTTCTTCAAAAATAAGATAAGTTTCGATTCCTCTCTTTTGCAATGTTAGGGCAAACATAAGAGTTGAGTCTTTCTTTATGACGAGTTTTTCAAGGGGATCAATTAATAATATGTGCTTTTTCATTTTCCGACCTACTTTTCCCAAAGAGCCATTTTGTAAAGCTCTCATCTTGGTTAGATTCTTCAAACCTTTTGAATTCCTCTTCAATATAGTTAAAAAAATCTTTTAGGTCACCTGATATTCGGTTTCGTAGGGCCAATAATTGATCCCCTTTATTTTCATAGGTCATAAATGCAGCGAGTGAAGCTTGATTCCATTTGCGATTTAAGTAATAGCACTTCCCCTCTTCGACAGAGTGCTTCTTACAAATACTTCTAACCTTAGGAAGTATCTTACTTTCTCTAAATTCATGAACAACTTTAGAGGCCATCTCTTTTGATGTGTGTTTAGCATTTCGAAGTTTTTGATCTAACTCTCTAGCAAGCTTCACTAACTCTTGTCGCATTTGCTGATTAAATACTTTTTCCTCTTCAATTCGCTTTCCAAGCCTTAAATCATCTTTGAAATATTCAATGGCCATTTGCTTTCCAAAGTAATTTGCTAAATTCTCGTTTAGTTCAACCTCATCTTTGACAAAGAAGACAGTATGAAAGAGTTCGTGAAAAATAAGCTCAGCTAATTCAAAGTCATCAAAGTAAAAGAATGATGAGAGTATTGTATCTGTAAAATAGCCAAGAGTAGAATAAGCATAGACAGGCCTTGTGTAAGTCACTAAACCTTTTTTCTCCAAATCTTCAGCATAGTCTTTGGCCGAAGACTTTTTAAAAAATCCAAGATATGGAAAGCAGCCCATTATAGGAAAGCACTCCTTGCGTGCTTCAATTTTATTAAAATCTGAGGAGATTACAAGATAAGTGACGGCCGGATCATGAAGAATAGTTGTCTTAGAGTAGATACTCGTTTCATCTCTTTGCCAATATTCGTAGAAATACTTCTTATAAGTTTCAATTTTTCTTATTTTATCCTTATCTTTTTTGGATATACGAACATCATTTAGGACATCTTCATTCTTCTTCGCACTCGTTAGCAATTTAACCTGACCAGTTCCCTGTTCAACGAGATAGCCAAGTTTTGCACATGAGCAAAGAGAGAGAATAATAGTGAGAGTTAAACTTAATCTTAAAGTAGCCACGTAAACCCAGCGGTGTACCTTAGATCATCCTTAGCACTATTCCACTCAAAGGCCCTTATATAAGTCTGAACAGAACCGCGAAGACTCAATCTCTTAGTTAATCTAAACTTCAAACTAAATGTACCAAACATAGAATCTTGCCTCTCCTTCTTCATTGGAGAGACAGAGGTGAAGCTGTTGCCAGAAATATCACTTCGGATTGTATAATTCGTTTGCGACTCTTTAAATGTTCTCGCATAACCCAAACTAATTGAGGGTTGTATTAGAGATTTTCTCGATGCAAAAGACTGCCTAAGACCAACTCCATAAGACTTTGTTTCTATATTTGTCTGTTGCCCCAAAACTGTAATATCTAAATCAGTGTAGGTTACAGATTCATTAATCACAGTCTTGTCACTATTTTCCATATAATTCAATTCAAGAGCGGTGTATTCCCAAAGATAAGTCGCAATAGACCCTGACCAAGTTCGCGATGTATTCTTGCTATCACGATTTGTTCCGAAAACATCTTTGTCGTAACTAAAGTCCATACCAAGCTCAATAAGAGCATGTGAATTAAGTGAAAGAAGGAATATTAAAGAAATAACTGAAATTTTAAAGCGCATAAGGATACCTCATTCACTTTAATTCTACTATTTTCTACGGGCAATTGCCTGTGGTGGCACTATTTGCACGCCACCACCAGCTATCTATCTAAAATTATTGAATTGTAGGAATCCTCTTCCCTATAACATCAAGGAGTTCTCCCTGACATGAAAGAGCTGTGGTTTCGATAACCTTAACATCAACCCAATTCCATTGAAGATTTTCTTCAGGATCTCTAGGAAGAAAGTGAACAATGCGATTACAATTTGTTCTCCCCTTCCACTTCGTTTCACCTTTAAAAGTATTCTTTCCTTCAACTAGAATTCTAAAGCTCTTACCTTCCATCTCTTTTCTGATTTCAGCTTGAAGCTTTAATTGATGGGCCTGAATCTCTCTGAGTCTTGCGCCTCTAATATCATCAGTAAGATGATCTTCCATACGAGCAGCTCTTGTCTTATTTCTCTTTGAGTAAGCATATGAGTAAATAAAATCAAATCTAGCGTCATCTAATAACTTCAATGTCGCCTCATGCTCTTCATTTGTTTCATTAACAAATCCAGCAATAATATCCGTAGATATAATAATCTCCGGTTGCACTTCTCTTAGCTTATTCACTCGATCAAGGTAATGTTCAACCGTGTACTCTCTATTCATTCTCTTTAAAACAGTATTTGAACCAGACTGAATTGGAAGGTGTAAATGCTTAGATAATTTCTTAGAAACTCCATGAGTCATGATCAACTCATCTGAAATATCGTAAGGATGACTTGTCGTATATCTGATAATCTCAAGTCCCTCTAGATTCTCAAGCTCTAAAATAAGCTGAGCGAGTGATTCACCATTTTCTTTTCCATAGGAATTCACGTTTTGTCCAAGAAGAGTTACTTCTTGAATCCCTTGGTACTTAACTAGTCTTCTAATATCCTCTACTACTTCGGCAACTTTTCTTGATCGCTCTTTTCCACGAGTATAAGGAACAATACAGTACGTACAATACTTATTACATCCCTTAATAATATTGACGAAAGCTTGAGGTGTTCCGTGAGAAATTTTTGTCTCAATTGAAAAATTCTCAGACCTATCCCAACTATTAATAAAGAACTTAGAGTCTCCTGCATAAGTTCTATAAACCATGTCGTTAATTGAATCGATTGTATCGGGGCCAAAGGCGAAATCGAGATGTCTATACTTCTTAATTAACTCCTTCCCTTCAGTCTGCGCAACACAACCACCAACACCAACAACTAGATTATCTTTCTTGATGGCCTTTTGATGTTTTAAATTACCTAAGTGAGAATAGAATTTATTATTAGCAAGATCTCTTACCGCACAAGTATTAAAGAGAACAAGATCTGCATCTTCTACTTCTTCAGTTTGTGTGAAGTTTAGACTCTTTAAATGTGACATTATCCTATCAGTGTCGTGGTAATTCATCTGACAACCATAGGTTTTCATCCAAACTTTTCTTGGTGGAAATACAACTTCCCCCATTTTTACCAAACGCTGACCAGACACTTCATCTGTGAACCACTCTTCTCTTGGTCCATCTGTCGTACGTAAACCTAAACCCGTTGGGTTTTCAGTTGTATCCATAAGTAATCTCCGAATCAATTAGGGAATCTACAGTAGAGATCTACCTCAATTTCCTACACAGTTGTTAAGCCTGCTGATTAAGTTTTAAATTTGGCGCAAGTTACCAATAACACGTTTGAAAGTAAATATTCATTTTAGAAAATGTCATAATTACCTATCTCAAGTCATTGATATTTCGAAATACCATTTCAAAAATTCTTCATTTCTGACTGCTAATAGCACAGGCAATTTCACCAAAAGCAAAATCACATCGAAGGGTAAATATTTGAAAATATAGGGAAAGTCTTTAAGGATAAAAAAAGGGCCACTTCAAAAGCGGCCCCTCTTTAAGTATTTGAATATTACAAATTACTTTTTCTTAGCTGGCGCTTTCTTAGTTGCTTTCTTAGCAGCTACTTTCTTAGTCGCCTTTTTAGCAGTTGTTTTCTTAGCTGCTGTTTTCTTTGTAGCTTTCTTAGCAGCTGTCTTCTTAGTTGCTTTCTTTGCTACTTTCTTAGTCGCTTTTTTAGCAACTTTTTTCTTTGTTGCTTTCTTAGCTACTTTCTTCTTAGTCGCTTTCTTAGCAACTTTCTTCTTAGTTGCTTTCTTAGCTACTTTCTTCTTTGTAGCTTTCTTTGCAACTTTCTTCTTAGTTGCTTTCTTTGCTACTTTCTTAGTCGCTTTCTTAGCAACTTTTTTCTTTGTTGCTTTCTTAGCTACTTTCTTAGCTGCTTTTTTCTTAGTTGCTTTCTTAGCTGTTTTCTTAGCAACTTTCTTTGCAGCTGTCTTTTTTGTGGCCTTCTTAGCTACTTTTTTAGTAGCTTTCTTTTTTACTGCCATTGACATCCTCCTGGCTTTTTAACACTTATAGATTCAGAATAAACATAATTTTATTTTAACGCAAATAAAAAAGTACGCTTTTATTATGAATCTGTTAAAAAAAAATTTAAACAGTTTATAAACTGATTTCGGTTTTAATTTAGAATTACTTTACAAAAAAATACATCACTAGTGAAACACACGATGAACATTAGTGTTTCACGTTTCGTTTTTTTGTTCATTACTAATTTTCAATAGAAATTTCATGTTTTTCTAAATTTCAGATTACATTTTTAAGAGGTGATTTTTTTTTAGAAAATATCTACTCTCACCAAGAGAAAATGCGCAAAATATGCCCCTAAAGAGCACTAATAAGCACATATAGTTGGCATATTTTTAACTTTTTCTATCAAAATTATGCAGAAAATCTCATGAACTTAAAGATTTTTATTCATCAGAAGAAGCGAGATCACTAATATATGGATATCCATGCCAAACTTCTTTAAATGATTCATTAAAATAATGCTCTTCTCTCCCTCTATCACTCTCACTAACAGCAATAAATGGATCTATAGTTTTAGCACTTTTAAAGTTTAACATTATTGGGTTATAAGCTCTTCTTCCCAACTCACAAGAGACGAAATTTGGAGATTTTGTAGTACTTAAAGAGACATCATTCTTAAATTTCATACATTGATCTAGACATTCTCTTTCATTCTTAACATTAACCTTTTTTGTACCTATATATTTTGAAGTTCTACCACCAATTCTTGATAAATTTCCCATCGTACATTGAGGATTAGAGCTAAATCGAAGAAGTGTTTTATTATTGACCCTTACTTCAATATCATAGAGTTCATCTTTCTTAAGGCGAAATCCATAATGATCAGCATATGCCTTCGCCCCACCTTTTTTACTATTCATTCCAATTGATAAACAATCTTCCTCACTTTCAACAATAAACTCTCTTATAGGTTTTCTTGACCAATGATAGTTAAAGTAAGAACAATTTAAGTATGTTTTCTCTTCTTCTGAGTAGATTAAACTCTTAAATCCAAACATTGGATTAGCTATCATATTCGGTAACTCTCGACATTTGAAATTAGAGAGCTTCTTCTTCCCAAGCTTAGCTCTCTGCTCTTTACAGACATCTAAGCAATCTCTTGCACCCGAAGGTAAATCAAACTCTCTTACAGATCTCTTATGCCCACTTCTCTCATAAGATATTTCACATTTTGGAGCTGAAATATCATACGGCTGTGGATACTTGGCAAATTTAGAAATAGTTAGTCTATGAGGAAGGGCCTTCGAAGACATTCTAGTGAAGGGAACATTTCCTAAGTAGAAGATATACTCTTGCCATTTACTCGGATCCAATTCATATATATCTCTATTGGCCATAAAGCGGCATTCATTTCTGGTTTTACTCTTATAGCTCTTGCTCTTAAAAACTCTCTTATTTGAGCTTTGTAAATCCTTTAAGTTTGGATTTCTACGATCACTCGATGGAGTATATATAATGGAGTGACACTCCCCTCTTATATACTCCAAGATAGGAGGTGGAAGTTGTCCTCCTCGACCTAATTCTTCAAAACCAAAAGACTTCCTTGCTGGATAATTACCAAGTTCAACCAAACGTGCCTTATAGGCCTGCTCAAACTTTGTCATTCTTTCGAGACACTCTAGTTTCGTTGCAGCGCTAAATGGATATGGATTAAAGCTCTCAAAATAGTAACTATCTTTTTGAACTCCAATAACTTGCTCTTTAAATGGAGTTCTTCCTTTTGGAAGTTTATTAAAACCTATATTACAGAGTATTTGGTGAGGAGTTGTATACTTTAATTTATAAATACTCTCCGCAAGTGCAAATCCAGCATCTCTATCATTAAAGTAATTCCTAATAGCTGATATCCACTGATCATTCTCTTTTGCATATGAGCAATCCACTTCCCTGTAACGACTACAATTAAAATAATCTTTTCTATAATTATATTTAGATAAACTTAATTCTGATGAGTTTGATTTAAAGTGCTGAATCATTGCGGGAGAGAAGGGACCATCAGTTAAATATATCCTTACGATCTTAGATGGAATATGAGCAAACCTTTCATCCTGAACAATGTTTTCAATACTAACCTTATCAGCAGGACTCAACTTAGCATAAACTCTCTCCATCTCCATCAAGCATTCCTTACTCTGACACTTATCTTCATTTGCCTTTTGAGAGAGGTTCATCATTTCTTTTTGTGTATCAACTTTGTCTAATGAAGTTACTGAGCTGCTTGCAGAAGTTGTTATGCTCTTTGGTGCTGAAACTCTTGCGACACTCACTCCAGATGATGTGCTTTTTGGATATGTTTTTTTAACGCCATTTGTATTTATTATTTTAGAATACTTTCTAATATTTTTAATTCTTCCTTTCTTTAATTCAGTTGGACTAATCTCTTTCTTAATTTCTTCACTAATATCTCTTATACAATCAAGATCTGAACACATGGCCGATCTAAAGGTAATTTGCCCAATACATCCTGAAAAGTTTTTTGACTTAGAACACTTCCATGCACTAAGTTCTTCAAATTCAACAAAACTCCCCATACAGGCCTTATCTGAACAAGCTTCAAACTTTCTCTTTTTTAAATTTAAGCAATCTTCATCAGAGCATGATCGCTCAATGAAATCATTGTAGAAATCACTTAATTGTTCAGAGGATAAGTCTTCTAAGCTAGATGAATATACTAGTGAAGTCTTTATAATTAAAATAAGAGTAACAAGTGGATATAGATAAATTTTCATCTACTTAGCTTAACATAATATCATTATTCCAATGAATAATTTCCATTTATTAAGCTAAGTATTTAAATATAAAAAACCTCAAATTAAAGCATCAGTGCCCTAGAAATTACTCGTATTTAAAAGTAATTTCCTCGCCATCATAGTCAACAATAACCTTTCCACCTTTGGCCAATTCCCCAAAGAGAACTTCATTGGATAGAGGCTTTTTAATTTGTTGATCAATAATTCTTCCAATCGGTCTAGCACCCATTTTTGGATCATAACCCGTATCGGCCAACCAAAGTTTTGCTTTTTGCGTAACTTCTATCTCAACATTCTTTGCTGCTAATCTCGTTTCTAAATCAAGTAAGAACTTATCAACGATCTTCACAATGAATTCACTACCAAGCTTATTGAAGTGAATAATTCCATCTAATCTATTTCTAAATTCAGGGCTAAAGAAATTCTTTAAGGTCTGATCTCTCTTTGCTGTATTGCCTTCAAATTTAGCTTGCCCAAGACCAATTGAGCCCGCATCCATTTGCTTTGCCCCAGCATTAGTTGTCATGATAATCACTGTATTTCTAAAATCAGTGGTTCTACCTTGAGAGTCTGTTAATGAACCATGATCCATTACCTGTAAAAGAATATTATAAATATCAGGATGGGCCTTTTCAATTTCATCTAAAAGAAGAATACAATGTGGATTCTTTTTTACAGCATCTGTAAGTAGACCTCCATTATCATAACCAACATAACCAGGAGGAGCCCCTATAAGTTTAGCCACAGAGTGTTTTTCCATATACTCCGACATATCAAAACGCTCTAAGTGGGAACCTAAATTATGGGCCAATTGTCTAGCAAGCTCTGTTTTCCCAACACCAGTTGGACCGGCAAAGAGAAAGTTCGCCATTGGCTTATTCTCATGCCCTAACCCTGATCTTGAAAGAATTATGGCATCACTTACCTTCTCTACTGCTTCATCTTGACCATAGATTACGAGATGAAGATTAGACTTTAAATTCTTTAAGCGATCCTTATCGCTTCCTGTCACACTAATCTCAGGAATTTTAGCGAGCTTAGAAATGATCGCCTCAACATCTTTTTTAGAGATATTCTTCTTTCTCTTATTCTTTGGAAGTAAGTGCACTCTTGCTCCAACTTCATCTACAACATCAATCGATTTATCTGGGTTCTTTCTATCTCCCAGAAACTTATCTGAAAGATCGACTGCCGCTCTAAGAACAGCATTTGAATATTTAACACCGTGATGCTCTTCAAACTTAGGCTTTAATCCCTTTAGGATTTGATAAGTATCATCTAGTGATGGCTCATCCACATCAATTTTTTGAAACCTGCGACTAAAAGCATGATCTTTTTCAATAAATTTTCTGAATTCATCGTGAGTGGTACTTCCCACACAGCGTACTCTTCCAGAAGATAGAGCTGGCTTTAAAAGATTAGAAGCATCCATACTTCCTCCATTCGTTGCCCCAGCTCCCATGACGGTATGAATCTCATCGATAAAGAGGATTGCTTTCTCTCCTTTATCTTGAATAGTGTCTAAATCTTTTAAAACGTTCTTTAGTCTCTTTTCAAAATCCCCTCTAAATTTTGCTCCAGCAAGTAGTGCGGCCATATCAAGACTAAAAATTGTTGTGCCTTCTAAAACTTCAGGAACATTTCCCTCTACTATACTTTTTGCCAATCCTTCTACGATTGCAGTTTTACCTACTCCGGCTTCTCCAACGAGAAGAGGGTTATTCTTTCTTCTACGACATAGTATTTCAACTATTCTCTCTAGTTCATCTTCTCTTCCAATGAGAGGATCTATTTTATTTTTCTTTGCTAAAGAATTTAGGTTCACACAGAACTCATTAAGTGCTGCATTCTCTTTCTTCTCTTTATTAATTCTACTAGGAGTTATTCCACCCTCAAGCTCTGAGTCACTAATAAACTCTTCATCACTATTTGCAGGTTCATCTGCTCCATGAGCAATATATCTAACGACATCAAATCTTTCGATACCGTGCTTTTGAATAGAGTACAGAGCGAAGCTTTCTTTTTCTTGAAACATAGAAACCAAAATATTGATTCCCATAATGTGTCTTTTACCAGAGGACTGAACATGAATCGCGGCCCTTTGAATAACTCTTTGTAGGGATAGAGAAATCTCTGGTTGATACTTAATTCCATTCTCACTAGCGAGCTTTCTTAGCTCTTCATCGACAAATTGTTGTTCACTTAAATTTTGAACTTGTTCGTCTGTGAGAATACTAAAATTATCTTTATCATTTAGAAACTCTACGAGATCAGTTTGTATTTGATCAACATCTGCGCCTAGGTCATTTAAAACTTCTATAACCTGATCGTCATCTAGCATAGAGATAAGAACTGTCTCCAGTGTGAGATATTCATGCTTCTTCTCATTCGCGATCTGAATGGCTTGATTTATAATTTCTTCTAGTTTCTTTGACATCATAAAAACCTCTTAGGCCTCGGGCTCAATGGTACATTTTAAGGGATGTCCATTCTCCTTGGCTTCTTGATTGACTTTCTCTGACTTGGTTTCTGCAATCTCATAGCTATAAACCCCACACACTCCTATTCCTTCATTGTGCACTTTAAGCATAATTGCTTGGGCCTCTTCTAAGTTCTTTGCAAAAACTTTTTGCAGAATATAAATGACAAACTCCATCGTGGTATAGTCATCATTATGAATGAGTACCTTATACTTTCTCGGTTTTTTCACCTTGATTTTCTTTATGGTGGCGACACCTCCTTCGCCATACTCATCCTCTTCACTTAAGATGGGATTGAATCTGTAGTCGTCAAGGTTATATTTTTTTTCGTAATTAGACATATTTAACTCTCATTTGCCTTTAGTATCTATTATTATTATCCTTTTATTGAATACTCTTTTCAACTAAACAAAGCTGAATTGATAAAAATTTAAACAAAAAGGTCGTAACTATGAGTTTTTGGGACATATTTATAGCAAAAGAAGAAGCTAAGCCTAAGTCTGTGCTTCAATCTAAAGTCCAAGAGCAATTTCCCAATTATCCTGAATCAAAAAGGATTCTCATATCGTGCTTAGCTGGTCTATGCGCACGTATAGCCTATGTTGACTTTGATATTTCCCCAAAAGAAAAAGACGCTATAAAAGGCGCTCTAAGTAAGTGGATGAACCTCAGTGAGGAAGAAGCTGACTTTGTTGCAACCTCAGCTCTTGATGAAGTTAAAGAGCTATCTGGCATTGAACCAAGAAAGTACTGTACTGCACTTAATGACTTACTCGACAACGATGATAAGTTGCATATTCTAGAGTCTCTCTTTCAAGTTTCTGCCGCAGATGGAAATGTTGAAGAACTAGAGAGCGAAGAAATAAGAATTATTGCAACGGCATTACTTCTAGAGCATAAACACTTTATCGCCGCTCGTGCGACAGTGGCCAAGTACCTTGGAGCCCTCAAGTAATTTAATGACAATATTGGCTGATAATTTTATCTAAGTATTTATCTGGAATCTTATGCCCGTATTCTAAAGAGCACATAAGGTTCCCCTCGTCTCTTTCTAATTCATAGTAAATAAGCTCTTGTGACCTAGAATCATAATACTCAACATAGCAGTCTTTAAAGCCTAGAGAGTGACCAAATTCGTGAGCAATGGTTTTAACTCTCTCCATTCCCACGACATTAGAATTTAGATAGATTGTCTGTAATTCATTGATGGCCACACGAGATGGCCCACTACTTATATTTACAACCCTTACACCGTCTACAGAGTTTACAAACTTAAGTTCAATATCATCTCTTTTCCAATACTGAGAAATAGCATTGATGACTTCCGCACTAGCTTGGTCTGAATATATTGGAATGGTAATTTCATATTTTTCATTTTTCTGACACTCTATATTCAATGGACCTTCACTCATTCCAAAAATATTCTTTTGAAAAAAAACTTTTGCACTCTTTAAATTTTCTTTTATAAATTCATCTTCACCATCAAAAATAGTGGCAATATCGTAGTGAACTTTACAATAATTTCGCCTTTGAAAAAGTGAGCAAATATTAACTGTTTTCTCTCTCTTTTCTTCAGCAGTAAGAGTCTTTGAAAGTCTCTCTTTGACAAAGCAGTCCTCTGTACAAAATGATGCTTCTAGCTCAATGAAGTCATTCAACTCTTGGGCGCTATTATCAATTAATGATGTTAAGTGACATTGGTGGAATGACCAACGATCGAAGTTAATTCTCAGCTTCTTTATTCGTTGAGAATAAAGTTGATAGTCATTAGTTGAGAGAGTTAGCTCTTGATTTGAATCTCGAAACTCCTCTAATTCATCAAGCTCCCCAGTCATACTCTTTTCACTCAAAATAAGAGGACTAATAAGACTTGAATTTCCACTTTCAGAACTCTTATCAAATTTCGTTATCATATTGCTAGAGATTGAAAGTCTAGACAGATATTCCTCTAGGGCAATAATTCTTCCCTCAATTTTCTCTCTCTGCTCTTCATTACAAGTTCTTGAGCTTAGACTTGCTTCTATATAAGCAGTACCAAGATCGGACTCACTTCTAGAGTTCTTCTTTACCCCACAAGAAATGAGAGTGAATAGACAAATGAATACTGTCCAAAATTTAGACACTAAAATCTCCTAAATAACTAAAAGGTGGATAATAAACTCCACACCCTATTTAAGAGTTCAAATTCAGTGCCAAGAAATAAAAAAACGCCTCATTAGAAGAGGCGCTTTTTTTAATTTAAATTTAGTGATCTCTTAAGCGACGTAATCTTCGTCGTACTCGGCCCAGGCCATCTCAGGATCATTAATTTTCATCTCTTTAACAGCAACTCTGTGTTTGCTATTCTTCCATTTCCCTTTCTTCTTTTGAAGCTGCTTCTCAAGCTTATCAACAACAACATCAATAGTCTTATAAAGACTATCAGAGTGTCCCGTAGCATGATAATGGAAAGTAGGCCCATTTAAGTCTACTTCAGCATAGTGATTTCCCTCTTTCACATAACAGCTCCACTTCAAATTAATTTCTCCGTCAATAAACTTTTTAAGCTTAGCTGACTTTTCATGGATTCTGTCATCAAGTGCTTGAGTGTGCTCTAAATGAAGAAATGTGATAGTCACTTTCATAAACGTCCTACTCCTGTCGTTATGTTTTTCTACACTTTGCTAGTGTATGAAACTTATCGTAATAAATTATTAAGATTTTACTTTTCTTTTCGAAGAAGATTCAATTCCCAGCATCTCTCGATACTTAGCTACTGTTCTCCTCGCAACTTTTACGTCATCTCGACTTAAAAGGTCGGCGATTTTCTGATCAGAAAGAGGTTTCTTAGGGCTTTCGTTGGCCACTAATTCTTTAATCTTAAGCTTTAAAACTTCACTTGAGATATCGTCTCCACCATTCTTTCCACCAATACCAGTATTAAAGAAATACTTTAGTTCAAAGAGACCAATTGGCGTGTGCATATACTTATTCGTTGTCACTCTCGATACTGTTGACTCATGCATTCCAATTTCATTGGCAACATCTTTTAAGATCATTGGCTTTAAATATTTTGGACCCTTTTTAAAGAATTCTTGTTGCTGCCTTACGATTGCTTTAGAAACTTTATAAATAGTTTGTTGTCTAGTTTGAATAGAC
Source organism: Halobacteriovorax marinus SJ (assembly GCF_000210915.2). Taxonomy (NCBI): domain Bacteria; kingdom Pseudomonadati; phylum Bdellovibrionota; class Bacteriovoracia; order Bacteriovoracales; family Halobacteriovoraceae; genus Halobacteriovorax; species Halobacteriovorax marinus. Next base: position 2,674,603 of record NC_016620.1, read on the forward strand.
TTTAACAACCACTTTGCAGATTTTAATTTATCTAAAACATACTCACTTGCTTCACTCTTCTCACCTTTAGCACTCGTTAAAAGTTCTTGATAGAGCTTTGAAATTCTAAGACGAGGAATTCCTTCATCGTTCACTTGTACAACAAATTCTCCACCCACTTCAACGACATAAATATCAGGTGTGATATAGTGAGTATCTTGATCAGAGACAAGACGTCCTGGCTTTGGATGAAATTGATGTAGAAGCTTCGCAGTCTCCATTATAATTTCAGAAGACGCTCCCGTTTCCTTACTAATTTTTGCATAGTCTTTTCTATGTAGATCTTCTAAGTGGAAGCTAATAATCTTTTCTAACAAAGGAGATCTCTCCTCTGCGATTCTCGCCTGAGCAAGAAGACAGTCAGTTAGATTAGCTGCTCCACAACCTACAGGATCAAAGCGCTGAACCATTTCAAAGACATCAAATGCATGATCTCTCTCTAGCTCAGTCTTTGCAATGATTTCATCATAAGATGTACTTAGGTAACCATCATCATTAATGTTGTGAATAATCTCTAGACCAAGAGCGAGTTCCTCGTTTGTAAGGTCTTCCATTCTTAGCTGCCACTCAAGGTGATCAGCAAGAGACATCCCCTTAGAGATTATATTTTCATAATTAGGTGTTTCATCACTTGAGGCCGGACCAACCATTGATGGAGTCGAAGACGAGTTATTATATGTCTCGACATATTTCTGCCAATCAAAGTCATCATCTTTTGAAATAACTGGTGCTTCATCAAAGTTTTCACTCTTTGCTTCCGCCCCCTGGCTCTCTAATTTTTCTACATTGTAATCGTCTTCTGATTTCTTATCTGGAACTTCATTACCATTGCCAAATTCTTCGAGCATTGGATTTTCAACCATCTCTTCAGCAATAACAGAAGTCATTTCAAGGTGAGTTAAAGTCAAGAGTTTGATCGCCTGCTGCAATTGCGGCGTCATCATCAAGTTCTGAGATTGTTTAAGACTTTGTGAGATCTTAACTGCCATAGTTCCACCTTTTATTTTTTAAAAGCTGGGTGACATTTTACATCTTAAATTCGTCACCCAAATAGAACTTCCGTGCTCTTTCGTTATTTACAATTTCGTCTGGTGTTCCACTAACAAGTAGTTCACCACTATTCATAATATAGGCCCTATCTACAATTCCCAATGTTTCTCTCACATTGTGGTCTGTAATTAAGACGCCAATATTTCTATTCTTCAAACTGCGGATCACCCCTTGAATATCGCTTACAGCGAGAGGATCAACCCCAGCGAATGGTTCATCGAGAAGAACAAATCTTGGCTCCAATGCCAAGGCCCTCGCAATTTCCACTCTTCTTCTCTCCCCACCGGAAAGAGCTGAACCTAGAGACTTTCTTATATGTCCCAGTCCAAAATCTTCTAAAAGAGACTCCAATAGATTTTGCCTTTTAACTTTTGGCAACTTTCTATTTTCTAAGACAGCATAGATATTTTCTTCTACTGTCAGGTCTCTAAAAACAGAAGCCTCTTGGGGTAAGTAGCCCACACCTTTAAGTGCGCGAACGTGAATGGGAAACTCCGTAAGCTCATCTCCAGAAAGTTCTATCCTTCCTTCGTCTGCTCTTACCAAACCAACGATCATATAAAATGATGTGGTTTTTCCTGCTCCGTTTGGTCCCAAGAGACCGACAACTTCACCTTGCTCTACTCTTAGACTAACGTCTTTAACAACTGTTCTTCCCGAGTAGGTTTTCTTGAGGTTTGTAGCCTCTAGAAAGCTTCTTTCTTCCATAAATTACCTTAATATAAAATTAGTGTTCGCATCATCTACTTCAACAACTTCGTTATTCTCACGGAGCACAATTTTATTTCCAGTAATTACATCGTTTTGTTGAAAAACCTTCGGGTATCCAGTGAGAATAATTTTACTCTCACTCATCATACCTTCCAGTTTTTCTCCAAAAGCACGTCTTTCAAAGGAGGAAACACGACCATCCTTTTCCAGTTTTACTTTCTCTACAACCTTCACATCGTCATAAAGAACGAAATACTTGAGCTTTTTATTATAGTTTTCGAGAAATATTTCTCCGCGGTGAGAATCCGCCTTAAGTTGTTGTTTTTCCAAGTGTACTTTTTCAAGTAAATCTATTTGAAGCGTCAGCATATTTACGTCTACTTGCTGGGCCTTAAAGCTGACGCTTTCTTCATAAACTCGCTTTCTCTTAATCACGCCCCTAACATCTCCCTCGTAGCGACTCTTGTCTTTTGAGGGCCAAGTAATGGCGGAGTTTGACCATACTTTTATATTTTCTTTGGTCTTATTCTTTTCACTAATACTTATTGTCTCAACATTGCCCTCTGAGACAATCTCATCAATATTCATAAAGTAAGTTGTTTTATCTGCACTAAGAGTTGAAGTCTCCATTTTAAACTTAACTTCATTCTCAAAAATAACTTGATCCTGGGCCCTAAAGAGAAATCCGTTGCGGGCAGAATATTGAACAGGCTCACCATTGCCAGTAAAGGCAACACCTTCTGGCTCAGCAAAGAGTGATTTACCGGTCGCAGAGTTCATAGACAATTCTTTTGCGTCTAGATGAAGAACTGGTTTTTCATTTTTAACACGATAGAAAGAGACTGTTTCAAAGTAACTTTCTTGATCATAGCTCTGACTCTCATCTTCCGCCTCATTTTTCAGGGCCTGCGAGCGCTTCCACTCCACACTCTCACCCCAAATAGTGATGCCTCCCAAAATCAGGAGAAAACTAAAGAAAACAAATGATTTTTTAAAACTATTGATCAAATTACGCTCCGCGCCTCTAAGTGAAGATTATATCACTCTTCCCTTCACCAAGCACATAGCAAATATAGTCTCGTTTTTTTTATTATTTTTCAATAACTTATTAATTTGACAGGGAAAATCAGAGCTTTTATTTTGCGAAGAAATTGCCCCTATGCTACTGTTGCCCCCACAATAAAAAACCAATTTTATCAGGGATTTAACTTTGTCCACACACACTCTCGACACCTTGAATGAAATCGTTGAACACGGTGTAAAACTCACACCAATGATGGCCCAATTCTACGACGTAAAAAAAGAATACGCAGACCATCTCGTTCTCTTTCGAATGGGAGACTTCTATGAAGTCTTCTTCGATGATGCAAAGAAAGCTTCAAAACTTTTAAATATTACTCTTACCCACCGAGGTAAGCTTGGCGACTTCCCTATTCCGATGGCCGGAATTCCTCACCATGCCGCTGCAGTTTACATTGATAGACTCAGTGCTTTTGGTCTCAAGGTTGCCATCTGTGAACAAGTTGAAGATCCTAAAGAAGCAAAAGGAATTGTAAAAAGGGCCGTTACTCAAGTGGTCTCCCCTGGCCTTCCATTTGATTTGGAAAAAGCAGACTCACAAGATCATAAATTCATAGCCTCTGCCATCAAGCTAGAAGACGCTTATTATTTAGCAGCAATTGATTTCACAACAGGTGAGTTCAGTGGACATAAACTCACTACCATTGAGGACTTCTTAGACAAGCTCAGAATGCTTGCTCCTAAAGAGTTTATTTGCGCTATGGGAGATTGGGACGAAGTCAAAGAGCTCGACAACCTCCTAAATGCATTAGGTGTATTAAAGACTCACCTTTCAAAAGAATACTTTGAACAGAAATATACTGAAATCTATATTGAAAAGCTTATACCTGCCTTTAAAAGAGACAAGGTCATAGCAACTTGTCATGAGATATTAGGACCTATTGGTGCACTCTCCTACTATATCTGTTCTACTCAAAATGCAGAGAACTTCTGCCATATAAGACCATTTCAAATGATTAGTGAAAAAGGTCATATGAAAGTTACTGCTCCCACACTAATTGGGCTTGAGATTTTACCTAAGTCTAGAGAGACTTATAAAGATTCACTACTAGGATTCTTAGATAAAACAAAAACAGCAATGGGCTCTAGAAACTTAAAGCAAGTTTTCACTAACCCTCTCAATGATCTCGTTGCCATTAGCGATAGACAGAACTTTGTCTCATACTTTCTGGATGAGAGTGATATCCTTGAATCTGTTAGAGAGAAATTAAGTGATGTTAGAGACCTTGAAAGAATTATGGCAAAGGTCTCAACGAATAAATCTACTGCTGGAGATCTCATTAACCTAGCGAAAGCAGTTAGAACATACGAAGAGCTTGGGGATGTTTTTTCACACCCAAGTGCAAAATTTCTAAGCACACTTAAAAAGAAAGAACTCACTTCACTTAGAGCACTCTCAAAGAGAGTTGAAAATACGATTAATGATGAAATTGGTGCTGCCCTAGAGAAAGGGAATTTAATTAAAGAAGGTTGCGATCAAGAGAGAGACCGCTTGGCCAAACTAAGCACAAATACGGCCAACGAACTCTTAGAGCTTGAAGCCCGCTACAGAGAAGAGACGGGAATTCAAAAATTAAGAGTGAAGTCAAATAATGTTGCAGGCTACTTTATTGAAGTTTCAAAAACTCATACTGATAAAGTTCCAGATAACTTCAAGAGAAGACAAACATTAGTAAACTCTGAAAGATACACTACAGAGGAACTCACTGCTTTTGAAAAAGAAATCTTCTCTGCAAAAGAAAAGCTAGAGAGACTTGAGAGAGAAATCTTCAAAGCACTTATAAGTGAAGTTGCCGAAAATAATAATGCGATCATGATGCTTTCAAAGTCACTTGGTCTATTAGATGTATTCCAAAGTTTTGCCTGGGTTGCAGCACAAGAAGACTTCACTAAGCCAAACTTAAATGAAAAGAGAAAGCTCACTCACCTAGAAGGAGCTTGGCACCCACTAATTAAATCTATTATTAAAGATCAATTTGTGGCCCACGACCTTATGCTTAATGAAGAGTGTTTCTTTGGTCTAATCACTGGTCCAAACATGGCCGGTAAAACAACCGTTATGCGTGAAGTGGCCATAGTACAACTCTTGGCCCAAGTAGGTTCATATGTTCCTGCCGAAAGTGCTAACCTTGGACTATGCGACTACCTCTTTAGTAGACTTGGGGCGAGTGATGATATCTTAAAGGGTCAATCAACATTTATGGTTGAAATGGCCGAGACTGCAGAAATTCTTCGCCATGCAACTGAAAACTCACTTATCATTCTAGATGAAGTTGGAAGAGGGACATCAACATATGATGGGCTCAGTATTGCGTGGTCCCTAGTAGAGCACTTTGTAAATCAAACAAAAGCGCTTACTCTCTTTGCTACTCACTATCATGAACTTATTGAGATGGTAGAGCAATTACCTGGAGCAAAGAACTTAACAGTTGAAACTTTTAACAAAGATGGCGATGTTCAATTTCTTTATCGTCTCATTGAAGAAGGTGCATCTCAGAGTTTTGGTATCTACGTTGCTAAATTAGCGGGTCTTCCACAATCAATTCTAGAGCGCTCAACTCACCTCTTAAAAACTCTAGAGAGTGAAAATGGAAATAGCTCGGCGACAAGTCTTGATGTAAATACGAATGATATTTCATCTCCCCAGTTAAGCTTTTTTGGAGAGCCTGAAATTATTGTAGAGAGAGAAATTCCTGAACATCTTCAAAAGCTAGAAGTAGACCTAAGCTCTGTTGATGTTATGAACATGACTCCTCTTGAGGCCCTTAATAAGCTTAACCAACTTAAAGAGTCTCTTAGACAATAGATCTGCTCAAGTATAAAGTTCTAAAATATTCATAACTTACTCCGAGGAGTAAGTTATGAAAAATCTACTACTACTTACACTTTTTATTTCTTTTAATACTCTTGCCTTTGATGGATATCACATCGAGGGAACTAACGAGACCATTGAGCACTTTATTGCCCAAGGAGTTCCAGAAACACCTCTCGTTGAAGCAATGGATTTCTACGAGAACAACTCACACCTTCTAAGCAATAGAAGATATATAACAATTGGAGATTTCTCTCAAAGTTCAAAAGAAAAGAGACTCTACATTCTCGATTTAAAAACTGGAGAATTGCAAAGAGAGTTTGTTGCTCATGGAAGTGGCCGCAATAGACTTGGTTTCCCTAATGGAGACAGAAATCACGATGGCTACTTAGATAAGTGTATGCACTCTAAATTTAGTAGAAGAATTAGACTTGTAAAACATAGACGCTACGGTATGACGAGACCGGGCTTTATGCGAGTGGATAGTACTTACTTCTCTAGCAAATTTAATTACAACTCTATGCCTGGTCACAATGCAATTAGACTTACTGGACTAGAGAGCTCAAGTAGTGATGTACGAAGAAATGCTGTCGTCTTTCATGAAGCAAGCTACGTTAAAAATTATTCAAAAATTCAAGGTAGAACTCTTGGTTGCCCAGCAATTGCAGTAGGTCGAATGAAGGATGTCCTTCCAAAAATTAAGGGTGGAAGCCTCTACTACTCCTATGTACCACAATGCTAATCTTTCCGAGTAAAAGACTCGGGAATCTTTTGCTACATAGAGATATTCCAAACATTACCATTTAAGGAATGAGAACGAAGAGACGATAAGACAAGCATGTGGAAGAATAAGAACAACGTCACACATTTATCAAGCTTTAAGAATACGAGAAAGAGTCTCCTAAAAGATCGCCTCTATGCTTTCACTATGGACCTCTTCCTTATAAGTATTATAAATAAGGCCATAATGTTTACTTACGTAAATTTCGTAAAAGCATTCTTCTATCAATTACCATTAGTCACAAGAGAGAACGTTGCGGATAAATTGTCAGCAGTAAACTTACTTAACTTTCTTGTAGTTTTCTGCGGATATTTTCTTCTCTCATACTATCTTTCTGAGGGAAAAACTCCTGGGAAAATTATTTTCAATCTTAAAGTTCAATGCCCACATACCCATAGTGATCAACTAAGTTTAAAAACTTCTGTTCTTAGAACTCTAGGGTACTTCATCACAATTCCAACAGGTTTTACCCTTCTTCTTATTCCTTACTTTAGAAGGGATGCTAAAGGTATTCCTGATTGGTTATCAGACTCTTTTGTCATGAATGCAGATGAAGAGTACCTCATTGAAAGTTTAGAGGATACTGGATCTGCAAAAGTAACTCCTCTCTTTCCAGAGGACCCAGTCGCCAAGAAAATTTCAAAAGATAGAAAAGTTTCCTAATATCTATTAGCTTGCTAGAAATTGACTTGCCCTTTACTATAAATAAATGAAACTTTTATCAAAAACTTTCCTATTATTTATCATAAATCTTAGTATTTGCGCCAAGCCGTTTCTAGTTTGTTACGAAGATACAAATTTCTTTCCTTACGACGCTAAGGATGGAAAAAAGCAAGTACTCACTCCTGTAATAAAAACAATAAGTGAAGCTGTAAGTAATATTGGATTTGAAGCGGACTTCATAAGAACTTCTTGGTCTAGATGCCTAAAAGATATTAAAGATAATAAAGTCGATGCAATTCTTACTTCCCTTTGGAGCAAGGAGCGTGATGAGATCGCAGTCTTCCCTAAGAAAAGTCCGCAACAAGCAGATAGTGAATATAGAATTCTACAAGCAAATTACAAAGTCTATACTTTAAAGAACTCCTCACTAAAATGGGACGGAAAAACTTTTAGTGGAGTAAAGCAAGGAATTGGAGCGCCTAAGAATTATGTTGCCGCAAAGATGTTGCAAGATATGAAACTTCTCAAGGAAACCAATCTGAAAGTAAAACAATCTTTTGAGTTAATGATTATGGGAAGATTAGATGCCTATATTGTTCTAGAAGAGGTTGGCAATATTATACTTAGAGATTTCAAAGAGAGAGATTCTATTAAAACCTTAGATAAGAATTTTCTAGAAGACTTTCTCTATATTCCTGTAAGCCATAAATTTAATAATGAGTACCCTGAAAAGACTCAGCAATTTTTTAAGGAGCTGGCCAAGGCAAGAGAGAAGTATATGCCAAATGGTCTACTGTAGAAAATCTGAAATATTTTGAAAGAGCTCTTTTGCTCTTTCTTGAATTTTTAACCCCATCAATTCATCTTCACTGAGAGACTGACTCTTTTCAAATGGAGACATAACACGACTATTCTTTTGAGGCTCTTGTGCTCTTTCTTGCGAACTCTCCCAAGGACGTAGTACTCTCTTCTTTCGAGTCTTTCCCGAGAGTTTCTCTTCTTTTCTCTCCAGAATAACATCTAGAATAGACTTCACTCCCCTAGTGGCTTTCTTATTAATGTCGTTTAGTCCAATGGCCATAAAAATCCTATAAGTAATAGGATAGCAGAATTCGAATTTTTTTAAAGAATTTAATAGGCCCTAGATTCTAGGGCCCATAAAATGAAGTGAATTTATTTTTTATTCCAATTAAAGTGAAGCTCGTCTAGCTGGGCCTGTGCTGGGACAGATGGAGCTTTTGACATAAGATCACTTGCTGAAGTTGTCTTTGGAAATGCGATGACGTCTCTAATAGAGTCTGTTTTGGCCAGTAACATAATGATTCTATCTAGACCAAATGCCAGTCCCCCGTGTGGAGGAACACCATACTTAAGGGCCTCAACAAAGAAACCAAATTGAGATTGAATTTCTTCTTCACCCATTCCTAAAACTTCAAACATTTTCTTTTGAATTGGTTGCTCATGGATTCTAATAGATCCACCACCTAGCTCATATCCATTACAAACTACGTCATAGGCCTGAGCAGGCATATCTTTTAGAGACTCCGAATCCTTAGGATCAGCAGCAATGAACGTATCTTTTTGATCTACATTGATCATAGTGAATGGATGGTGACGAGCAATATATCTCTTATCATCAGGGTTCCACTCAAGAAGTGGGAAGTCATAAACCCATAAGAATTTATATCCGTCTTCAATAATATCTAACTTCTTACCAAGGTGTCTTCTAAGGGCATCAGCACAACCATGAGTTGTATCGTGATCAGCATCAGCACAGAAGAGCCAAGTTCCATTTCCAGACTCTTCACCCGTTGCCACAAGTGCTTGGTAGATTTCATCTGTAATAAACTTAGAGATACCACCAGTTCTCTCTTCACCAGAAACTTTAAAGAACGCTACACCTTTTCCACCGTGAGGTTTAACAACTTCTGTTAGAGCGTCTGTATCCTTACGAGAGAAGCTTCCCATTGCTTCAGGTACGAAAATAGCTTTAATTAAACCATTCGCTCCGGCTACACTTGAGAAAACAGAAAAGTCAGAATCTTTAAAAATATTTGTTACGATTCTATGCTCTAATCCAAATCTTAAATCTGGCTTATCTGAACCAAAGCGCGCTAGAGCTTCGTTATAAGACATCATTGGAAGAGTAAACCCGTCTTCTAAATCAAAGAGCTCCCCTAAGATTTTTTCAACTAAGTTTTTAATATACTCAGGTGTTGCAAATGAGATTTCCATATCAATCTGAGTAAACTCAGGCTGTCTGTCAGCTCTTAAGTCTTCATCGCGAAAACATCTACAGATTTGAAAGTACTTATCTGTTGATCCAATCATTAATAACTGCTTTAGGGTTTGTGGCGACTGAGGAAGAGCATAGACTTTTCCAGGGTGAACTCTTGAAGGAACAACATAATCTCTAGCACCCTCAGGTGTTGATTTATAGAGAATTGGAGTTTCTACTTCAATGAACTTTTGCTCTTGTAGAATTCTTCTTACAGTATTTGTAGCTTTTGATCTTAGGGCCAAAATATCTTGTAACTTCTTAGTTCTTAACTCTAAGTAGCGGTACTTTAGCTTGAGATCTTCAGTAGCCTCAATCTGACCAAATGGTAGAAATGGAATATTGTCGATATCATTTCTAGAGAGAACTTCAATTTCCTTTACTTGAACTTCGACTAGTCCAGTATCCATTTTCTTATTCTGTGCGGCCTCTGGTCGCTTAGCAACTTCACCAGTAACTTTAATCACTGACTCAAGAGCACAGTCCTTTAATATAGCTAGATCACCAGTAAAGGCCTCAAAGCCAAGCTGTGTGAGTCCATACTTATCTCTAATATCAATGAAGTGAAGAGCGCCAAGATCTCGGTACTTATTTACCCAACCACAAAGTGTTACTGTTTGTCCTACATGTTCTTCGCGAAGCTCACCACAATTGTGAGTCCTCATTAGTCCCTTAATTTCGGCCATTTGATTTATCTCCCCTCATAAATTAGAGTTAAGTTATGAAGACATTTATAGCGCATTTTACACCGATGCTCATTAAAAATATTTCTCAAATCCTAATAATATCCTTAACTTTGTTAAGTTGTAATTCTCCTAGTGCGGCCTTTAAAGAGCGCAAGAGAACAAAGATTTTCATTCAAAAGAAAGAAGCGGTGGAAGTCATACTCTCGACTACTAGTGAGCAAATGAGCTTAGGGCTCAGCGGAACTAAAGAAAGTGAATTTAGAAAAGATCAGGCCATGCTCTTTTGGTATTCAAAAGACGGTGCGCGTAAATTTTGGATGCCCAATACTCTCTTTGACTTAGATATCTTCTTTATCGACTCTCAGATGAAAATCATTGCAGTGGAGAGAAATGTTCCCCACCATCCGGGAGTTCAAGAGCCTCCGGCGATTTATAGAACGAAGCTCTACCATTGTCGTCATGTTTTAGAAATGAGAAGTGATTCACCTTTAGCTAAGAAACTAAAGGTGGGCGATAAGATTACCTTTGAGAAAGGCTTTTCTCTCTTGGAAAAAGAATTAAGTACTCGTCCTTAGCGATAAAACCTAAATTATCTCTAACAAGTTTCTTTTGATACATTGAATTGCTTCCAATTTTCTTGATCTCTTCTGCGAGGTCTTTATTCTCTTGAATGATTCTCTTGTGTTCATATTGCTTGTCTTCTAAGAGGTTTAGTGATGAGTAATAATCCATAACTCCACCACCAGAGAATACCAATCTAAAGAGTAGAAATGTGCAAAAGGCCCAACCAAACTTTACAAGGTAGCCTACAAAATTAGTTTCAGACTTCTTCTTTGATTTTGTATTAACTTTTCTCTTAGCGCTTGTATAACCAACTTTCGCAGGTGCTTTTGAAACTGCTTTTCTAACTGGTGTTAAAAACTCTGCTTCATCAGGTTTTCCAACTGTTCTTCTTGTCGCCATTGTAGAAGATTGATCTGCCGCTCTTGTTTGAGTCTCGCTCTTTTTCTTTAATAGACCACTGCCCCAACTTCTCGAGCTAGTTTCTTCACTTTCTCTAGAAGATGCACTCATCTCAGGCTTTGGTGTTGAAGGCGATGATGAAAATCTAGATGCTGGTCTTCTTGGGATTGAAGATCCTGGAGTTCCTGACGCTTGCGCCGCTCTCAGTCTTTCAGAAATATTTCTTGAACTCGCCCCCGCTGGTCTAGGACCTGTGGAGCTAGAAAATAACGGTCCATCACTTGGTCCATTATTAACTTGTTTTTGAATATTATCTCTCTTTGCTTGTTTTGCGCGATTGCGCTCAATTGCTTTTCTTAGACGATCACTTGCGACATCACCAGCAGCTGGCGCGCTTTGGGCTCCCCTTTGTTGGGAGTCGAACGAAAATTCCAATTTAAACATCCTGTTTAAAGTTTAGTATTCACAAAATAATCCTAATTTTGTGACAACATCCTGTTATTACTATTTTAAGTGAACTCTGCGTTCTTCTCAAGGCTTATTATTAAGAATTTCTTCCACTGAAATCCAAAAACCACGTACAGCAGCTATTTCTTGAAGAAATATCACCAAACGTTGCTGCTCGAGAGTTAATTCAGAGCTTGAGAATTCAAAGTTGAACTCTCCCTTTTCAAATATGTCTTTAAAGTTTAAGTAATTATTGTCTTTCGAGTTAATCGGTCTAACCTCAAAACTCTTTTCTGTAGTGCTATACTCAGATATTGAAAATAGCCTTCTAAGCATTGATTCACATTTTAAAAACTTTAGTGAAGCAATTCCTCTATCTCCAATTGGACCAAGGCGAGTGAATTGAGTGTCCCTCTCTACAGACTGGGCCTTGAAGTAGATTTTCATTCCCTCATCGTTAGACTCGAGCCACCAACTAAATCCAGGATCACTTAAGTTGCAGACCATCTCCTCTTGCAGAGGAAATCTCTTATTTAAAATATACTCGGCGATCATCTCTGACTGCTCTATTGAAGCAGTTTCAAAGTAATGAATTCCAGAGAGTTCTTCGCGCTCTCTTATCTTTAATTTCTTCCAACTATCATTCTCGTTATTCATGACCCCATGAACTGATTCGTTGATATTGTGACAGAGGACTCCTCGAACACAGAAAGTTGAAATTCCAGCATCTATTTTAAAAATAAGTCCTGGTGACATGGGAAAGAGCTCTTCTTGCTCGTCTACAATTTCTTCCTCTTCTTCAAGAACTGAAGAGAATTCAATATCGACATCCTGAGGCAGTTGAACTTCAAAGAGAGAATCACAAAGTGCAGTGTCGTCTTCCACCTCTTGTGCGGATGATTCTTTTACTTTTACTTCTATTTCTATTTCTTCTTTGCGAGAAGTCTTGTCTTCAGAACTTTGATCTACAGAGCGATCAGACCTTAAAAGAAAGTCCTCACCTCTTTCAAATTGAAAATCACCATCAAAGAGTGATGGCTGTCCAAAATCTTCACTTCCCTTAAGAGCTTCGCTTAAGGCCAGTGTTTCTTTTGCTAAAAAATCTATATCAATATTTGGCGAATCCATTCGATCCCTTTTTCATCCATGAAAAAAAGTACAGTTATTAAAATTGTGAACTAAATAGATTAAAAAGACAAGTTTTTACCACAAGGCTTTTAAGATCGTGAGGATTACGACAACAATCAGAGGAGAGAAATCAAATGGCAAATCATTTGGAAGATATCTTCTTACGGGCGCACAAGTATAGTTTGCTAATTTATGAATTCTTACCACCCAAATATTTCTACGGTACTGAGGAAGATATGACAGAATTACATCTACAAAGAGTAATAAAATATATAATTCAATAAGAGTTCTAATTAATCCCACAATTTTCTCCTAATAAAAATATATCTTGTTTCAATAATAATTCAAGTCGCATTATGTTCAACATTTCTTCTATCCTTTAACAAAGTCGTACAAACACAAGCACCGAAATAGAAGAAACTCATTGTGAAGTATATCCAAATTACACCGACGATCAACGTATAGTAGTCACCGTAGTTCTTTATTAAATTATCGCGAACATATATAAAATAAATCCAAAAAAGATTCTTCCCAACTATAACGAGACAGCTAAAGATCAGTGAAGAGATAAAGGCCTCTTTTAAACTTAGTCTCCATGAAAAGAACCAGCGGTATAAGAATGCGAAGAAGAAGGTAAAGATAATCGCATGAAAGATATTCGATTTTAAAATATAGGAGAATCCATAATTAAAACCTGAGAAATAATCACTAACGCTTAAGAGCGAGGGAAAGTTCGTGGCCAAATAATCGACTACAGTATTATTGGTGAATAATTGTCCTGAGTAAAAGAATAAAGAAGGGAGAAAGAAGAAGAGAGTTAAACACATAATTGTCACCCCTATCACAAATATTCCTTTCAGATGCTTTGTAAATCTTAAATAGCTTCTATCCTCAGTTATTAAAAATAAACCGTTCCAAATAGAATTAAAGAATGAGAGTGAGGAGATCAAAAGAATTGCAAAGTTGATAACTGTAAACTCTCCACCTGCAAAGAGTGGCCCTTTAACTATCCCTTGCACTTGAGTCAGAATCTCTGGTGCAACATCTGGAAAAAAGCTCTCTACCAAATTGAAGATCTTTAATTGAGTTGAATTTATATCACCAATAAAAATACCAACAACTCTAATAAGTAATAAAAAGAATGGAACAATTGTAAGTAAGATATAGAAAGTTGAAGATGAAGCTAAAGTCGTTCCTCTTTTATGATTGAATAATAGAATTGAAGATTTAAATAAGTGATAGGTTTCTTGAATCATAGAAATCTATTCTACTCAAAAAAAATAATTTGTGAGGAAAACTTAAAGGCCCTCCCGGATCCAGCTAAAAATCCAGGAGGGAAAACTTACAAAGACCAGGAGAATGTCAATGGATTTGTAAGTCTTTGTAAATCAAAATAACCCTTAAATTTCAAACACTTAAGTTATAACTCAAGAGGCTATCTCATTTATTGATAAATCACTTTCGACTTTTTTGCAAAAGATTTTAGAGGGGATTCTAGAAATATTTCATCATTTTTTACCGCGTCGCGCACTCCCCGCGTGATTCTGGGAGCTTGGAAAAATGGGGTAAAACGGTTGTCTAAGGGGTGGAACTATTTTTTATTGAGTTCATCACAGGCCATCTCATACTTGAGCTTACAGCTTCGATCTAAGTAGCGTTTAGCCGCCTCAGGGCTCTTATCCCCTTGATGGAGTTTATGAGTCACATAGCAAGCCGCTCCATTCTCTTCGTTCTCACAGAACCAAGTATAGACCTCTAATTCGTATCTATTGTAGAGCAGGGCCACGAGGAAAATTGTAAAGACAACTGTTGCCATTTTATATTGATACTTCATGCGTCCTCAGAAAAAAGATAATTGATCTCCACAAATTATATCATCAAAGCTCTTATCAAAAATATAGAGAACAGAGTCCGCCAATGGCTTAATTTGTTTTTCAATATAATGTTCATAATCCACGTTTGGAAAATCCAACTCACTTGGGTATGGACCAGAACTAGTCATAATATATTCAATACTCTTTAAATTAGTCTGACCAGTTTTTTCTGCATAAATCTTGGCCGCCTTAACATGAGGAGGAATCGATTTCGTATACTCAGAGATATCCTTAGTTAATCTCTTTCTATAGATGAGAAGATCGTCAAACTCCCCATTCTTAAGTCTATCAACATAACCTTTTATAAAGTTCTCATAGTCTTCACCTTGAAAGATTTTCTTAAAGAGTGTGTATTGAAAATTCTTAGCTAGCTTAGTCCAGTCAGAGCGAACAAACTCCATGCCAGAGAAATAGAGTTTATCTTCTCCCTCACCTTGCAAGAGTCCTACATATCTCTTCTTAGCTCCACCCTCGCCCCCGCGAGCACTCGGTAGAAAGAGCTTCTTAAAGACTTTCTCAAACTCCATCTCCAAATGAGACTCAACACCAAAGCGAGTCTCTAGCTTTTTAGTTAAAAACTCATTCGCTCGTCTTACTAACTCATTTGACCGCTCTTTTATTTTATAAATATCTTCAGACTTAAGTTTTACAAATACTGAGTCCGTATCTCCATAAAGAACTTCATAACCAAGGCTTTTAAAGAATTCAATCGACTCTAGTAATATCCACTGACCAGTTCCAGTAATAGCACTTGGAAGGTCTGCATGATAGAAACGACACCCCGGAGAACCCATCACACCGTAGAAAGAGTTCATTAAAATTTTAATTGCCATTGAAAGATGCTCATCTCCCACTGACTTTGCTCTTACTCTCTTCTCGAATAACTCAGTAATAAAATCTGGTAAAATATTTTCAGTCTTAGAGAACTTATGCCCTGTTGGAGTCGTCACAGTATCTATGTCAGACATTACTCTTGAATAAGGATCAATTCCAAATGTTTTTATAATTGAAGGATAGAGACTTCTAAAATCTAAAACAACTACATTCTCATAGAGGCCTACTTTAGGCTCCATTACATAACCGCCAGCAGCGTGAGCATCCCTTTGAATATCTAAAACGTTGGGAGCAACAAAGCCTTTTCTATGAATGTGAGGTAATAAGAAATGATCAAAGGCCGCAGTTGAAATTCCAATTCGATCAAGTTGTAATCCAGAGATTTTAGATCTCGTAATATAGAGTTCGATTAACTCTGTTTTCTTAAATATATCACTAACGAGTGTACAGTCTAAGAGATTATACTTAGCAAGAGACTCCTTATCTTCTCTAAATCTTCTCTCTATTTCTTCTACTTTCGTTGATCCAGTTGCACTAATATCTTTCTGAGCCCCAAGTAACTCTGAAGCAACAGTATCAAGCTTGAAATTCTCAAAGCTATAGAAAGCTCCTCTTAAAGTTGGTGGACCATCGAGAACGACTCTCCCACCGATGGCACAAGTATATGTCCCACTCTTTCTTTGATGAATTTTAACTTTTTCACCATCTCTTCCAAGTTCAAAAGGAATTGAATACTGAGTAAATTTTCTCTGTAGGAAATCGAGATCAAATCCAATTACGTGCCATCCGATTAATATATCAGGGTCCTTTTGAAGAATATTATCTTTAAAGGCCAATAGAACTTCTTTCTCGGAGGGGTAATATGTCAGTTCTTCATTAACTTCTTTATACTCATTAGCAACCATGAAGACTTTTTTAAATTCTCTATGGTCCTCAAATTGGTAGTGAACACCAATAGAGTAAAGATCATTGCCAAAACTTGTTTCAATATCAAGAGAGAGAATATTTAATCTCACTTGATAACTAGACTTCTTTAGCTTGGGATTTATAAAGACTTTTAACTTCCCTCTCTCGTGGGACTCACCTTGTAATTCCACATCTCCATTAATGAATCTCTCCATGAGAAAACGCTCATTTGGTCTAACATCAGATTCATAAGTTCTTATTCCATTATCTGCAAGAAAGTCCCTCGCTTCAAATAGGTCTACTTGTTTTGAAAAATAAATGGCATCGAGAGGTTCTTTTGCAAAACTTTTTAAGCCTACACTTTTTCTTTCAAAGAGCTTAGGTATCTTCACTCCGCTAACTTTAGACTCAATAAAGAAAACAGGTCTAAAATTTGAAATGATAACCTTGGCAGGACCCTGATCAGTCTTTAAATAGAAATTAAGCTCAATACCACTAGAGGTGTCGCTATAAGATGATGAGAGGATAAAGCCCTTTATATTTTCCATGAAGTACTACTATCGTTAGAGGTGAATTCGCCTCAGTATATAACGAATAAACTCTTTAGCCAAATACTAGTCGCTCAAAAAAGGCTGTAATTACAACGAGATACCACATTTCAATCAGTGACCAAAATATGGACACCCAGTGAAGTTATTACAATCTCACTCTCCTCGGTGCCTCTTTATTTTAGAATAGAATTACTATGAAAGTTAAATCAATACTTCTACTTACACTGCTCATAGCTGTGAGCTGCGGGAAGAAAGAGCCCGATCAAAGCTACATCATTCATGATGAGAGATCCTCTATTGAATCAGTGAGTGTGACTGATGGAAGTTCAAGCGCACAGGACAACTTATCCAAGCAAGAAGTAAGTGAACTTCTAAAAGACATTACATTTGGTGAAGATAGTTGTACCAAGAATAACATCCTAAGAGATGTACTTCTTCTAGAGTCAAAGATTCAAACTCTAGGTGGCAATATCTTGGATCTAGA
The DNA here is from genome assembly GCF_000210915.2 of Halobacteriovorax marinus SJ. Taxonomy (NCBI): domain Bacteria; kingdom Pseudomonadati; phylum Bdellovibrionota; class Bacteriovoracia; order Bacteriovoracales; family Halobacteriovoraceae; genus Halobacteriovorax; species Halobacteriovorax marinus. The sequence continues at coordinate 2,691,890 of NC_016620.1, forward strand.
AAACTACAAGCACGACGAAGTCGACTTTCAAAGATTTCTAGTTGACTCTGGAGCACAGGCCACAAATGCCATTGCGATCTCAAGAGCAGGTTCGACTCAAACAATGAAGTCTTGCAATATTTCTAATATGATTCCACCTAAGTCTTGTTGGTATAGAAGCCTTAGCCTTGCCCTACTTAAAGAAGAAATTGAAGATCAAACTGGAATATCGACAACTTTAACAAGTCACTACAGAGGCTCATGCTATAACGAAAAGTTAGGAGGAGCAAAAGAGAGTGATCACATCTCCGCCAAGGCGATGGATATTTCAATGGGTAGCCAAGAGAACCGCTACGCCATTGAGAAATTTGTTTGCGATAATTTATGGAAAGAAAATTACTTTATTCAAGATGAATCGAATAAGCTCTCAAATATTTCTATTGGGCTAGGACAAACATATATTCATCTAGGACTTGAGAGTAATCATGGTAGAAGGCATTGGATATATAACGATTACGCCAAGAAGAACTCTATGCCTTCGACTTGTTGGAAAGTTAAGATATAAAATTATTTTATATAAACCATGACAACTATTAATTATATTTTACACCCTCTAACCGCTATAATAGCTAGACAATGGGCGGGGAAGAGATTTTAGCCTTGATAATATACTAAAGAAAACTATAGTAAGTAGATTGAATACAGATAGCGGAGAAATTATGGACTTTTTACCTTTAAACAAATGGCTACCAAACCTTAAAAGGCCTTTGGTGATTGCAGGCCCTTGCTCTGCTGAAAGTCATGACCAAATGCTATCGACAGCAAGGGAAATTGCTAAAATACCAGACGTAAGAATATTTAGAGCAGGAATTTGGAAGCCAAGAACAAGACCTAATTGTTTTGAAGGTGTTGGTGAAGAAGGACTAAAGTGGCTCTCTGATGTTAAGGCCGAGACAGGTCTACTTACAACTACAGAAGTTGCAAATACTCAACACGTAGAACTTGCTCTTAAGCATGGAGTTGATATTCTATGGATTGGTGCTCGTACGACAGTTTCTCCATTTGCAGTTCAAGAAATTGCCGATGCACTTAAAGGGACTAATATCCCCGTTATGGTAAAAAATCCAGTTAACCAAGATCTGGCCCTTTGGATTGGAGCGCTAGAAAGAATTGCTGGTTCAGGAATTAATAAAATTGCGGCCATTCATAGAGGTTTTTCAACTGGAGATACTTCAAAGTATAGAAACCTCCCTCTTTGGAAAATTCCAATCGAACTTAAGAGTAAGTTTCAAGATCTTCCAATCATTTGTGACCCAAGTCATATCGCAGGAAAAAGAGACCTTATAGCTTATGTATGTCAAAAGGCCATGGATGCTGATATGGAAGGTCTAATGGTAGAGACTCATATCGATCCAACAAAAGCACTCTCGGACGCTGCTCAACAAGTAACTCCAGAAGCTCTTGGAGCTATCATCGAAGGACTTTCACTTAGAACTGAGTTTGGAGTCGATAGAACATTTGAACAAGAACTAGATGCCTTACGAGGACAAGTTGATAGAGTTGATCAAGAAATTTTAGAGGCCTTAAAAACTCGAACTGAAATTATCAAGAAGATTGGTGAAGCCAAGAAAGAAAAGAATATCATGCCTCTTCAAATTCAGAGAATGGATGAACTTATGAAGAAGAGAATCGACCTTGGTAAAGACTTAGGTCTAACTGAAACATTTGTAAAAGATATTTATGACACTATTCACAGTGAAAGTGTGAGAATTCAAAGCCAAATTGTTAATGACTTTGACAGCAAAAAATAAAAACTTGTGTATAATAAACACATGGAAAATTCGAATAGAGTAAAAAGCATTGAACCATCAAAAAGTATTTCTCTCTCAGCAAAGATAGCAGAGCTAAAAGAGCAGGGAGAGGATATCATAGGCCTAAATGTTGGAGAGCCTGACTTTGCAACACCTGCTCCTATAATAGAAGCTACAATCAAGGCCCTAAAAGAAAATAAAACCCGTTACTCCCTAGTCCAAGGACTAGATCAATTAAGAGATGGTATCGCCTACTATCTCAATAAGAAATATAATTTAAATGCAAATAAAGACCATATTCTTTTAGGAAATGGTTCTAAGCATATCTTATACCTCATTTTTCAAACACTCCTTAACGATGGTGACGAAGTTATTATCCCCTCTCCTTATTGGGTAACATTTCCAGAATCAGTCAAACTCGCTGGAGGAGTTCCAAAGTTTGTTGAAACATTGGATAACTTCCAACTCGATTTAAATGCAATTGAGAGTGCGATCACTGATAAGACAAAGGTCATCTTAATTAATACCCCTAATAATCCAACAGGTGCTGTATATAATGAAGAGAGCTTAAATAAAGTTGTAGAGCTTGCTGTTAAATATGATTTAAAGATAGTCTCTGATGAAGCCTACGAAATTCTTACTTACAATAAAGTAAAGCACGTCAATATATCCTCTCTAAGTGAAGAGGCATTCAATAGAACGCTCACGGTACAATCATTCTCAAAGAGTTTTTGTATGACAGGCTTTAGAATCGGATACCTCTGTGCAGAGAAATCATTTATTGATGATGTAAATAAATTACAAGGTCACTTATCTGGTAATAATTGTACCTTTGCTCAATACGGTGCTCTAGAGGCGCTAAGGCTAGATGCTGGACTCATAAGAATTTTAACAAAAGAGCTAGAATCTAGAATGAAGCTGGCCCACCAACTCTTTAGCGAGTTCTTCCCAATAGAAAAGCCAGATGGAGCATTCTATCTCTTTCCAAATGTAACGGAGACAATTGAGAAATTAGGTCTTAAAAACTCTGAGGAATTGTCTCTCTACATCTTAGAAAAGGCCAAAGTTGCTATTCTCCCAGGTATTGCCTTTGGAAAAGAAAATCATTTAAGAATCTCATTTGCTCAAAGTAGAGAAGAAATTATTGAAGCCCATAAAAGGATGAAAGAAGTTTTATGAAAGTAGGAATTATCGGTTTCGGTAGGCTTGGTAAGCTGTTAACTAAGAATCTATCAAAAGATGCCACCACTATTTGCTACGATATAAATATCTCCAAAGAAGAAGTAGAGAGCCTTGGCTCAAAGGTTGGGACTTTAGAAGAAGTTTGTAAAAGTACTATTCTTATCCTTTGTGTTCCCATTTCAGCAATTGAGTCAATTGCCGATCAAATAGCACCACTCGTTTCAAAAGAAACTTTAGTTGTAGATGTTTGTTCAGTAAAAATTCACCCGATGAAAATTTTAGAAGAGAAGTTGCCACAGGATACTCAAATTCTTGGAACTCATCCTATGTTTGGTCCAGACTCTGCGGCCAAAAGTCTTTATGGATGTAAAATCGTTCTGTGCCAACAGCGAGTGAGCGATGAGAGATATAGAAATATAAAAGGTTATTTAGAGTCACACGGTCTTAAAGTTATTGAGGCGACAGCTGATGAGCATGATCAACAAATAGCTAATACCTTAATCCTCACTCATACCATTGGTAGAACACTTATGGAGATGAATGCCACAGAAATGGAAATAGATACAAAAGGATATCGCAGACTCTTAAAAATTTTAGAGACTGTTGAAAATGATAGTGTTCAACTTTTCAAAGATATGAATAAATACAATCCTCACGCAAAAAACATGCGCACTTCCCTATCGAGCGCTCTTGAAGAAACATTGGCGAGTGTCCAGTCGTGAAAGTAGCTTTTCAAGGAAAAAAAGGTGCCTATAGTGAAATGGCCATTAGAGAGTACTTCAAAAAGGATGTAGAGCCCAAAGGCTTTGATCTCAGTGAAGAAGTTTGTAACGCTCTTGAAGATGATGACGTGGCCATTGGTGTACTTCCAGTTGAAAATAGTATTGTTGGAAATGTCGCAGTAAATGTAGACCTATTACTTAAACACCACTTCTTTATTATTGGAGAAATCTATCTTCCCATTAATCACTGTCTACTGGCAAAGAAGGGAGTAAAGCTCAAAGATATAAAGTATGTTAAATCTCATCCTATCGCACTTGCACAATGCCATGATTTTCTAACTAAGAATAAAATTAAGGGTATTCCTGAATTTGATACTGCTGGATCAAGTGAGCTACTTTCTAAAAGTAATATTTTAGATGAGGCCACAATAAGTTCCTCACTAAGTGCACAGTACTATGATTTAGAAATCATCAGTGAAGATATTCAAAAGGTGAATACAAACTTCACTCGCTTTGTAGTATTTGTAAAAGAGAAAAATATCCCAGAGGGACTTAAGCTAGAAAAGACAAGTATTGCTTTTTCCACTAATCACAAGCCTGGTGCACTTCTTGGATGTCTGCAAGAGTTTGCAACCTTTGGACTGAATTTAACGAAGATTGAATCGCGCCCTATTCCCGAGAATCCTTTTATGTACACATTCTTTGTAGATTTCCTAGGCTCTATTCACGATGATAAAGTGAGAGACTGTCTGGTTAAGCTCAAAGATCACACGAGCTCAATAAAAATCTTAGGAAGTTACCCTAAGGCGAAATTCTAAGGTTTAGTTGAAGTGAGAACTTCTTTTTCTCGCTTGGCTCTAGCATAGTCTTTCGCCAACTTTCTGCTCCAAAAGATTTCGAAAATATAGAAGACTCCAAAGAGTATGTAATTGCCAATCGTTTTGAAAAAGATCCAAGTATCGACACTCTCAAAGATTGCAACATAGGCCATAAAGAGACCTGTTACAAAGAAGTAATATGTTAAATGCCTCTCCATCGAAGTCACGAAGAAAAGTGGAGGCTTGGACTTTAAAGGTAATCCCTCTAGAAATTCTTCTAGTAAACCTCTCCCAACTTTTATTCTATAAAACATAAAGCTAGAGATACCAATACCTGTGAGAGCCGGCTGTAATCGAAACCATACACCTTCCTCACCTAATAGGCTCAAACCACCTAAGAAAAGAATTAAGAAGAAATTTGCTTTTGAGATTGTATGTACGTGTTTAAATAAAATTTTCTCTGCTGCAATCTCAAGTATTGCCAGAGCAAGTCCACCTGTAATGGCCACGCGAACGGGGTAATATTCATCTAAATACCAATAAGCAATCGCTGGAAGAAATGAAATGAGAAAGAAGCTCTTAGAGAATTGTTTATCCATATTTTAGAACTAACATGGATAAACTCTCTTTGTCATTATCCTGCTTTCTTATAGTCGTCTTCTAAGTATTCAAGCTTAGCTTCACAGTACTCCAAATATTTTTTCTTTAAACTACTTGGGTCTAGAATTTCAACATGATCCTTAATACTTAGAATCCATTCAAAAAGCTCATCACAAGGCTCTACAGAGGCAGCCCATATAAGATCACCATTTAAGTTAGTCGTGACATATGGATTACCTAAGAATTGATAGGCAGGTCTAAGATCCACCGATTCCGATGAGATTATCTTTAGAACAAGCCTCTCTTCTTGTCCCGTAATAGCTCGCACGGCAGAGATAAAGTCATTGATCTCTATAGAACTAAAATTGGGACAATAATTTGTATCAATATCTACATTTATTTTCTTTATTTCTAATATATTAAAATAGATTAAACAGCGATCATTGCAGTCTTCGCCAACGAGACATAACTCTCCCTCAAGGAATACGGCCTTACGAGGAAAGAAATCTATAATGCGTTTATCATGAAGTTGAATATTCAAACAGAATTCCCTACTCATGGCCTCTTCTGTTTTTCTTAGAAAGTCCTTATGCTTTAAATCTAAGTTTTCTAAAAGTTGAAATCTCTTCTCTTCATCGTCAATCGCTTTAAAAAGATCATGACCAGAGTATTCATTTTCAACTTCACACAATTTCAAACTCAAGACTTCATGGTGAGCAGTTCCCTGCTCCTCTTGCATTTTTGGAAAGTGTGCCTGGAACGCAAGCCACTCTTTGAAAGTTAATTGCATTGAGATCATCTGATCGGCCTTAACAGGATGAATATAATTTCTTCCAGCAACCTCAGATACTTCTACAAAGTAATTTAAGTTTTGTAAGAATGAGACAGCATCAGTGAAGAGGTTCTCATCTATTTCTGATAAATCTAAAAATTGTTTTAAAGGCATGGGCTCATTGAGGTTTTCCAGACATGTTAGAAATGTCCAAAATTGTTCCTTTAAAATCAGTGAGTTATTGTGCATTAACGTTTCCTTAATAAAAGATAATCTAAATAACTTACTTTTCTTGTCGGATATTTTCCCAAACCTCTTTAGTGATTTTTATTAAAAAAGAGTGCATAATAGGTCTATGGCATCGAAATTACTGACAAAGTACCCTATTTTAATGGTTGGCCTCCTACTCATGGCCCTCTTTCTTTTTCAACTAAGAGATAAGGGAATTTTTCAATCTCGAAAAGAGAGTATGACTGCAAGCTCCTGTAAAGCGGTTAGAGTCATGCTTGATAAGAGAATACCTTCCAATTGGAATTCAAAGTGCGAGGGGAATAACCTCGCCCTCTCCATTAATATGATGATTGAGCAGTCCAAATATAAGAGTTTTGAAAACCTACGTGCCATTATGTACCGAGAACTGGCCAACGATCTTATCTTAACTGCTAAGAACTCACCGAGTGATAGTCTTGAGAGAACTGATATAGTTCGCGTTCGCCTGAATCACGATAAGCTTGAGATTAATGCAATTACTGAGGGAAGGTTTATTGTTAAATTAGCGACAATTAAATCGAGTCAACTTATTAAAGAGCACCTAAAGGCCACTGTTCAAGTTAAAGAGAGTAAGAAATAAATCTGTGACCTCTGCCTTTGCACTAAATTGAATATCATCGACTTCAATTCTATATTCATATGCATGAAGAAAGAGTCTACTACTCTCACATCCACCATAGAGAGTATCACCAACTATAGGAAAGCCAATTTCACTTAACTGACAACGAATTTGATGACGAACTCCTTGTCCCAATTCAATCCTTATAAGAGAGAGACCTCGCTGCTCATTATATTCAACGAGAGAGGTCTTAATAGAAACTCTCTCTTCTCCTGAGCTGGCAGCACGCATTTGAGCTCCCTTCTTACCAAAGCTCTCCAAGTAATGACTGTGGACTCCCTCTTGATTAAATTCTCCTTCAACCACTGCGAGATACACCTTCTCTTTAACCATATGATTAAAGTTTTGTCTGATACTCTCATAGATTGAATTCTTCTTTGCAAAAATCATAAGACCGCTAGTCTCTCTATCAATTCTATAGAGTAAATTGGACTCACCCCTCTTACTCTCATCTAAGAAAGCACTTAAGCAGAACTGATTTCTAAGAAAATTTACGACCGTATTTCTCTCGCTATAATTTAGAGGATGTCCGTGTATTCCATGCTGCTTATTAATAGCAATAAAATTATCATCTTCCTTTATAACCATCATTGACTCCCCTTCATAAGAAGGATTCACCCATTGATAATTTAATAAATCGAGAGGTAAACTTAGCTCATCGCCTTTATTCACACCACGTTTTAAAAAATTTTTGCTTAGGAGCCTCTTTACTATAGATTTAGAAAAAGAGAGCTCCTTAGTTAGGAGCTCTTCAATCGAATTATATGAATTTAATGTACAGAATTTACTATCTTGCATCGACCTTATGACCCTCAGTATTTAGATCTCTCTTTCTGAGGATAAAGTCAACTCGCCTAGAGGCCCTTTCAATTTCAGTCTGACTTCTCCCTGGAATATTCTCAGGTCTAATATCACCATAGAAGACTGTCGATATCTGATCTGGCTTCACACCTCTTCTTATAAGTGATCTGGTTACAGCACTAGCTCGCGCTGCTGATAACTCAAAGGCGTCCATATTTTTACCATCTTCAGTTGAGACTTCTCCTCTACTTGAATAACCTTGAACAAAGACAGACCAATCCTTATTTGTAAGTAAACGAACTAGTCTTGTATAAACTTCAATAGAAACTTGCTCATTTGCTATCCTAAGTGAACCGTATCTAAAGAGTATTTTATCTTTTACTTTAACCTTTATTCCCTCTGGCATTTCGTAGATATTTACAGAGTCAGAGAGGTTGTATTCATAGAGATCATTTTTCATAGTCTTTAATTCTTCGTCTGACTCTCTATTGATTTCATGCTTATCTAATATCCCCTCCATAGTGAGAAAATCAATTGGAAAAGGTCTAACAGGCTCTTGTGAGTCAATCATTGTAGGAGAATCATCAGGAGACTTTCCTCTTTGAATAACTTCACCGTGCTTTAAAACATTTCCACCAAAGGCATCTCTAATAGAACCTAGGGCCGCTTCATATTTTGCAGTTTCAGTTTTTGCAAATGAAAGAAGTAAAACAAAGAATGTCAGTAGTAGTGTTACAAGGTCAGAGAATGTGGCCATCCAACCGGGAAGACCGGGAGGACACTCAGGACATTTCGTTTCTTCGGCTTGAGGAGACTCTTCTCCTCCACCAATATTTTCAGCTTCTTCTGCCATAAAATTCCTCGTCTTCCATAACGATTATTCTTATTCTGCCTGCGCCTCTTCATTTCCACCATCTCTCTGAGCAGGAGGAAGAAAGGCATTTAACTTCTCTTTAATTAGTCGAGGGTTCTCACCTGCAACAATCCCAAGAGTACCGGCGATAATAATATTCATTTTCGTGGCCTCAAGACTCGATCTAAAAGCGATCTTATTCTTCATTGGGTTACAAAATACGTTGGCAATAATCGCACCATAGAATGTCGTTAAGAGTGCAACCGCCATGGCCGGACCAATAGCTGATGGATCGGATAAGTTCTGAAGCATCTGTACAAGACCAATCAGTGTCCCGATCATCCCCATCGCAGGACCGTCATCGGCCATACCTTGGAAAACATCTGCACCTACTTTATGTCTCTCCACCATGGCATCAATTTCTAATTGTAGAATCGAAGCAATAACTTCAGGTGGTCTATTATCTGCTGCTAATGTCATTGCTTTCTTTAAGAAAGGATCATCAATTGGTACTTTTTCTAGAGCGAAAACTGATTCCCTTCTCGCAGTCTCAGCTAAGTTTCCAATTTCTTCAATAGTATCTTTAGGGTCACTAGGAGAGAAAAAGAATCCCTTCATTGCAAAGGCGACAATATTCTTTATAACTTCCATTGGCCATTTAAAGAAGGTCACACCAATCAGCCCCAGCCCAACAACAAGTGTGGACGGTACATCAATGAAAATACCAAGATCCCCACCGACGAGAATCGAACCTAGGATTGCAGCGGTTGCTACAACCAAACCAATAATGGATGCTATATCCATAATCATCTTCCTTGTGATTGTATTTATACCCTAACTATCGGAAAATAAGAGAGTTTCTTTAAAATTAATTGAATCCGCTCTCCGAGATTCTAAAATAGCTCGATAATTCTATTATAAGTAAATTTCTATGTATTTTCGCTATGATAGGATTTACCTAGTGAGGACCGAGCAAAAAGCTCGGCTTTCCTAGAGAGATTTGAAGTATTCAGTGAATTCCTTCTTCTCTTCCTTAGTCAACTCTCCCCCTAGAGGCATTCTATAACTAGGGTCATTAGAGTTTATCCTCTTAAGAATTTCATCTTTGTGAGACTTTACTTTTTCTTTATCAAAGAATGGAATGTTCTCTTGATGGCAAATCATGCACTTCACCTTTACCATCTTTTTGAACTTATCTTTTGTATTTGAAACTCTAGGTCTTTTAATTTCAGACTTCTTTAGAGCGTCACACATAAGAGACACTTCTCTATCCCCTGTGGCCTTGGCAATCTGTCTACATAGCTCATCAGGCATATTAAGCATCATAACTTTACTTCCACCTGAGTTATTACCAGTCCAATCAGTACAAACACTCTTCCAAAGATCTGCAAGGTTTTCTAGAGAGCGATCAAAGTCATCCCCTTCAAAACAGCTTCTTGCAACCTCAATAGATTTTGGAACAACCTTAGGAACTTCCTTGATTACAAAAGATAACTTCCCACTTGTTTGATCAAGATAAACGACTTTATCGTCTTCTAAGAATACAGGGTAATAAGAATTCCCTCTTTGATTTTGAGTTACTGGGGTAATAGACTTTGTCTCCCTATCATAGACAAAGACATTTCTAACTTCATGTCTATTATCAAATGTAGGTGGCATTTGAACTTCTGAAGACCTTGGACCAGAACGTGAAACCTTCTCCGTCACGTGAAAGACTAGCTTCTTTCGATCATTACTAAAATCAACTTTTCCAGAAGGGAAATCTAATCTTTCAATTTCCTTTGCCCCTGTTCCATCATCATTAATTCTGTAGATAACAGTTTGATTTGTTTCTATATCAAGACTCGCAAATTCCTTACCATCTTTGGATATCATAGGAAGTCTCATATTAGGAAATTTCTGTTGGTTATCATTACGATTTGCACTAAAGCTTCCATTACTGGTAAGAGTGTAGTCTTTAAGACTAATACTTGCAGCTCTCTCATCATAGCTTAAGACACGGTATTTATTTCCACCTAACGTTCCAACACTTTGATACGTTCTTTCAGTATTAGTATCTACAGTTACTTTTTCATAATTAATCTTTCCAAAGAATCCCCTGGAAATATCCCAGTTCTCCATTGGCATAAGGTTCAAGCTCCAATTTTTCCTACCTGAAACTCTCCAATTAATTGACGTCATAATCTTCCCATCAATACTTGGAACAGGGTCAGCTGAACCTGGCAATAGAAGCTCTTCTCCATTTGTAGTGTCTAATCTCCAATTCTTATGACCTCCAATATAATAAATATATCTTCCATCAGGTGAAGTCTTAAAGAAGTAATTGGGAGTATACATAGGAGTGATTCTTCTAATTATTTTATCTTCATTTAAATTACATAAATTCTTATCTACTTGGGCCATTGAATTAAATGAAAGCAGGAGAATTGGAACTAAAGCTATTTTCATTAAATCTCTCCCAAGTATTTCTTAATTAAGTCCTGCAGTGACTTCTTCCCATTGAAGCCCGGAACACGTTTAACCAACTCACCATCCTTATAAAAAATTGTACTTGGATAATGGATCGTGGCCCCAAAGTTTTCCAATTTGCGTGAATTCATTCTCTTTAAGTACTCAAGCGGGAGATCATATTTTTGAAGTGATTTATTAGCGAAATCAATATCAGCATTGAGGTCCAATAAAATTGTCACCGGAATTTTCAGAGAAGAGAGGTATTTCTTCATTTCCACTAGCTCGTAGACAGAAAGAGACATGTGGGGAGACCATAGATAAATAACTCCCCTCTTTTCTTTCTTAAGAAGCTGATCTAAGTCTCGGTCTAAGAAGCCTCCGCTAGACGAAGATATCTTCAAGACTTTCATCTTACAATCAGGCTCAGAGAACTCTAGTTTAAGGAGGAGCCCATTTTGGTTAGACGTCAAAGTCGACTTACTCTTCTCGACATCAATTGTAACACTTCCTCCGCCTTCAAAGTCAGAGCTAACACTTGCATCTAAGTTCTTCTTCCATTCCTTTGGCTCTCCCAATGAGGAGACGGCTCCCAGAACGCTATTAGTGCATCTTAATTTATTTAAAAAAGGTGCCTTTTTTTGAGCAAAAATAGGCATAGATATTAGAAATGACAGGGCGATAATTATCTTCATTTGATAATTATAGACGATCTCGTTGCAGTTCTCTAGGTAGGTTAAAACCTACCCATTAGCTCTAGATACTACAATTTGCCGTTTCAAAGTTCACGTCAAACGCATTAGCAGTCTGAGATAACTCTATAGAATCACTAACAGAAGCCAACTTTAACAAGTTCCCCTTCTGTGTTTTAAAGAAGATTCCATCTCTAGACTTAGAAACAACTTCTAGCAAATGAGAAGTCTGGCTCTCCTTAGTCGTCACTGTTGCCTTAGCATCAGTTCCGCTTAAAAACTCCAACTTGATTTTACTTCCATTTGCATGGGCATTTTCACACTCTACAACACTCCCCTTTGCGGCCATCGCATTAAAAGAAGTCATTACAAAAAATACCCAAATTAACTTTTTCATACTATCTCCAAAAAAGTCATGATTACAGGGGCGCTTTAAACCACCACCTGCGCCCATTATAAACCCATTAGGAATTTTTTATAGGTTAAAAAAGCTTAATTTTTAGTAAAATAAATGAAGTTTATACGAGTGTTACTCGTCAAGGAATTGAAGAAGGCAGGAGAAAATTGAGTATTAGTAGGCTTGAAGCAATCTATTCATCTACGAAGTCATAGAGAAGTAAATGTTTAGGAGGTGAATAACAACCATAATCAGGATTCTTTTTTAAAATCCGAGGATTTATAGTTCCATACTTAAAGTAATTTTTAATTTTAATATAATAAGGTAAGAAGATATTATAGTAATTCACCTTATTAAATCTAAATCGAACTACTCTATCTCCGCTCTTAAAAATAACGTCAGGATAGTTCTTAAAGTATTCACTACGGCTACGACCTTCCAGAAGATTCCCTGCGAGTCTCTTCATACTTAAGCTCCTTCTATCGAGAAACCCTACTGAGGTTTTATATTGATAAGCAGTAATATCAGAATTGTGATCCCAACCTCCCCCTAGCGTCCAACCATCTGCTGGGATAAATTGTAAGTCACTTCCTTTAGGATCAAAAAATAAATTAAACTTTTCAAAGTCTGATAAAACACTGTAGACGTCAATTATCTTTACACTCTCTGGTATCTTTCCCAATAGAACAGTACCTGAGAAGTAATCCTCCTGGCAGTCATAAACAGGACCAAAACCAAAACTGTTAGAACAAAGTATCAGTAAAAATAAGGCGAGTTTCTTCACTTTGGTAACTCCCAAGCTTTAAGGTTCCAACTATTAAGGGAAAACCAATAACACTTCCCTTTAAACATTTTTCTAAAACTGCAAATTCAAATCTTTAAATAGGATTAATTATCGAGATAATCTATATCTTTGTTAGTTAAGATATTTTTCATATAAATATCTTTTATCTTTCCCGTACTCATCCTCATACATTTTCAAATAATTAAAAATTTGATATTTTTTATAACCCTTAAATCTATATTCTAACAACTTTGTGCTAATTTTTTTAGATTGATCTTCGGTAAAGCCACAAAATTCACTTAGGCTAATCTCTAGGTCAAAGCTTCTTAAACTTCCAGTTACAAGCCCACTCCACATATGAAAATTATTATCAAATGTATTCAACGTATTACTTCTTAAAGCTGTATTATGGACCTTATCTCGCACCTTTTTACTCACTTCATAAATTTCTCGCGACTTTAAAATATTGTTCGGAAAAGACCTTGAGTAAGCGGAAGTACACTCAACTAAAATATTTAAGTCATACCAATACTTCTTTAAATACTCCTCGGAAGGGTTGTGAATTAATGCCGACTGAGAATGCACAGCTGCATTATAAATCATTATCAATTCGCTCTCATTTAGATCTTTGAACTCATTATTAATATAAATCTCCACATCATCACGTATTCCATTCTTATTTCTATCTGGCCCTTTTAACGACCACATAACTTCGAACCAATTGGGAAATGATGGCTCCATATTTCCCATAAAAGTTTTTGGCTCATAAGTTAGCCACATCCTCGTGTAGTAGATAAAGTCTCTACATCGGTAAAGAGTGATCAAAAGAATGAATATAGAAAAACTAATTAGAGTTTTCTTCAATTAAAATTCCAGTTAAATATGCTTCACTAAAATTATAAACGAAGTTGATTCGAAAAATTTAAGATCAAGAAAAATTAAGGATAAGGTAGGCTATCTCCATAATTCATAATCAACAGCCCAAGGGAAAAAAGATGAGAGATAGATACAAGAGTCATCTTTCTTACCTATTACAAGGCTAGCACCTGCACTCATCTTCAGGCGAAGATATACACTACGAATTCTGTTTTTCTTAAACTCTAAACCCACTTCAAGGTTCTTTGAATCGGCCTTAAATAAATTTAAAATTCTCTCCTCTTCTTTATTTAGATAATCTTGAAAAGATGTATAATTCACACCTTCAGGTATAGCAGAGGATATCTCCTCTCGATTCTTTGTTGTTGGAAAGCCTTCATTTATAAACTCTCTTTTTGCCTCTAGATGTTTCTCCCTTCTTCTCTTATCAGAAATACATCTACTCATTTCCTTAAGTATTAGTTCACCATTTTTCTGTTTGATTATTTTCTTCAACCTATCCATATAAGAAACAATACTCTCATCTTTTAAAACAAATTTCTCAAAGATCTCTTTAGCTGATGGCCTAATTACAGCAAGCCTCTTACCTTTATAAATAACTTCGGATTCAACACTATCTGTAATCGCCTTAACTTCTCCAGGAAGTCTAAAGTAATAAGTATTTTCACCTTTTACTAAAGAAGATTTAAAGCCATAGACCTCTCCTTTATTCTCTGAGAAATATATCTTTAACTTTCCACTTGTCATTCTTCCTTTATGAATATTGTAATCACAGAAATGACTTTTACCGTATCGGTGAAAATTCATACTATACGGGTCGATATCTTTCTCTTTTAAATGCTCCTCACTTAGCTTGCAAACTGTATCATTTCCAAGTTTTATATCTCGACTTGAAAAGGAGCCTACAGGCTTCCCCCTAAGCTCTCTATTGGTAAAAAGAGAGATTCTTCCCTCAAAAGCTCTAACAAAAGAAAGAGAAGATTCTAGCCTATCTTTTATAATAAAATGTCGTACAATTTCGCCAGGGTCTCGATTATCTCCGTGGCAGCTAAAACTAAATAATAATGTTATCAAAAAATATTTCATACTATAAGTTCTCCAGTCATTCATTAACTTCACTATGTTTTAGTTTTTCTAGATCAACTAAGATTATCACGTTTAAAACTAGTCTAAACTTTTAATAGAGACTTTAAGGTTAAGATTTCTAAAGGAATAAAGATCGACGTCTTCAGTTCTTATGGCAGGTTTGCTTGCAAGTAAATCTTTGAAATATGGGGGTTAAATAGCTTCGCATCCAAACGCGACACCCGACCTCGCGCTTCCTGCGCTCGCCTGGGATTCTCAGCATCATTTTTCCATCCTGGAAAATGTAAGACCCTCTCTCGGTCGCATCATGCTCCCTCGTCAGGGTTGTTCGGCGTCATATGCCATCGTGGCATATGACGCCTCCAAAAAAAAACCCGGCCGAAGCCGGGTCCTTAATCAAGATGTCTACCCTTAAATTGAAAACAACTCCTATGTTTCCCCGCCCAAGGCTTAAGAGTGTCATCAACCTCTTACGTGATCAATTGTCGATTCCAAATAAATGGCCATCGATTCTCTAAGCTGGGACATTGAAATAGGTTCTTCGTCTAACAGTAATTCCTTTTTGATAAAATCAACTGGAAAACCTGTCATTTGTGAAAGAGTTGAAAACGAAACCATCTCTTCCGTACTGGTCGATTTTGAATTCAATTCTGCCGTTCTGGCTAAATTCTGCTGTGTCATTCCTACACTCCCTTGTACCTACTTCAGCCGTCACAATATTAAAAACTCTTATTTTTAATATTAGTATGACCTGTCCATGCCGAAGGCCCATGTTTTCTTATGGTGCATAAAAATGATACAAATCTCTTTTTCACCATGTCAAATAAATGAGGGTTCTTACAGCGAGTTGTAAGACTTTATTAGATTCTTTCAGTAACTATAAATTGTTGAATTTATAAGATTATAAGAAAAACACTCAGGTAAAAGTAGAGCGTCATTTAGAGGTTTCTTACAAAGCTATCCTTCTTAAGATGCATCTCTAGGAACTCTTCTTCGCACTTGCTAAGTAAAGTAATGCCCCCGCCAGCGTGATAGCGCATCATTTTGTCATCCATGCAAAAGTCACCCGAGCGAATATTAATGGAGGCCGCAAAAAGATCTCTATCAATCAATATTGTGCTACCGCAGTAGAAGCCTCTCTTTTCTTTCTCTAGTGAAGATAAAATTTTCACAACATTCTTCTTTGGCGCACCCGTGACACTACCGCCAGGAAACATGGCCTTCACAATTTTTAAAAGAGATGTACTCTCCCTTAGCTTTGTTTCAATTAGTGAGTATTGATGAATAATTTTTGGAACAACGAGAGGAGCACACTTTTTAATAACCCTTCCGACTTGCAGATCTATTTTAGTTAAATCATTTCTTAGAAGATCAGTAATCATATTTAACTCACCCTGATCTTTCTTAGATGATTTGAGCTTCTTAAACGACTCTCTCCAATCTTCTCCCCTAGGAAGCGTCCCTTTTATAGGCATTGTCCACAGACTCGCCTGTGGCCCTTTTAAGTCACCTTGAAAAAGACACTCAGGTGAATTACTTAGATAGAGTTTTCCTAGCTTTGGGATATATGTGGCGTGCGCATATGGAGATCGACTCTCTTTCTCTCTCCACAGTCTTGAACAAATCTCCTTAGCGGAGTGGTTCTTCTTCCACCTATAGCTAAAAGGAAAGGTTAAATTAAATTGATAAATATCCCCTCTTAGAAGATGCTCATACCCTTTATCAAATGCTGCCTTGTAATCGCGACTAGAAACAGCTCCGACGGCCTTTAACTCAAGAGAAGGTATATTCTCTATTAATGACCAAGGTTTCTTTTCTTTGTACTGAATCTCAATAGCGAGAGGATCATCTGCACCAGGACCAGAGTGGTCTAAGAGAATTTCTCCCAACTCATAGAAGAGGTGCACAACATAATTTCTCTTTTGCCTAATTTCTTCTAGAGATCCATGATCACTTTCTAAACGCTCTAAGAAGTGATCTATTTTAATATCACTTCTCTGCCCAGTTAATAGATCAATGGAATAATGACGATAGAAAACTCTTGCAAAGCTTGGAGAGGAGTATTTTACAAAACCATCCCCCATCCAAAAGATGGACCACATAATTAATGTTCGTTTTCTATATTAAAGGCCGGATTTTCAAAACTCGTATATTGACCAACCCAAGAGAGTTTAGCCGTTCCCGTTTCACCGGCTCTATTCTTACCGACGATAACCTCGGCAATACCAGGCTCTTTAGTATCTTGGTTATAATACTCGTCACGGTAAACGAACATAATGATATCCGCATCCTGCTCAATGGCACCAGACTCTCTAAGGTCACTCGTCATTGGTCTCTTATTTGGTCTCGATTCAACACCACGGTTAAGCTGAGAGAGAGCAATAACAGGACAACCCAATTCCTTTGCCATTGACTTAAGACCCCTAGACATCTCTGAAATCTGCTGTTCTCTAGATGGGTTCTTAGTGTGAGAGTTCATTAACTGAAGGTAATCAATAATTATAAGTCCAAGACCTTGCTCAGTTTTAATTTTACGACACTGGGATTGAATATCTAAAATTGTTGAGTCACCTGAATCATTTATAAAAATTGGAAATTGAGATAACTCTTGAACAGCTTTACCTATACTTCTTAGGTCAGTGTCCAAGAAATTTTTCTGTCTAATTCTCTTAGAGTCTACCTTCGCCTTTTGTGAGAGAAGTCTCATTGAAAGTTCGTTAGATAACATCTCCAGAGAGAAGATTGCAACAGGTAGCCCTGAAGTAGCACAAGCGTTTTGAGCAATATTTAGGGCCAAAGCCGTTTTCCCCATCGCAGGACGGGCAGCTAAGATAATTAATTGCCCCGGCTGCATTCCAAGAAGCATTTCATCCAATTTAGGATAGCCAGTTGGAAGTCCATTAATTTCACCTGGAACTCTTGAAGTGTCCTCTAGTTCTTTAAGATTGAGCTTCAAGCAAGAATTAAGCTTTTGCATTTTTCCAGACTTGGCTTCATTAGTAAGCTTGAAGAAAGTTGACTCTACTTCTTGAATGAAGTCCTCAGACTTACCACCGAAGTCGTAACCCATTGAGGCCACACGTTCAGCACTTCTTATAACTTCGCGCATACCAGACTTATCTTTAACGACTTTAGCGTAGTGATAAATATTGGCCGCCGAAGCTTGGTCTTCGACAATTTCCATAACAGAAGATTGTCCACCAACAGCTTCTAATTTTCCAATCTCAGTAAGTTTTGAACATACTGTTACAAAGTCAATTGGAAGACTTGCACTATTTAAATCTGCGATGGCTTCGTAAATGACTCCGTATTGAGGGTGATAAAAGTCCTCACCTTTTAATTTTAAATCACTCATCTCATCGAAAGAGTTCCCATCAATAATTAAACAACCTAGTAGAGATTTCTCCGCCAATAAGTCATGGGGTAATTGCTTAATATTATTTTCCATTGGAACCTCCAGAGATTTTACTGTCGATTTAAAATATAGGCCCAGAGAAAACTCTGGGCCCTAAATGTAGCTAGGCTACGAAACTTTGGAATAAAATCTTAAGATCTTAAGATTTTGTTGGCTTCTTCTTTAAGCTTTTCTTCTTCAGTAAGTTCTTTTACTTCAGAAGTTGCTTCTTCAGTTTCACCATTTTCTTTAGCAAGAGCGGCTGCTTCAGCTGCTGCAGCTTTCTTTCTGTCTGCATCTTCTTGCTTCTTCTTCATCTCTTCTGCTTGAGCTGGATCAAGTGTAACGTTAACTTTAAAGTTAGCTTCTACACCTTCGAATAACTTAGCTGTTACATCAAAGTTACCAATTGCTTTAATTGGGTTAGCAACAACGATCATTCTCTTTTCAACTTCAACACCTTGAGCTTCAAGTTCCTTTGCAATTTCTAAGTTAGAAACTGTTCCGAAAAGCTTTCCAGAACCAGCTACTCTTCTTACGAACTCAAGAGTGATTCCTTCTACTTTCTTAGCACTTGCAACTGCAGTAGCTTTTTGTTCTTCCATTTTCTTTGCAAGAACTTTTTGTTGGTGGTTAAGTTGCTTAGTATTAGACTCATCAGCTAATACAGCAAATCTATTTGGTAATAAATAGTTTCTAGCATAACCTTGAGAAACATTTACGATCTCACCAACATTTCCAAGAGTCTTTACTCTTTCTGTTAAGATCACTTTCATATTATATCTCCTTCATTTTATTCTTTTTTTTTAAGAACTTTCTAAAATCAATCCAAATATCCGCTATCCCTAATATAGTTACCGCTTGATAACCCATAAATATTGATAGGATAACGACAATACTTCTAAAAAATCCAAAAATGCCGTACGTATCTAGCGCATCAGAAACAATTCCAAACCCTTGGAAGAAATAAAAGATTCCTAGAGAGTAAACAATATTCCATCCAATTGTTTCCATTAACTGACTTTCAAAAACAAAACTTCCAAGAGGAATTAATGCCATTGCTAAAATCAGTCCGTAAACAAATTGTTCAGGAACCTTAAAGCGAACTAAGTCTTTCATCTTGTAAGGATAATCGTAGAATTGACGCCAGATAAGTGAGTTTCTCATCAGCATAAATTGCGATATCCATAAAAAGAAGAAAGTTCCAACAAACGTCACTGCGAATGTCATTCTTAGAACTAAAATTGCTACTTCTTTTGGCTTATCAATTATAAACTTCATGGCCTCGGCTTGTTCACCGCCTTCAGCTAGAAAATTATCAAATCCCTTACTTGCCTTTAAACTATCTCCAACCTGGACGACTGTATCAGTAAACATGTCCACAGTTGTTTTTCCAGATAGCATAACAAGTAAACCAAATAATAGAGCTAAAACTGTAAAAACTGAAAAACCATTCTTTAGAAGGGCCGATACTGGGTTTTGCTTATTCCACACAACTCTTGCAGTTAAAAAAGCTACAATTGAAGTGACCACAAAGTAGAGGCTCATCATTCTTGTTCCCTCTAAAGAAGAAACTAAGAAAGAAGCTCCAACAATAACAGCAATAGTTGCTGCGATGAGGCCAAATGTCTTTCCCTTACCATAAAGTAAAAAGGCAATACAAAGTGGAATTGGTGCAAAAACAATTAAAGGACCTGCCACAGATAATAATAACGAGATCACTGCTAGGAAAACTAATTTCCCAATAGTCAGTTGACCAAAAACCTTCTCCTTAGACTTCTGTTCAGAACCCTGAGATGTTTTTAAATAGTTGTTATCATCGTTGTGATTTGTCATTTTACAATTAAAACCAATTCTTATTCAGCTAAGCTATTTGTAATGTGACTTACAACACCCATGTTTCTCGCTCTCTTAATTGCTGTATCAGCAAGTCTGTGAGCTTTACGGCTAATACCTGAAACACGACCTGGATTAATTTTTCCAAACTCGTTGATTAACCATGCATAAGTTTTTGGGTCTTTCCAATCTGGTGTAATGTTGTTTGCAGCAAACCAACAAGACTTTCTTCTTGAGAATCTCTTCTTATCTTTTTCAAGATCAGAATCAGAATCATTTTCATCAAGGATTGAACCGTTGAATTTCTTAGAAAAAGGTGACTTGAATTTCTTAGCAATCTCAGTACCTTGCTCAGCAGTCTCACCAACTTTAACAATCATTTTCTTAAGAATTGATTCGTTGATTTTTAGACGTCTTTCGATTTCTAAGTTAACAGCACCGTTACCAGAGTAGATGAAGTAAAGGTAGTGACCTGTTCTTACACCTTTTGATGTCGCTTGTGCGAAGTGCTTGTTACCCCAGTCATCAGTTAAAAATACTTCACCAGCATTTGCACCAACAACTTCAGTAACCATTGCTTGAAGAGCAGCTCTTTGCTCCTCAGTAGTTTCCGTCTTAGCCACTATGGCCAATTCATAAATCATAAAAACCTCCCGGACAATTTATGGCCCCACCTAACTAATGATGGAGCGAGATTTACGCAAAAATGTTTCGAAAAGATAACAAAAAAGCGAGCAAAGGTAAATGGCCAAAGAACTTTCTTTAGCAATTATAAGTATCTAATTTTAAAGGAATTCTAACTATTGAAGATCAAATATTGAATCTTTTCATTAATATCGTCCATCTCCAGCAAAAGCTGCTTCGTTTCAGGGGATTCCACCAATAATTCAATATAGAGACCAACCACTCTCTCGGGTTGCGTCAAACAAGGTTTTAAATGATCTTTTTGGCACTCAAGCTTTACCATCTTTCCCACCCATTTTTCAAGTTTCGTCTTGAGTCTGCGCAGAAGTAAAATATTTTCGGCCTTAAGCTCTTGAACACTTGCCTTGGGAGTAAATTCACATACCAAGTAGGGAGTCCCCTCGTCGAGAACTTCCATAATAGTGCCGCGCAGGGTTCCCGTGAGCAGAATAACCATTGTGCCGTCGCTACATTCTTGAACAATCTCAGGCACTCCCATACAAACAGTCTTACGTACATAGCTATGATGTTCATGAACAATTGCAGTGGATTCACTGGCCAGCGAGTCTTCGCTATGGGCAAAGGCCAGGGCAATGGGAATATTCTTTTCAATTGAATCCTTAACCATCTCTAAATACCTTGGCTCGAAGATATTCAGCGGCTTTCGAGTTCCCTCTTGCAAGGAAATTTTCGACAATGGAAAAAGATAAGCTTTATTTGGCATCTGCGAATAATAATAGTCTCTGTAAAACTAATCAAGTCCTAGTACGAATGTCTTAGACAAAACCTAAGGAGGGCCAAACATCAAGATAACTTAAGTTTGCACAATTTCAATCTCTACTTATTATTCTTATATGAATTATGACTTCGATATTTATCTACTCGGACTACCTATAGCTATCGTTAAGCTAATTGGAGATTCCTTAGAGTCTAAATTCACATTAAAAGTAGATGCCCAAGACAAGCATGATCTTGAGCTTGAAAAGAAGCCTATTCTCATTATCTACAATCAGGCCATTCAAAGAAGGGTGAATGAGTTTAGACAGAACTATTCACTCGAGGGCATTCCAACAATTGCTTATATTGACTCAGTTAAGAGAGGCCGCCAAAAGAAGATTAGATCTCTTGAAAATGGTGCCGACGACGTTCTAGACTATGAAATGAGTTTTGAAGAGAAGTTAGTTCGCATCAATAAATTGATACAACTCTACTTGAAGAGAAATAAAATGCTTATTTGTCTCAATGACTTTATTTTAGATAAGAATTGTCAGCGTGGCTTCTTTCAAAAGAAAAATCTCAATCTCTCACCTATTGAATTTAATATTCTCTTTGCACTTTTTGAAAATTTAAAAGTTTCCATCTCCAAAGAAAAGCTCACTCGCCTAATATGGAACTCAACTCAAACGAGTAAACTAAACTCACATATAACAAATACAAAGAAGAAATTGGCCCAAACTCCTCTTGAGATTTCTTTCAAAAAAGAGATGGGCTATTCGATAAAATTTAAAGAAGTGAATTAATACTCTTGCGAGAAAATTTCGTATTGCTCAATATGATAATTATTCTCTGATCTAATTTGCAGAGATTTACCATAACCCTCTTCAAGGTTTTCAATAAGATCTAAATCGTCGCCACACAGTCTTGCTGTAACTTCAGGGTGAGCATAAATATAGACCTTTGAGCCTGTGGATTTATTTAATACTTTTAAAAGTTCACGAATCAATTCGTAACAAACAGTTAGAGTCGACTTAACTCTCCCCGTCCCTTCACAATATGGACATGGCTCACAGAGAACTCTTGTTAGCGTGTCTCTCGTTCTCTTTCTAGTCATTTCGACTAGGCCAAGTCCTGAGATAGGAAGAACATTTGTTTTTGAACGATCTTTTTTAAGGGCTTCGATAAGAAGATTATAAACCGTTTCTCTATGCTCTTCTTTTTCCATATCGATGAAATCGATAATAATAATCCCACCACAATTTCTAAGTCTTAATTGGTAAGCGATTTCTTTAACCGCCTCCATATTAGTTCGAAGGATTGTTTCTTCGAGATTCTTGCGACCAACAAATTTTCCAGTGTTCACATCAATAGAGACAAGAGCTTCGGTTTGATCAATATTCAAAGACCCACCAGAGCGCAGGTAAACCTTATTACTAATCCCTCTTTCGATCTCCATATCTACGCCAAATTTTTCAAAAATAGGAGTTGTATCATCGTAGAGCACTGTTTTCCCTTTCATTGAAGGTAGGTACTTTGATGTAAACTTCTCAACTTCTTTTTGATTATCTTTGGAGTCGATAATAATTTCAGAAACATCTTCGTCTGTAATATCTCTTAAGAGTCTTTGAATAAAACTCAAGTCTCTATAACAGACAGTGGAAGGCTTAGATTTCTCCGCCTTCTTTTGAACATCTTTCCAAATCTTAACAAGCATATTGTAATCAGATTTAAGAGTTCTATAACTCTGTCCCTCGGCAACAGTTCTAGCGATAACACCCTTACCTTCTGGTCTAATGGTATCTAAAATTTCACGCAATCTCTCGCGCTCACCTTCATTTTCAATTCTTCTTGAAACACCTGTGTGCTCAATGAATGGCATGAAAACGACATGTCTTCCCGCTAGAGTGATCTGTCTTGTAACCCTTGGCCCCTTTGTTGAAATAGGCTCTTTAGCAACTTGAACTAAAATTTCCTGACCCTCTTTTAAGAAAGTCTCTATCGTTGCATGCTCAGGGCGAAAGCGCATATTTACCGATTCATTGAGAGTTGAAAATTCATCGGGAATAACTTCCCCTACTCTCTCTTGTGACTCAATCATCTTGCGCGTTTTTTCGGCCATCTCTCTCTGCTCTTGCAGAGTAGGAATATAGGCGTCATCTACATAGAGAAATGCGGCCTTTTCCCAACCAATATCAACAAAAGCAGATTGCATCCCAGGTAAGACTCGCAGAACGCGCCCTTTAAAAATATCTCCAACTTGTGGAACTTTATCCTCACCTTCAGTTGTTCTCTCCATTAGGAAGTCTAAGATTTCTCCATTGAGAACTAATGCCGCTCTACACTCGTTTAGAGTTTGATTGATAATTAATTGTTTACCCATAGTAATCCTTACTCTCTTTTATAAGAACATACCTGCAACTGCTGCGGTCATTAAACAAGCTAGAGTTCCTCCGATCATAGACTTGACTCCAAGTTCGGCCAGATCTTTTCTTCTATCTGGTGCGAGGACTCCAATCCCGCCAACTTGAATGGCAATGGAGCTAAAGTTTGCAAAACCACAAAGGGCATAAGTTGAAATAATAATTGCGCGCTCTGAAAGAGCACCTTCACTCATGGCCTTAGTTAAATCTAGATATGCTACAAATTCATTTAAAATCATTTTCTTACCTAGGAGACTTCCCACAATTTGACAGTCTGCCCATGGAACACCTAGGAGCCACGCCACTGGCGCGAAGAGGTATCCAGAAATAAGCTCCATAGAGAGCTCAGGATAGTTAAACCAACCACCCACGAACGAAAGGATACCATTAAACATAGCGATGAGAGCGATGAAGGCCAAGAGCATGGCGCCTACATTTAAGGCAAGCTTTAAACCTTCACTGGCTCCGTGTGCTGCCGCATCTACTAAATTCGTCGTTTCTTTTTCAATTTCTAATTTAAGGTCCCCGTGAGTTTGTGAAGATTCTGTTTCAGGGACAAGTAGTTTTGCACAAACAAGTGCAGCTGGTGCAGACATTACAGAGGCTGCCAATAAATGAGCAGCATCGACACCAAAACCAACATAAGCGGCTAAAACCCCACCAGCAACAGTGGCCATACCACCAGTCATCAAGGCCATTAATTCAGACTTTGTCATCTTTGAAATAAAGGGTCTAATGACAAGTGGTGCTTCTGTTTGACCAGCAAAGACATTAGCTGCTGCCGCAAGAGATTCCCCACCTGAAGTTCCCATCACCTTAACCATTATCTTGGCCATAAATCGAATTACGACTTGCATAACTCCCAAGTGATAGAGAATAGACATTAGTGCACTCATAAAGAGAATAGTAGGAAGAACTTGAACGAAGAAAATAAAACCAAACTTCTCAACACCTGTCAGACTTCCAAAAATAAATTTTGAACCTTCATTAGTGTAAGCTAAAATTCCAGTAAAGAATGTTCTCGCATATTCAAAGAAACCCTTACCAAAGCTCGTCTTTAAGATGATGAGTCCTAGGAAGATTTGTAGGCCAATTCCCGAGGCGACTGTTCGCCAACAAACTTTCTTTTTATTCGTACTCAATAAGTACGCAGCAAAAAGCATTAACAAAAGGCCGAAAAAGGAAATGAATCTTTCCATAGTAATCTACTCCATCATTAGTTTGGATAGACTTTAGCAAAGCGAAGAGGATATGGGAACTCTTCGCAAAGCAGCAAACAAAGAAAAAATTAATTAAAACGAGAAGTTGTAACTAAAAGTAGGAATGGATTTAGCTTGAGATTGAAATTTCTTTTGAATCTGAGACTTTTGCCAGGCCACGCGTCTAGCTGTAGAGAACTCTTCACTTGAGTTCATACCGTGAGACTCAATCACTCCCTTACTCTTCGTCGCTTGTTGCCAAGCAACAATTCCAACACCGGCGATAATCCCAATAGCTCCACCTACAAGAATATTCTTTAAGTGATCCTTAGGCTCTTCAGTGAATGAAAGAGTTGAAAGTCCAAGTATTGCCCCACCAAGACCAATTGCAGCAACTGTTGTTAAGTCTCCAACTGACTCTTGCAGGATCGAAGACTCTCCCTCTTGTGCCATTGCGCTAGGAGCTAAGGACAGAGAAAAAGCCGTCATTAGTATTAAAAACATTTTATTAAATTTATTGAACATTAAAACCACCTTAATCGGGCATTTACAGTTAAAGGCCCGGCGAATATGATGTTGTTTCCTTTCTTTTAAGAAAGTTACATATATAACGATGCTTTTTTTTTAATAATGAGTCAAGTACATGAAAAATCTCGAAACAAATTTAAATTACTCCGCCTACGATATTATCGCCAAGAAAAGGGACGGAAAAACATTAACAGATACTGAAATCAAGTGGTTCATCGCAGGTGTGACTAATAAGTCCATCACAGACTACCAGATGAGTGCCCTTCTAATGGCCATCTACATCAAAGGTTTTGATAAGGCCGAGACTGCATCTCTTACAGATGCGATGCTCTTTTCAGGTTCTACAATCTCTTTTGAAGGGGTCGATGTTATCGACAAGCACAGTACAGGTGGTGTCGGAGACAAGGCTTCATTCATTCTCGCGCCTATTGCCCACGCGGCAGGTGTAAAAGTTCCTATGATGGCCGGGAGAGGTCTAGGTCACACAGGTGGAACCATCGATAAGGTTGAGTCAATTAAAGGATTTAAAACTTCCCTATCACTGGAAGAATTTAAAAAGGCCGTAGACAAGAATCGAATGGCCCTCATTGGTCAAACAGGAGAAATTGCTCCGGCCGATAAGAAAATTTACGCTCTAAGAGATGTTACTGCCACTGTCGATAGTATTCCTCTCATCACTGCTTCTATTATGAGTAAGAAACTCGCAGAAGGGGCCAACGGAATAGTCATGGATATCAAGACAGGTTCTGGCGCATTTATGAAAACTCGTCAAAAGGCCAAGGCGCTTGGCAAGAGTCTTCGCGACACGGCGACTCGCTTTGATAAGAAGATGCTTACAATGATTACTGATATGAACCAACCTCTTGGTGAAGCTGTCGGTAATAGTTTAGAGATCATTGAAAGTATTGAAGTTCTAAAGAACAAAGGTCCAAAAGATATTACTGATATTTCAGTGGAACTTGCTGGAGCGATGATTTACTTAGCAGAAATTACAAAGACACATAAGGCCGGAATAAAGAAGGCCAAGGAAGTTCTAAAAAATGGTAAGGCACTTGAAAGCTTCAGAGAGCTCATACGCCTACAGGGTGGAGATCACAAGGTTGTCGACGACTACTCAAGATTACCATTAGCAAAGAATACCAAAGAGGTCCTCGCCACGAAATCTGGTTATATCTCAAGTATTGCCTGCCAAGAATTTGGAGAGCACGTAGTGACTCTAGGCGGAGGAAGAAAGAAGACCGAAGATCTCATCGACTTTGGTGTTGGATTCATTGTCCATAAATGTGTCGGTCAAAAAGTTAAGAAGGGCGAGAAGCTCGTTACTATTTATTACAATAATGACCAAGCTGAAATTGTAAAAAATATTGAAGAAGAAATACTAACTAAGAATATCAAAATTAAAGATGCAAAGCCTAAGGTTATCAAGCCATTGATTTATGAAATTGATGAGAACCCTCTTTGTTAAAACTGGAAGAAAATTATGTATGAGAAATTAGCTACAGCTGCGGCCCATATTCAAAAAGTTAAACCTTGTAGTCCTAAAGTAGGAGTTGTACTTGGGTCTGGTCTCGGAGACTTCGTTGATCAAATCGAAGATAAAACAATCATCTCTTATGATGATATTCCTTTCTTCCACAAGACTACTGTTGAAGGTCATGCTGGAAAATTGATCCTTGGAAAGATTGGCAATACTGAGATCGCTGCTCTTCAAGGAAGGTTCCACTCTTATGAAGGACTAGAGATGGATGATGTAGTCTTTCCAACAAGACTCTTATCAACTCTTGGTGTAGACACTTTAATCCTTACCAATGCCGCAGGTGGAATCAATACTAATTATCAAGCAGGTGATCTTGTCGTTATTGAAGATCATATTAATATGACAGGTAATAATCCACTAGTTGGGCCAAATATTAAAGAAATGGGTCCACGCTTTCCTGATATGTCTAAGGCCTATCACCCAGAGCTAAGAGAAATTATCTTAAAGAGTGCTGAAAAACTTGGTTACACAATGCAAACAGGAATCTATGCAGGAGTTCTTGGACCAACTTATGAAACACCGGCCGAAGTGAGAATGCTTAGAACACTTGGAGCTGATGTTGTAGGAATGAGTACAGTTCCTGAGTGTATTGCTGCCAATCATATTGGTATGAAAGTTTGTGGAATTAGTTGTGTGACAAATATGGCCTCAGGTATCGAAAATGTTGAACTAAAGCATGAAGATATTAAAGATGAAGCCCTTAGAGTCATGGAAAAGTTTACGAGCATACTTAAAGAAACTGTTAAAACAATAGGCGCATAATTTAAGGGGGGAGTATATTCCCCCTATTCTAATTAGCGTAACTTATTTAAAATATTTATTATTATTTACCCTTTTCAACCCGAGCGAATGTTCGGCGAAGGTCATCCATGTCAGAAGCTTTTGAATTAATAAATAATCTCGAATTTTGTGTCTTTGATTTAGAAACCACAGGTGGAAATCACAAGAGCGATAAAATCATAGAAATTGGTTTAGTTAAAATTAAAAACTTTGAAGTTATTGATCAAAAGAACTATCTCATTCAACCCGAAATTAAGATTCCTGAATTTATTCAAAAGCTGACGAGCATAAAAGAGGAAGACGTCAAAGACTCCCCCGTTATTGAAGATGTCATTGATGAAATCTTGAAATTTATGGGAGACTCAATTCTTGTTGCACACAATACAAGTTTTGATGTTCCCTTTTTTAACTCTGTTCTAAAAAGACTCGGTAAGCCTCAGCTAAAGAATAAAAGTCTTTGTACAAACCTAATGACAAAGTACCTCATTCCAAATTTGATGAACTCAAATCTAAACTATATGAGTAAGATTTTTGGAATTAAGCATAAGAAGGCCCATAGAGCACTTGATGATGCTTTGGCCACTGCTGAGTTACTACTTATTTACTTAAAGATTTATATCGATAAGGGAATCACAAAAATTAATCACCTCTACTACCCTAGAGGTCGCTATGAATTAGATAGGGCCAACTTCAAGTCAGACGATAATATCCAAGAGATTAGAGATAAGTTCATGTCTCTAAAGACTCCACATATTGTAACCATTAAAGGTGAAAATGGAGTGATCCTCTTTGCTCTACCTTGTAATAATACTGATAGTGAAAAGGAGTTAATTTTCTCTAAGCTAGAAGAACTGGATTGGAGAAACTTAACGATTAAATTAGTTGGTCCGTTTATTGAGGCGCTTATAAATTATAATAGCCTCTTTAATAAAATAGACTCTACCGATAAGGGAGAAGTATCTAGATTCCTTTGGAAAGAGCATCTTCCTGAGCAGAAACCGCCTCTAAAGGACGATATACGAGGTGAAAATATTCTAGGAAATAACTTTGGGGATTTTATTATTATAAATAACCTAGTCCCAGAGCAATACAATATCTATCCAATCAACGCTCTCTCTCAAAAGT
The DNA here is from genome assembly GCF_000210915.2 of Halobacteriovorax marinus SJ. Classification (NCBI taxonomy): domain Bacteria; kingdom Pseudomonadati; phylum Bdellovibrionota; class Bacteriovoracia; order Bacteriovoracales; family Halobacteriovoraceae; genus Halobacteriovorax; species Halobacteriovorax marinus. The sequence goes on from NC_016620.1 coordinate 2,720,820, forward strand.
CTGAGCTTGTTTTTAGATACCCTGGACACAGAAAGAAGTTAATTCAATACATCAACTCTAAATCGAATAAGTTGAGCAATAATAAATTGAAGAAAACATTTTTCAATCCACTCTTTAAACAATTTCTCGACTCTTATATTTTAAAAGAGGCGCAGGAAGGTTCTATTTTTTGCTTTAAGAAAAGTCTTCCAGCAAAGAATCAGGAAAACTTCTTCAAAGAAATGGAAGAGTATTTAAAAGAGAATCCAAATTCTTACGACTACCCAAAATATTATATTTAAAGTTTCTTTAAACTTCTTATAATAATTTTATTCTCTTTACCTTCAAGCTCTAACTCGAGAAGACTCATTAGGTGTAATAAGAGTTTTGACTTAGCGATTACATCAAATAACTTCATATACGGGTGGAAGTGCAATTGAATATCACTTCCCTCTTCAATTATTTCAATTCTAATTTGATCAAACTCACTGCTTAGAAGCTTTTGATGGTGCCCTAAAGTAAAGGCCTCACTTAAAATGAGATAGAAAATCATTGAAGAGATACTATTATTTAAATTGCGAGCAAAAGGTCTCTTCTTGTTATAATCAAAAACCATCTTCAAATTAGACTCAACCATTCTAGATCTGAGTAACTGCAATGATTGCTCAACCGAACTCTCTAGAGTATCGTTCTGAGAATTAGTTGGATCAAGCTTTGAGAATCCTAAGAAGACTTCAATCAACTTCTTACACCTCTTGGCCCCCGTTTCCATATCACTTATGAGATTCTCCGACTCTTCACCTAGATCATCTTCTAGTTTAAGAAGAGTTAAAGCGGCCAAGATTCCAGCAATAGGATTATTTAACTCATGGGCAATAGACCCTGAGATAATTCCTAATTCCTCAGATGAAATAGTCAGTCCTCCCTCACGAGTTTGGGATTCATCAGAGATAAAGATATAAGAAATATAATCTCTTCCCTTAATTCTTAGAGGAGTTTTTAGAACTTTAAAGAACTTCTCATTGCATTCAATTGTTTCATTATTTTCTAGTTTTAAACAATCACTGGCATAGAGCCCTAGTGATGAGAAGTGAGAGTTGTGAATAACCAGCTCTCCTCTAGGAGAGACGAGGCAGGTTGAAAAACTTAAACTATTTAAGATAATTTCCCAATCACTTTTAGAGTACTTCTCTAAAGTGTACTTCTCTCTTTTTTGGTCTTGATAAATAATCAAAAGTCCCAGTAATAATTTTACTTCTTCCTCAAGAACTTCTTCCCTAAAACAAAAGAAAAGAGAGCTATCTTTTGAGTGTGTCCGTAAAATACTTTTATAATTTAAAAATTCATTACCTTTTTGGAGCTCTTCTTCCGAGCAAAGAGTGATTTCAATATCAAAGTGATCGTATAGAAAGTGAATTAGTCTCTCTCGCTCTTGGACAATTGAAATATCTCCCCAAGAAGCGAGGAAGGCCAAGAAATCATTTAATGGGAAGTCCCCATAACTACTTAGCTTTGTTTTAAAGAAAGAGTTAAAGAGCTCCTTCTCCCCTTCACATAACTGTAACCACTTCTCAGTTGCAACGGACTCTTCAATTAACCTTAGAACATTTGGAATATATTTAAAGGAAAACTCAGGGATAATGATTGTTCTCTCACCTGTAGCAGAGAGATCTGTTACTATTTGCCAACCACCAAAACGAGGGTCCTCACGGCGAGAAAGTAAGAGATCAGAATCATCGCACTCTCTCCATCCGTTATTAATCATAAGTCCATTAACTTCTCTGCAATCTAAATTTGATTGGAAAGACTTAAGACTCATACTTTGCTCACCTTGTTCTTGCCGTCACTGAATTGAATATCTAACTCAGCACCACTTTCAAGTTTAGAAAACTCTTTTGAACTTGCAACAACATGCCCAGAAGAATCTGTCATATAACTATAGCCTCTCTCTAAGACATTGCTAGGATTGAGGGCCCCGAGCATATTGAATGATTTATTTACTCTGTGCTCTCGGTCCTTCAATGTTCTCTCAAGGGCCAAATTCATTCTCTTTAATGATTCATCAAGTCTTTGCCATTGTTCGTGTAGACCAAGTAATTCAAACTCCCTTTTCTCAAGTGAGCATCTAGAGAGTCTAAATTTATAGTCTTGATATAAATTCATCACTTTATTCATTAGAGCTTCTGGTCTTAGAGAATGAACTCTATCCTTCCTGGCTAAAATAATTTCACGCCCACTACTAGAGAGGTGCTTCTTAATATTTTCAAGTCTTGAAATAATTTGAGATTGCCCCTCACTGAGAATTTGTGCAGCAGCTGATGGTGTTTCACATCGAAGATCACTTACATAATCAGATATTGAGAAATCAACCTGATGTCCTACTGCACTAATAATAGGGATAGGACAATTAAAGATATCCCATGCTAGGGCCTCGTCATTAAATGCCCAGAGATCTTCTAGACTTCCGCCCCCTCTAGTAAGAACAATGACATCAACAGCATTCTCTTTATTCTCAAGTGAGTACTTAATGGTATTAAATAGAGCCTTTCTAATTGAAGCTGCTGCTCCCTCACCTTGAACAAGTGCCGGAACAACCATTACATTACTCCAAAGAGTCCTTCTCTTTGTAATGTTTAAAAAGTCCTGCAGTGCTGCACCCCTTTGAGCAGTAATTACCGCAATCTTCTTAGGCAGTGTAGGTATTTTATTTTTGTTAGAGAGATCAAAGAGGCCCTCTCCTGCTAACTTCTTCTTTAGTCTTTCAAATTCTGCCAGTAAATCACCACCAACATTGGTCTTGGTGATTCTCTTTACGATGACTTGAAATGATCCTCTCTTAGCATAGACGCCAATACCACCTATACACTGAACCTTGTCACCATTCTTTATTTCTCTAATGGCCGGGTTTCTCATAGCATCCATTTTAAAGAGACACGCAGAAAGGGCCGATGACTTATCCGATAGAGTGAAATAATAATGTCCAGATGAGGAAAGTGATAGATTCGTCACCTCTCCCTCTATTGAAACACTTCGAAACTGTCCCTCGAGAAGTCCTTTGACTTTACCAACAAGTGTAGAAACTGAATCGTACTGGATATTGCTCATGGAAAAATTCTAGCAATTTAGTTTGGATATGCAAATTTTAGAAGAGAAAAAGCGCCGATAAAGAAGCTATCGACGCTATGAAATATAGTTATTTATTCATTTTCTTAAAGAGATCAAATGAACGAATATAATTTACGGCCTGAAGAACTTGGTAATCCTCACTTGGATTATATTTAATCATCCACATATTCTTATGATCTTTCTTCTTTTCTTTTTTAAGCTTTTTGAGCTTTTCCATTCTCTCTTTTCTATCTTCTTTCTCTCTGACTAGACGACGTTTCTTTTCTTCTTTAGTCTCTATCGTTGCAGTGAGGTGATTCTTTAAGTCTGACTCCCTGATGTAACTAGATTCTTTTCTATTTTCGCTAACCCATGTGGCCTCAACCTCATCGACGAATACATCAGGAACAATTCCTACCGCCTGAATTTTTCTTCCTTTAGGAGTCATATACTGAGCGATTGTAAGCTTAACGCCCTTCTCATCATCAATCTTAGCAACAGTCTGAACAGAACCTTTTCCAAATGATTGAGAACCCATGATAATTCCCCTCTTCATATCTTGTATTGCTCCTGAGACAATTTCACTTGCAGATGCTGAAGATGAATTAATAAGTACAACTAGCGGCACATCTAATTCTTTGTAACCTGACTTTTTCACGTATCTAATTTCTTTATTCTTTGGATCTCGGCCTTCAGTACTAACGACAATACCATCCTTTAGAAAGATTGAAGTTACATCTACAGCTTCATCGAGTAGTCCACCAGGGTTAGATCTTAAATCAAGAATAACACCTTTGAGTCCACCGTTCTTCTCTGTCTTTTTTCTGATATCTTTAAGGGCATTAATAATTCCCTCTGCTGATCTTTTTTGGAATTGCTTTAATCTTACAAATCCATAATTCTTTCTTACGACATCATATTTAACAGGTTTGATCTTTATGATTTGTCTTGTGAGTACGAAGTTCTTAACTCCTTCCTCATTTTCCCTAACTACGCCAATAGTGATTTTATCGCCGTTCTTTCCTCTCATTTTATCGACAGCTTCTTCCAGAGTAACTCCAATTGTAGACTCATGATTGATTTCTACAATTCTATCTCCAGGAAGTATTCCTGCCTTAAAAGCGGGAGAATCCTCAATAGGAGTAACAACAATGAGGTGGCCATTTTTCTGAGTAACTTCTAGTCCAAGTCCACCAAATTCACCTTGAGTCTCCTCTTGCATCTTTGCAAAGACTTCTTTATTTAAGAATGCAGAGTGAGGATCTAATGTATTCATCATCCCCTTAATTGCACCTTGAATTAATTTATCAGTATCAACTTCACGGTAGTATTGAGACTCAACTAAGAATAAAACTTTATTGAATAACTCTAACTTCTCAAATCTTGACTTTGTAACCGCCAAAACCTTCTCTGTTCCAACGAAGCCCATAAAGAGGCCTCCAACAGATAAAGTGATACAAAGAGCTATAGCTCTTACGCTTCTGCCACTCTCTCTTTTCATAATTTTTCCTTAAATTATATATTTACATTGTTTAGATTATTTTTTGCTACGAATGCTTCATCCATTAACAGAGAAGTATTTTGAGCGATATTCTTCTTTCTCACTTCAAAATATAATTTCGCTAACTCACGAGACTTCTTATTAACGAGGGTATAACCAAGAATATCTCCTGCATTTACCGATTGCCCTTTCTTTACCTTGCTCTTTAATTGTCCTAGAAAGATTGATCTGGTCTGATTTCCATGTTCAACCATAATGACGTTACCATAATTAGATAAAGAACCTACGAAAGAAACTTTCCCATTAATCGTATTCTTAATTGGCTGGCGATCTCTAAATTTAAAATTAATCCCCTTCTTACCATATTCAACTGCGACATAGTCTTCAATTGGAGATGAAAATCTTAAATTTACTAATGTTTTATTACTACTAATTTTCTTCTTTGATTTATTATAAACAATCTTAGATTTAAGCGATGAGATCTCAGCACTTAAATCGGTTCTCTTCTTTTCAACTTCAACATATTGAGAAGCATATTCTTTTTTCTGATTTTCTAAATTCTCAATTACAGTAAGAAGTGTTCTCTCGCTCTCTTCTAAACCTTTAAAAGAGTCTGTTATCTCTTTATACTTCTTCTGCTTAAGTTCTAAGACCTGTTCAATGGCCTTAAGTTTTAAAATTTTCTGAGTTAATGCCTTCGCCATCATCTTTTTAGTTAAAAGATCTGCACTCGTTTCCTCATCACTTAATGAATTAGCAACAACTGATCCAAGAAGGTTCTTAACTTTTTCCTTCTCTTCTTTTACAACAACGAGATATTTCTCTATTTTTTCAGAATTCTTATAAATTTGATTTTCGATTGTTCTCTTAGACTCTAAGATCTGAATATAATCTTTATTCTTACTTCCTAGAGATTTTTCAAGACTAATAATTCTATGATTAATTTTTTTAAGGACTCTCTCCTGTGATCTCAAATTCTTTCGAAGATCAGAGATTGTTGAGCTCTTAGCAGCAAAGACCTTAGAGCAAGAGAGAGTTAGAGCTAATGTAATGAAGATTGACGGGGCTATTCGTGCCACTGTAAATTCCTTAACTGTACAATTGAAAGTAACGCGACAAGGGCAACCCCAATTAAGGCACCATACGTGTTCACACTTCCAAGGCTAAAACTAATTGCGAAACAAAAACTAAGTAAAGTTGCCATACCTGTTAGCATAACTTTTAGTCCTACTTTATTTCTTCTTTGAAATTTCTCAATAATATATGAGCTCTGCTGAACTTTACTAGAAAAGACAATTGAAATGAGAGACCAAATAACCAAGCAAGCAATGCTTACAACAGTTATTCCCCACTCTTTAAATTGTGTAAAAACTTGATTCTTTAATTCTTCTGCTTTTGAAATTGCTTTAACTGCCCCAAGTGTTAACTTTGAAGAACCAACGAGTCTAACAAGGTAATCTCTAATTAGGTTTTGACTTCTCTCTTGCAGACTTTTATCAAGAATAACTTTTAGTCCGGCATAGTTAAGATTCATCTCTTCCATTTCCATCCCAAGATCCAGATTTGAAAGTACTTTTGAAACTTGATCTTGAATCTCAGCTTCTCCTAAGATCTCAACTCTATTCACTCCAGGAAGTTCCGTAAGTTTTCTCGATATTCTCTTATGATTTTCCTGTCCAGAGATCAGCGCATGAAAGTATGGCCCTGTAGAGTAAGATGAATTAGTAGCAAACACACTCTCTTCAATACTTGTGAAGTTAATTGCACATGCCAGTACAAAGATAGAAGTCATTGCGAATAGGCCGCCCCAAAAAGGGTGATTCTTTATATTTAGAAAGAAGTTACTTAGATAAAACATGCATGCCCCGAGTAAACAAGTCTACCACCATCTAAGTGTACGATTCTCCCAGAGAATTGTTTTACCAACTCTTTATTGTGAGAGGCCCAGATAACGGTAAGCTTTCGTTTAACATTATATAAATTTAAAATATCAAATATCTTTCTAGCACTCTCGGCATCAAGTGAACTTGTTGGTTCGTCACAAACAATAATATCTGGCCTTGAAAGAAGTGCTCTTATGATGGCAATCTTTTGTTTTAATCCACCATTTGCATTTTTCATCTTTATATCGAGTCTATCAGTGATACCTACAATTCTTGATAGCTCCATAACATCTTTATCAAACTCTTTTCTAGAATTATAAAACTTAGGATCGTAACTAAAATTCAAATTCTCTCTACAACTTAAATTTCCAAAGACTCTAAGATCTTGAAAAACTTGTGAGATAAAAACACTTGAATCAGGTCTCTTCACTCTCCCACTATCCGGCTCAATATCTCCAGCAAGAACTTTTAGTAATGTCGTCTTACCTGCCCCTGAAGCACCTGTTATAAAAACGACTTCACCTTTTTCTACTGAAAATTGAACATGTCTAAGACCTACAGTTGTACCAAACGTAACTGTGACATCTTCAAGATAGAAGAGGTTTTTAGATGTGAAATTTGAGCGATTTTGTGGGCTTTGCGTTCTATGAAACGAATTATTGATCATCCTGACCTTTCCTTAAATTCTATTATTCAAATCATCCTAATTTGAAGCTGTAATGCATTTGCTACAGCTCTTATATTCTAACCAATTGCTGGATTTTAGTAAAGAAATCCATTAGATATGAATGAATTTTGAAAATTTTTCTAAGGCTAAGTCCCCTATAATACATCATAGGTAAAACCGACCATAGTAGTTGGTTACACTTTGGCCCCAAATGCGCACAGCAACATCAAACTTCACAGACTCCTAACTTGAGCCCTTGATCACAGCGTGATAGAAAATAGCAAAACTTCTAAGGAGAAAGTATGGCCACTCAAGCTTGGAAAATTGAAAGAGATTTACTTCTTTCAAATAGAATTAAGAATTACTCTAATCACTTTGTGTCGCTTGGTTACTATGACCTTGTTTATGTAGAAGTAGATGAAGAAGATAATCCTTTGATTAATTCTGATGGAAGAAGTTTTAGTGCATTTACTTCTAAAGAACTTGCATGGAGAAGTAAAACAAACCAAGAGCTAGAAGATATTATCAGCAATAAGATTCCTCTTGCTACTAAATCAATTAATTTAAAATCTTTTATGATTGGAGACTTGGCCTTTTCTCTCTCAAGCAATACAGATATTAGATTTATAAAAATAAATCCTATACTTTTCACAGAGCAAGAGAAAACTCTCCTACTCCATGAAGAAGTTTTGATTATTCCTATTAAAGATGAGTTAACTTCTAAACACATTCTCACATCTGCGGATGAATCAATGGCACTGCTAGCAATAAAGCCCAATGATGAGAAGAGAATGGGAATGGAGTTAGTCTTCTATTGTTTAACAACTAAAAATCTTCCTGATGATTTAGAAGAAAAAGAGCGCGTTCTCAATGAGAGAATTGCAGAGCTATCTTTCTATAGTTCTAGAGTTCCTATTAAAAAAGGAAGTAGTTCAATACTCTGTGTAATTGTTAATTTAGAAAATTCAATGGAAGAGACCGCTTTCATTAGAAACTACAAGACGATGGATAAGCATAGTGATGTGATCTTTGTCACCAGTGATTTAAAAATCAAAACTGGTGACTTAGAAGTAATCCCTTACAACGGTGAAAGTATCGATACTGTTTTTATGCCAATTATTAACTGGCAAAATAATCACAGATCACCAATGCAATCTACAATGAACTAGCCTGGAATTAATCCGGCCTTAACTAACCTCTCATGTGTTTTCATTGAGCAAAACACATTGGGAGTGTAATTCATCTTCTTATGCAGACTTGAGATAACTGAATTTTCAACATCTGCTAAAAGTTTAATATCCCCATTATCATAACTTATTTTTACCGGATCTCTCTCTAGTAATAAATTAGACTTCTGTCCATTCTTCGCAATGGCCTTTGGAGATTTAACATAAATAATATCTTTCTTAGGAAGATCAGGTAGAATCCAGTCCTCCGGACTTCCATTTTTCTGGAGATACTCTTCTAGCTCTTTAACTTTTGCCTGTGCCTTTTTTACGACTTTATCATTTTCAGTGGCCTTATCTTGATCAAAGAGTATTTGCTTGAACTCACTACAATTAATAGTCTTCGCCCCTCTCTCTAATAATAAAGTAAGCGCCATATCCTTTATATGAGGAACTTTATCTAGATCTCCATTTGAATAATGCTTTTGAACTAAGCTAATGAAGTAACTATCGTTAAAGCCATAGAACTTCATTGGATCATTTGCAATCATATCCAATAGATCACTGTAGCGATAAATATAACCTTTCTCTAAAAAGTGAAATGTAATTTTCTCAGCAATAGCATCATACTTTGATCCTCTAGGTGATCTGATGACTTGAGAGTACCAAGCAAATCTAGACATTAGAAAATCTTCTACACAGTGAAGAGCATTATGCCTGATCGTTAGAATATCATGCTGATCGACCTTTCTAACTTCAAAGTGGTGAAGAAGATAGTCGCGATCATAAGCTCCATACTTTAGACCAGTATAGTGAGCATCTCTAAGCAGGTAGTCCATTCTATCGCAGTCAATCTCTGAATGAAGAATTTGATTTGCCAAGATTGAAGGATCAACACCCTTTACTAAATCTGATATTGTTTGCGGATCTAGACCATACTTTTTCAAAATATGTGTTATTCCACCTTCGTAATCTGTATTCTTGATTATAAATGAACCAAGGTTCTCGTGGTCATCTTGTAATCCCTTCCCACCTTTTGAGTTAGTTGTCTCTCCAAAAGTGATATACGCCGATTCAGTTGTATGGGAAAAAACAAAAGTACCAAGATCGTGCAATAGAGCACCAATCCTTAAGGACTTGTGATAAATAGCTTCTTTACTTAAACAATTTATATCCATTAAATCTTCATCAGAAACTGCTCTTGAGCATGACTGAAGAATTCGGTGGGCATTGAACATAACTCCAATAGAGTGACCAAAACGAGAATGCTCAGCTCCTGGAAATACATAGAAACTAAATCCTAACTGCTTTATCCAACGCAATCTTTGATAAAAAGGTGAATGTATTATTTCATATTCAACAGGGGTTAGCTTTATAAAGCCATAGATAGGGTCGAAGACAACTCTTCCCTTTTTCGTAACATCCATGTACAACCTCAAAATTCTTTAAAAAAGAATACCGGCCTTCCCGGCCGGATTTATTTTATTGTAATTTTTCTTTTCTTCTAGCTTTTGCTTTTTTCTTACGCGTTTCTTTCTTCTCTTTCTGTCTTAAGTTTCCAACGATGGCAGAAAGAACAAGACTTGCTTCTCTTCTAAGTCCGTTATCTTGAATAAACCTATAAAAGTTCTCAATATCAGCAGCTGTACGAAAATTTCTAATACCTTTTGATTCAATTGTTGATGTATCTGTAGTCGTACTCACGGGTCCTCCTTAAAAGAACAATTTGCCCCAAAATTACTTCTGGGGCGAATTTAAATAATACTTAGTATATTTCAATAATTCAAATTTAATTTTTACACGTTGCTCTATCGCAGTGATTAAGCTTCTTTCGGCTCAATCATTCCGTATGAGTGAAGCTTGTTATAAAGAGTCTTAACTGTAATTCCTAAAGTCTTAGCAGTCTTAGTTTTATTACCACCTAAGTGCTCTAGTGTATGACAGATATGCTTTCTTTCTAATTCATCTAAAGTCATTTCGCTAAACTCGATAACTTTTGAATCAACAATCTCTTCAACTTTTTCAGCTTGAGAAACACTTTCAGATAAGTGATCTCTCTCAACAATCATTCCATCAGATAGAATAAATGCTCTTTCCATTACCGACTGTAGCTCTCTTACGTTTCCTGGCCAGTGGTAATCTTGTAAAGACTTTAGCGCTCCAGGAGCTAATGACTTTTGTAGCTCAGCACTCTTTCCTTTGTTTAGGAAAAATGATGCTAACATTTCGATATCTTCTACTCTATCTTTTAGAGCTGGTACTCTTAGAGACATAGTATTTAGAGCGTAAAATAAATCTTCTCTAAATAATCCTTTTTCAACTAACTCAGAAAAATCCTTTGCACTTGAAGCAATGATTCTAACATCTGATCTATAAGGAATTTGTCCTCTTACTCTAAAGGCCATTTTTTCATTTAAAAACTTTATTAACTTTGACTGAATCATGACTGGCATTGACTCAATATTATTAATGAATAGAGTTCCATTATTCGCCTGCTCAATTAATCCAAGTCTTGCATTATGTGCTTGCGTGAAATCTCTAGCTTCTTCACCAAATAATTCAATTTCTAATTGTGCTTCTGAGAGAGACGAGCAATCTACAGAGATAAATGCACCCTCTTTTCTTTCACTTCTACAGTGAACTCTTCTCGCAACCATTTCTTTACCTGTTCCAGATTCACCTAGAACTAAAGTTGCAACATCTACAGCTGCTACTTTGTCAGCTACTCTAATGAGCTCTTTCATAGAATCAGACTTACCAATAATATCTCTTTCTTCAATTCTGTATGAGTCTAATACATTTACACTAGACTTACTCTGCTCTAGTTCTTTTTCCTTAGCTTCAATCTGTCTAGATAGAGACTCGTTTAAGAACTTAGCTGATAAGTAAATTTTCATATTTTTTACTGGTTTTTCAATTGAGTTTAAAATCTCTAGAACCTCAGTAATATCTTCTCTTGCAAACGCTCTCTCTTCAGATAGAGATTGAATATGAATAGTTCCAATCATGAAACCGTCACAACCTAGAGGAACGCAAAGCTCGGCTACTGTGTCAGAATCACAGTTTGAAGCAAAGAGTGGATCTCTTGAAATATTATTTGAGAAGTATGACTTCTTTGTTCTAAGAACATGACCAGAAATTCCTGATCCTTTTTCGATGATGTTTCCATCTTCTATAGACTGGCCATTTTCACTAACTAATAATGATGAACCATTTTCTCTTACTCTAAGAATTCTAACTCTATCACTTGCGATGATTTCATTTAAGCATTTTGAGATCTCATTGAAGAAGACTTGCTCGTCTAGAGTTGATAATAAAATAGACGATAATTCTTCGATTCTTGTAGAGTTTTTAGCCACCATCTCAGTCATTGTTCATCTCCTAGTCAGATATATGAATTATTTAATTAATTACGCTTAGCGTTAATCTAAGAAAATAATACATTGCGTCTGAATTTTTTACAAGACTAAAATGCTCGGGTGTTCATTTTTTTTACTGTATTTTCGCAATTACAATGACTTAGTCCATCTAGGAGTTGTACAGTTTCCGAAATTCTCGGTGATCGCCCCTATAATTTCTCCATCATTGTCCATTATGTATATATTTTGTACGGCCCTAGTCCTCGAGAGAACTCTCTGACTAGAAAAGGCTATAAACTGTCCATCATTTGAATAGGTAGGATCTTCATTAGAGCCAAAGTCCTTAGTTAACCTAGCTAAATTACTACCATCACTGTCAATTCTAAAGATATCAAAGCGAGAATCTAACCATGAACTGAATGCTATTGTCTTTCCATCTGGAGCAAACCTTGGAGTTGCATTAAATTTTCCAACAAAACTGATTCTCTTAACCGCTCTTGTGGCCATATCCATAGTGTAGATCATTGGCTTCCCTGCCCTTCCTGAGAGGAAAGTCATTATTGAACCATTCTCATTAATAGAAGGGTCAACGTCTGGAGAATAGCTATTAGTAAGCCTCTTTAGAGCTTTCGTCTTTAAATTCATAATAAAAATTTCTGCATTACCTACATGGCTTAAAGTAAGAAGAATAGACTCTCCACCAGGCATGAAAACTGCTCCGGAGTTCAATCCATTTCTACTTGAAACAAGACTATTTCTTCCTGTTTCTAAATCGTAAACGCGAAGATTGATATTTCTATGCTTACTTTTCTCATTCTTTATAAGTGAATAAAGAACTTTCGTACCGTCGTGAGAGATTGCAGGTGAAATTACAACACCTCCATGATGAGTAAGCCTCTTCTTATTACCACCATCAAAGTCCATCATATAAAGTTCTTTCACTGGTGTTTGCTTATTTCCATGTCTATCAGAAACAAAGATCATTTTAGAATTAAAGATTGAATCACTGCCTGTAATTTTCTTATAAGCAGTATCAGAGAATCTATGAGCAAAACCTCTTGGGTTTTCTCCACTATATGTATAACTCTCCTCGCTTACAACTTTTGTATTGGCCACATCATGAACTAATAACGTTACCTGCAAAGAATTTCCTGATTGGCGAAAAAATCCTCTAATTACATAACTCACACCTTGGGTCTTAAAAGAGCTGTAGTTAAATCCACCTTCAGATATAGAAGAGAGCTCTTTTTTCACTGAAAATTTCTTCATATAAAAAGAGAAGTCATTTCTTATAACGTCCATTATGGTCGAAGCATCTGCAATAAAGCTTCCGCTCACTCCACCTTGAAGAATAGGCTTTGCAACCTCAACTTTAGAGAGCTCTAACTCAGCTTCACCAACAGCTACAATATTGATTTGTGAAAATGCATTCCAACAAAGTAATGATAAAAATAAAATAATAAGCTTCTTCATAATTTCTCCTATAGAGGGAATCCGAGTACGATCTCCCCTTTTAAGGCATTGCCTCTACTGGCAGGGGGAACGGCAGAAAATGGTGAAGCTTGCTTAATGGCCGCCATAGCTCTCTTATCAAATTCTTCTTCACCACTAGATTCAAAGATCTCACTTCTTAATAGTGAGCCATCTGATTTTAAATAAATTCTTATTCTACATTTTAAATTCTTGTCTATTAAGTATCCTGGAAGTTTCCAAAATTGCTTCACTTTAGCAGAAAGTGTTGAAGCGTATAGTTGAAACTCAGTAAGTTCTTGATCTGATCGTCCAGTTCCAGAGAGAGCAACCCCTTTAGAAATCTTATTTCCTTCAGCGACTAACTTTTTCAATGTATTAGAGTCAATACCGATTCCATCATCAGCACCTTTCTTTTTAGGTGTTGGCTTAGCCTTCTTAACTTCTACTTTCTTATTAGATAAGTCTTTCATCATATCTAAGAAGTTTGGCTTAGCGACTTTCTTCTCAAAAACAGTATCATCTTTATTGATAACTTCAGCAGGTTTAGCAGAAGGCTTCTCTCTTACAACTTCACCCTTGGCCGGAGGCTGCATTGCCTTTAATTCTTTAAGGGTAAACTTAGGCATTGCAACCATATCAACTTTTACAGAAGCCTGTACAAGCTTCATATTATAATCCCTAGTTGATTGAATCTTGTCGTGCACTAATTTTCCAAATAAGAAAAAGAGTACAGCAATAGTGATATGGAAGAAAAATGACCAACTAAAGTAATACTTAAATGATTTATTTGCTAAAACATTAGTGTTCATTATTTCTTTTCAATCTCCGTAACGAGGGCAACTTTTAAGATTCCCTCTCTCTTTAAATAGGACATTAAATTAGCGACATCACCATACTTCATTGCAAAGTCAGCTCTCAAAAAGAGAGTATCCGTTTTATTTTTTTGAAATAACGCCTTTATTTCCGAAATGATTTCACTTCTAAGAACCTTAGTTTCACCAATATAGTAATCGCCACTATTAGTATAAGAAAGTACGACTTGAGTAGTATTCAAGCTTATGGGATTAACTTCTTTTGTTTTAGGTAAGTCTAACTTTATACCGTTTAACATTAAAGGAGCAGTTATCATAAAGATAACAAGTAGAACTAACATGACATCGACCAAAGGAGTCACATTAATTTCAGAAATTGCACCCTTTTTATTTCCAACATTAAAGGCCATATTTTTATCCTATTTTACTAATGATCTTTCAACAACGTTTAAAAATTCTTGTCCAAAGCTCTCCATCTCCGATTGGATATGAGAATTTTCATTATTAAACTTATTATAAAACCATACTGCAGGAATAGCTGCAACGAGACCAACTGCAGTTGCAACAAGGGCTTCAGCAATACCTGGAGCCACAGCATCTAGAGTTGCACCCCCACCAGCAAGACCAGTAAAGGATCCAATAATCCCCCACACTGTTCCAAAGAGACCAACAAAAGGAGTTACAGAACCAATACTTGCTAGCGTTGCCAAGAAGCGCTCTAACTCGATATTAATCTCATGAACACCTTTCTTCATTCCCCTTTCAAGGAATTGAAGACCATGTTTTGTGATATGTTGTTCTAACTTCTCTTTATCATCACCAAGTGCATCTTTTAACTTCGATAATTCAAGATAGCCATTAGTAAATAATGATTTATGAGGAGAGAGCGAAAGTCTGTGACAACTCTCCATTATATCTTTCAAAGATGTAGAGTTTTTATATACCTCTAAGAAGTCTCTACTATTTTCTTCTAACTCTTTTATCAATTTCTTTTTCTTTAAAATTATTGCCCACGATACAACTGAAGCAAGAATTAAAGACAGTAGAACTGTTTTAACGACAAGACCTGAGTCAAGCATGATTTGTACAATATCTAATTCACCTGTAGTCAAAATGAACTCCTTAAATTCAAAATTATTACTAATATTTTATACTGTTAAATTAAAGCTGCAACCGGCAATGCTATACTTGATCTAGAGAATCAGACTTTTTCCTTCGACAAAAATACATATAACCGAGAGACACGCACAAGAGAGATGTAAATAAAAGCGGTCCTGGATCACTTGAAGAAATCAAATATGAAAACTCATTCCCCCAAATAAAATCAATCCCCAATAAACTGATTAGTGGTCCGATAAAAATAACTAATACTAATAAAGGATAACTCCAACTTCCCTTTGACCAATAGGATGAACTAAAGCAAAGCAGAAGAAAGAAAGGAAGAGACGATAAGGAATATTGAGAGTGAGTAAAGACATTCACATTCACTAAATAACTTAGAATGACAAAGAGTATAGTCTCTATGATTTTCTTCTTACTTGATACTTTGTAAACATTTTGAAGAAATAAGAGAAAGATCACTTCCGAGAAAATAAAAATAATAGAACCTAAATAAGATGAAAAGACTTTAAAAAGCTCGAAAGTTACTCTTTGAGCAATCACTGGTCTTAAGAAAATAATTGCAAATACTAGGTTAAATATAATTAAAGTAAAAAGAGGGCTACTCACATTCTTATAGTGATCTATGAAGAAAGTTCTCATTGGCTTTCTAGATGTAGAGCGAATAGATATAAACTTTATAATAACAAAGAAAGAAATCACTTTAACTAAAGAAGTGATCTCCCATCCCTGATCAAAGTTCCAATTTTCAACAATATTGAGAGAATGACCCAGCTGAAGGTGAAAGAAAGTCACAACAGACGAGACAATGAGAAAAATTGCCCAATTAAGAATGAAAAAGAAAATGATAAATGAGAGGTGAATAAGAAATCTCTTTCTCTCCTCTAGTGCTAACTTCTCTTGCATATCACTTAGGGGTTAACCAATTAATTTGTAATTCAGGAGATGGATAGATCTTTACATACTGCTCGTAGAGTGTGTTTTCCTTAACTAGCTTATCTACTTTTCTAAGAAGAGAGAAATAAGCGTTCCAAAGCTTTAAGTTATTCTTTAGAACCTTTTCCATTTCTTTTGTCACAGAGAATTGTTGTTTAAAATTAAAGCCTTCACTAAGTACAATTTGATCATATTTCTTTAAGATACTCTTGAGCATATTAGGATCTAATTTCTTATTTTGAAAATTTGTCCCCAGTGCTGAGCGAACCTCTTTAGTCATGGCCATTTCTTTGAATAGACCCTGCTTTACTCTTAGATAGTTCTCAAATAGAAGTACTGAGATCTCTAATTTCGTTAAATCCATCGTTCTAATAAAAGGAATAGATAAGAGAAAGAGGTATTCATTCTTCTTATAAGGTAGACCAAAGTGAAAGACATTAGGAGAATCAACCAATAGAATTCTAAACTTAATTCCAAAGACACCAATATTCTTTAGAACTTGTTCAAAAGATTCGTCTAATCCATAATCTGGCTTTTTAACATTCCACATTAGAACAGGAGCATTCTTTATGAGCCAAAACTCACTGATAAAAGGCCAAAATTCCTCTTCATTAGGAATATTATATCTTGCGCGATCTTTCTCTAATCTCTTCTTCTTCTTTTCTAAAGCAATTAGAGATTTCTTTCTCGCAGCTTCCTCTAACCCATCACTTTTGATAACGTCTTTTATCTTTGAGAAATCAACTAACTCGTTTTCCTTTTCCTCTTTAGATTTCTCTACAGAAAAGCTGCTGATACTCATTAGGAAAATAGATATGATTAAAGTAATCTTCATTTAATTTGCTCTCGATTGACCTGTCACATATTGGTCATATAGCTTTCCCCAGTAGAACATATCTGTAATTTCTAAATCTAGGGAGTCAAAAAACTTAGGATACTTATCTTGAAAACACTTTGGTTTGGTTGAACTCAAGTAGTCTCCATTCATATATCCATCATAGGAACCTACTTTTACAATTTTCCAAGTTCTATTAAATAAGACTCTCGCATTACTCTTAGACACTAACTTGTACACCTTTACTGGATGGCCACACTCTGTCGTCGTTAAATAGATAGAGTGCTTAGAAGGATTCTTGTGAACCTGAGCAAAGAGTTGATTTACATACATCACCTTATCTAGAACTTTCTTCTGATCCTGACCCTGAGCAAAGGTGCTGATCGATAATAATAAAATGGACAATGCAATAGCTAACGCTTTCACTTTAAACCTTCCATCTAAACTGAATTGTTTCCCATGAATGACACTGAGGGCATCTCCAAAAGATTTCATCAGAGTTATATCCGCACTCATTACAATAGTGCTTAGTAAGTGACTGGTGGAAACTATTTAAAAAGTCTTTAGTATACTTAACAACTTCTTCGCTTTTTCCAAGATCAATTAAGAGCTTAATATACTCACTATAGATGGCCTGAGAGTTATGAGGGTGATTATTTACCCACGGCTCCATTATAGCATAGGCCTTTTCTAGCATATTTCTAGACTTCAGCAGTCTGACTTTCGAAAGGATCACTGACGGTGAATTTAAAAACTCTGAATCATCTAACTCTAAAAAGTAATCTCTAAGCATTGTTAGTCGAGTGCTATATTGCTCTTGCTCGGCTTCCTCCCCTTTAAATCCTTCTTCAAGTGACTCAAAGATAAAAGAGGCATACATTGGATGTTCTTTTAAAAGTTCTAATAGAGAGAATTTAGCTTGTTCTAGATTCCCATCGTGAAGTTGAACTCTAAGTCTCAATATTTTAGCGGAAACTGATGGCGCAAATCTAAATGCATCCTCTAGGTCTTCTCTACTCTTAGCGAACTCACCTTTTTCGAAGTATATTCTCGCCTTTTGAACGAGTATGTGTGAGATCGTCTCTGCTTGATTATTATGTCCAACTTTAGAGAGCATAATTCTATAGTGATAGGCCTGATCCCAATCCTCAACATCTTCATAGATTCTACAAAGAGATTGAATCACTTCAAATTGGTCTCTATTTATTTTAAGAACATCTTTATATGTCTCTACTGCCTTATCTACAAAGCCACCCTTATCAAAGTCAATGGCAAGCTCTTTAAGGGCCCTAAGCCTGTGAGACTCAGAGATATTTTCTCTAGCGATTAAAGATCTATGAATACTAATTGCCTTCTCTATTTCACCATTACTTCTAAATAGCCCACCCAATGCAAAATAGGTTTCAATCGTTTCCCTATTAATATCTACGGCATTTAAAAATTCTTTAATGGCGAGGTCTTTATTTCCAGAGATTAGATATTGAGTTGCATTTAAGAAGACTTTTGACTGTGCTTCAAAAATGGAGTTTCGATATCTCTTTGAAAGCTTTACCCCAGTATCTTTTTCAACTAAGTAATGAAAGAAGAGAATAACCATAATAACCACTGCAACAATGGCCAAAAGGTATTCTTGAATCCACTCTAAATATATTTCCAAACCTATTTCCTATTTTCCAAAAATCAACATCGGCATATAGTTAACCATTGTACTAAGCCTAATATTTGTCGTCGCTTGATCAAGGTTATCTACAAGGTCCCAAAATCCGCTCTTCTTCTTTTTCTTAATATACTTTAGAGCAAACTCTCCCTCTAGGTTTAACTCTTTATGAATATCTCTTCCCGCCTTCCAAAGACTTCCAAGCTCATCTACAAGACCTAGCTCCTTAGCTTCCTCTCCAGAAAATATTTGCCCTTGTGCCAACTCTAAAATCTCTTTAGTTAATTTCTCTTTTCTCGTGGCCTCAATATCTCTCATGAATTGCTTGTGAACGACTTGAATCATCTTATTCATCAATCCAGACTCTTCATTTGTCATTGATCTATGAGGAGAACCAATATCTTTATACTTCCCTGCTTTGACTGGAGTCTGTTTAACTTTGAAGTACTCAAAAACCTTAGAGAGATCTGTGAAGTTCATAATTACACCGATGGAACCTGTTAAAGTTCCTGGCGAAGCGTAAATCTTTCTAGCTGCTGCCCCTAGATAGTATCCACCACTAGCTGCAATAGCATCAAAACTTGCATAGATTGGCTTTCCACTAGCGGTCTTATCCTCTGGATTGTAAGCGCTATCTATTCTTCTTATCTCTTCATAGATTTCTTGAGTAGGACCAACGGCACCGCCCGGTGAGTTAATTCTTAGAATAATTGCTTTAACTGATTTATCTTTTTCGGCCTTTTCTAATAGCTCTACAGTTTCCTTGGCCTGCATTATAGGACCCGAGACTTCAATAACTGCTATTTGACCTCTTTTATTTTGAGAGTCAAAGACCTTTGACTCATCATTAAAGACTTTTACTGTGAAAGTAGCAAAGACCATTAAAATTACAAAGAATAGGAAGACCATTAAAAGGATTCCAACAACTGCCCTGTTTTTTGTTTGCACCAGAATTCTCCATCTTGGAAAAATTATTAATTCCTTATATCTTCCCAAAAACAATAGCTTCCGTAAACTTAACACAAAAGTTTCCCTAATGTTTTTTACGAATTTGACGATAAATAGTTGAGAAATTGAATATGGAGTCATTATGAGACAGACAATTCTAACAACAATTCTATTTATGATGGCATTTACTGTGTCTGCGCAGTCTTATCAAGCGCCAGATATTAAAATCTCCAGACATCCCGACCATTCAGGTCAAGTAATTATTAAGGGAGACTGGGAATCTAAATACGAAGTAGAACAAGAAGTTATTCCAGATAGAGATGTTGCTTCTGAAGAGGATATCGCTCCTGAAAAGGATAGAAGTCCTTCATCAGAGAGAAAGCCTTCTTCTAAATCGAAGAAGCCTAAGGTCGAACCATGGCCGTTCGACCCATCTGAAGCGAATTAATCGGCCCAGAGATTGAGCTTATCGTGCTCACTTTTTAACTGACCACAAGCTGCTAAGATATCAGTTCCTTTCGTTGTACGAGTCGTACAAATATAACCCCTTCTATTTAGTTCATCTTGAAACCACTTAATTTTTTCATCACTTGGTCTCTTAAATTTAGACTCTGGATATTCATTAAAAGGAATAAGGTTAACTTTAGAAACTTTCTTATCTAAGAGATCACTCAAGCCATCAAGATCCTCAACTCTATCATTAAGATCTGCAATGAGAATATATTCATAAGTAATCCAACGATGGGCCTTTAGAGGAATTTTTCTAATGGCCTCAAAAAGCCTCGTTAAATCATAGGCCTTATTAATAGGCATTAACTCTGTACGAATATTATTGTGAGCAGCATGTAGAGAAATCGCCACATTTACAGGAGGAAAGTCCTGAAGCTTTTCAATTTGTGGAACGAGTCCCGAAGTTGAAAGAGTGATTTTTCTTTGTCCTAGACCAATCCCCTTCTCTTCCATAAAGACTTTCGTGGCCTGCTTTACATTATTAAAATTATGAAGAGGTTCACCTTGTCCCATGTAGACGATATTTGTTAGCCTCGCCTCTTCGTCAACATTCTCTCGTAACCACTTTGTAACGGCAAGATACTGTCCAACAACTTCACCTGTTGTTAAATGTCTTGTTAGTCCCATTGTACCTGTGTGGCAAAATGTACAACCAATAGCACATCCAATCTGCGAAGAGACACAAAGAGTAAGTCTATTATTCTTTGCAGGAATGGCCACCGCTTCAACAGTATTTGAGTCATTCATTCCAATGAGGAATTTTCTTGTTCCATCTTTACTCAATCCATTCCAAACGACTTTTGGAAGGAAGGTATCTAAATTTTCTTCGAAGTGTTTTTTGATTTTACCTGAAACATTTGACCACTTATCAAAGTCAAACTCATAGCGCTTAAAGATCCAATTATAAACTTGATCTGCTGCAAATTTAGCAAAGCCCTGCTCTTTGAGATACTCTCTCAATTCCTCTAGGGTTAGTGAATATAGTGAGACTTCTTTCTTGGCCAAGTCGATTCCCCAATTATAGTTTTGTAAGGGGAATACATAACTCTTATTAAGGGTTTACACAAGTGTCCAAGCAAAGATTACACTCGTAAATTGAGTGTAATTCCACGCCCTTTTGCCACTAAAATTTCAACTTCTGGCTCAGTGAGCTTCTTTCTAAGATTTGATACATGGCTATCAATTGTATGAGCATCAATATCCGAGACGCCCCACACAGACTGAGAGAGATCATTCTTCGAGACCATTTTCCCAACATTCTTCCAAAGACAGTGAAGAATCTTATATTCAGTTGGCGTAATATCCACAACTTCCCCATGGATTTCAAGCCTTTGCGAGTCAACAGACAACCTAGTTGAGCCGTATTGATAGACACTTGGAGCTTCTTTTTCGAGTCTATTTATTCTATTTTTTACTCTAGCAAGTAGCTCTCTCGATAATACTGGTTTAATTATATAGTCATCGGCACCAAGCTCAAGACCTTCGACCTTCGTCTCAACCTTGGTAATACTAGAGAGAAACATGACTGTCGTTCTTCTTAAATCTATATATTTTGAAATTTCTTTATAAACAGAAAATCCATTCATTACTGGCATATTGATATCTAAGAGAATAGCATCAAATTTATTGACCTTTAAAATATCTATCGCCTTAAGACAATTGCTCTCGGTAACAACATCAAATTCTCTAAGGAGAATTTCTGAAATTGTATCAAGCATGTCCTGTTCATCATCTAAGAGAAATATTTTCTTTTTTTCCATATCTAATTGAATCAATTAACAAGACGTTACGCAAGTTTAAAAAACATTATTTTAATTACCTTAAACTTTCGTTAAACTATGAACGAACCTTTTATAGAGGATAAAATGAAAAAGGCCATTCTATTTCTAGCAGTATTCTTAGCATCACAACTCACTACCTACGCATGGCTTGGAGTTGAGGTTCCTAAAGATGATAAAGTTCTAACTAACTATGGAAGCTCAAAGCAAGATTCTATCAATGGTGAAGCATTCAATGTCTTTGTTTGGAATATATATAAGGCCAAGAAAGAAGGCTGGGACAGTCAGTTTAAATCAGTAATTAAAGATTACGACCTATTTCTTTTACAAGAAATGCTAACAACAGAGAATGTTTTAAATATTTTCTCTCACACTGAGGGTGTGTCATTTACGGGCGCGACTTCTTTTATGTATAAGAAAGATGGTAAGAGAACGGGAGTTGCAACTGGGTCTAAAGTAGAACCAACGTGGCAAAAGTTTTTAAGAAGTAAGAAGAGAGAACCAGTTCTCTCTACTCCAAAGATCACTCTCTTTACAAAGTACCCTATCAAAAATTCAGAAAAAGAGCTTTTAGTCGTTAATATTCATGCTATTAACTTTGTCTCTTCTCTCTCTTTGCACTCTCAACTACAAGACGCAGCTGATATCATTAAGAAGCACAATGGACCTTCTGTTTTTGCGGGAGACTTCAATACTTGGACTCTTGAAAAGCAATTATTTCTAAAGAAGATCACGAAAGAAGTGGGCATGAAAGAAGTTGAATTTAAGAATGATACTAGAAAAAAGATGTTTGGTTTTATCTTAGATTTTATTTTCGTTAAAAACTTACAAGTTCTAGATTCACAAGTACACAATGACCTTTATAGTTCAGACCATAAGGCCATTAGTGCACAACTAAAAATGATTAAATAAACCTTTCTACAGAGGCCTTGGCAAGTCCAATGCCTCTTCCTTTTGTCGACTTGATTGTGTGACTAGCACCTCTAATTTTTCGTCTTAAGTTACAAATATGAGTATCAATGGCCTTAGACTTACCATAGTGACCACCGGCCCAAAGAGATTTCACGAGAACATCTTTTGAATGTAATCTATCTGGGTTTCTTACAAGAGTTAATAGGATTTAAAATTCAATAGGAGTTAAACAAGTATCCCTACCATCAATCAGAGCTCTCTGATCACTAATACTAATACTTAAATTTCCAAACTCTAGTTCTAGAGCACTTGTCTTTTTATATTTCTCAACTTTATTAGAGAGTCTAGCGTTTAATTCATTTGCAGTAATTGGCCTAGTAAGAAAATCATCAACTCCATAATCAAAGGCCTTAACTCTATTTTCAACTGAATCTCTAGACGAAATTAAAATGAGAGCAACTTGCTCTTTATCTATCGCTATCAGAACGTCATTTAGAAATTCAAAAAAGCCACCACTAACATCGCTATCATCTAAGAGAATAAGATCAATGTCACTTCTCTTACTGAGTTCACCAAGTAAAACCTCTCGTCGATTAATCGGCGTTACATTAAATTGATCTCTAATCGATCCCTGTAGTAGTAAATGATTTTCTATATTTTCGTCAAAGTAGATAATTTTTGCTTCCATAACTTCCCTGTAATCGAAACTGTATTGGGTAAAATTTTAGCAAAAATTAAAAAGAATATAAGTATGTGGAACCTTAATTTTTCTGGACGATACTAGTAATTTTAAAGACTTACAACGTCTTCTTCTACTTTAATTTCGATCGAACACTCTCTGCAAGAAAGTCTTTCTCTGAGTTATTGAAATATTTTCTAAGATATTTCCACCGCTACTTAAAGCTTCAAGAAGATCACTTACTTTTGAAGACTCCTCTAGAATTGTATTAAATTCATCCATAGAGTGAAGCCCAATATATGGAAGTCTCAGGTCTTCACTGATATGAAAACAGAACTTAGTAATTTCATCAACGCTTTCAAATGGACCGAAGCCAACTTCACCTTCCGGTTTATCGACATCAAACTCCTGGCAATATCTATGCATAAGCTCTGGCTTTAAAGCACCTTCATCAGTTAGTAGATGCAATAAATAATAAGAGCCTTTCGATTGCTCTAATTCGTTATATGGGTTCTTATATCTATAAATTGCAATTAGCTTATCCATACTTTCACCTTAAGAGAAAACACCAAAATCGATACTGAAAGAACCATCTGGTAGCAGCTCTCCCTGAATCTCATGTGGTTGCGTTGAAAGATCACAGTTATATTCATCAATTATTTTTAAGAGTGCAAAGTTCTTTGCAAACTTAAACTTAACCTTTTTCTTATAGCTAGTAGGATTATAAATACTAAGCCTTCTAACCTCTTCATAGTTAAGCTCATTAATAGAAGAACTTCTCGTTCTCCAAAAGACCTCTACACTCTCAGAAACTTCTACAGAAATATGCTGTACTTCAAAAGTTCCAATGAGCTTCTTCCAGAAGTTAACTTTTTCACCCCTCCCTCTAGAGAGAAGCTTTTCACCATTAAAAACGATTAACTTCCCCTCTCCTAATTGAGCATAAGTCACATCAGTGAGGAAGTTTACTTTTTCAACTTCTAAATTATTCTCCAAGAAGAAAGATTCAAGTCTTCTTACCAGTTGAGCATCGAGGTCAGAGTTATCCAAAATAACCTTTCCACCATTCATAAAGATTTTTAATATTGTTCGAAAGTCACTTTCAATCAACTCTCCCCCTTGAACAAAGAAGAATTGATCTAGAACGTTTCGCCCTTCTTTCCAATGAAAGGA